>CAZBUL010000008.1:0-5320 GCA_964495045.1 uncultured Desulfobacterales bacterium | reverse complement strand
AAATGGATGGCGGTCTTGTTTTTGTTCAGAGGAAGATGCCGGTCGATACAGTTATAACTGGCATTGATTTTTCCACCCACAAACCATTTCCAGCACGGGGCATCACTGGTGTCCAGAATGGTGTGCCAGTATTCGTCCCAAGATAAAAGATCCGCATATTCCTTGTAGCAGTTCGGAAAATTATCCAGGCTGAACCGATCATAGATGCCTTCATCCGTCATGTTGGCCTGGGCAATGAACTTGGTGGATGCATGGTAATACTCTTCTTCCTGCCAATGTACCGCAATCTGCGCCTCAGATGTTTCTACAGCTTCTGCTTTTTCTACTTTTTCTGCCATTGGTCATTCCTCCCCATGATCGTGTTAGTGATAATACAGCTTATCGATTCTTTCCGATTGCAACTTACCGGGCAATACCTCGCGAAAAGATTTCAAACGCGAGATCCAGCGTTGGTTTGAGATAATCTTTGTCTTCATTGATGATTTTTTTACTTTCTTCCCACAGGATGATCCCGGAAAACAAGGCCCATAGCGTATCTGCCAGCGCATGTGGATGTCGTTCGATAAACACGCCCTTTTCAATTCCCATCTGAAATATTTTCGCCATGGCCTCGATCGAATTCCGGGAAAGCTCTACAATTTCTTCCAACAATTCCGATGTCAGATTTTTGAGTGTATCACTCGATTGAAGTTGAAATAAATTGATGACAATCAGCGGATCGAAGTCATAGACATCAAGCATCGCTTTTTTTAATGCCCAGATGTACTGATCGGGCTCCAGGTCTTTGCTTTCGATCACGTGCTTGAGTCGAATGCTGAGATATTGAAGAATGCGGACGGACAACGACGCATACAGTTCATCTTTGTTTTTGAAATACAGATAAATGGTTCCCGGACTCAGTTCGGCTTCCCGGGCAATGTCTTCCATGGTGGACTTGCTGAAACCGCCGACCGAAAACACCCGCTTTGCAGCAACCATGATCTGCTGTCGTCTGCGCTCTTTTTCCCGCTCTTTCCTTTCCTGAATCCCCATGTCAATGAACCTTATCTATTTGTTTTATGATTTATAAACTATATTTTCCTGAATAATTTATAGCTTAAACAATTAAATCAAATATAATAATTGCTTTCGTTCATCTATCTGAAATCAGACGGGAATTCAAAGAGATAATTTTTTGAAAATCTGTTTTTCTTGATCATCGTTTCGACCATTTTATGACCCACTGTTCCTCCCCCCGTTGGAAGAGGAACAATTTCTTCTCCATGCCCCTTTATTGGGAACTGGAATGTGGGCAGACCCAAACGATGGTGATGATCTCTTATGAACTTACGGGCATTTCGGTTTTTACGCGTTGGCCTTCGCTTTATCCTGCATTTCCGCCCACAGCGGCCGACTGGTGCAGAATGCCAGTATGACGCTGACAACCAACAAGGCACCGGAAATATAGAATGCATAATTGAGGCTGCCGGTGATGTCTTTGATGGTGCCTCCGAGTCTGGCCATAAAGAATCCCAGACCCCAGCCGATAAACACCAGACCGTAATTGAAACCCAGGTTTTTCGGGCCGTAGAAATCCCCGACGAATGACGGCATCAGTGCCAGACCGCCGCCATACTGCCAATAGGCCACGCCGACGGCTAAAAACAGCAGGAATATGTTGGCGGATTCAATGATGAATGGCAGGGTGAAGAGGCAGAGAGCAGAAATACCGCAGTTAAGGCAATATGCATTCAATCTTCCGATCTTGTCTGAATACATTCCGGTACCAACTCGACCGGCTGCGTTGACCAGACCACCGAAGGAAACCAGCAGCCAGGCATTGGCAGCAAAGAAGGGGATTTTCGCTCCCGTTTTGCTCAACAGACCGGCGGCGTTGGCAATGATCAACAATCCAGATTGCGTGGTGAGAATGAACATGAAGACCAGCGCGTAAAACTGCCATGTCCGCACCATATCTTTGGCCTCCCAATTATGCTTGGTAGAGGCAGCCAGTTGTTTGGCGGTTTGAGCAACACGAGGCGGTGCGGGTACATATCCCGGCTGTGGAATTTTGATGAGCTGACCGGCGATCACTACCACCGTCGCAAACCCGATCCCAAGAATGACGAAGCTCTGAGTGATTCCAAAATCCGTGATCAGATACTTTGCCAAAGGGCCGATATACAATGCGGCTCCGCCATAGCCACCGACCACAAGCCCGGCAATGAGCCCACGGCGATGGGGTCCGAACCATTTCAAAGCGGCTGGCGTCGGTGCGGCATAACCGATACCCATACCGATACCACCGAAAATACCAAACCCAATGATGAGGCCCGTATAGCTTTTCATCATGCCGGCAATGATGCATCCGACAGCCAGAAAAAGCCCACCTAAAGTGGCACCGAATTTGGGACTGATTTTATCCTGAATCTTTCCGCCTGGAATCATTAGAAGCGCAAACATAATGACGCACAGAGAAAACGGTGTCGCCGCTTCTGCATTGTTGAGATAAATCCATCCAGCATTTTTGGGATCCGTCATGGACTCGCCAGCTTTTGTAATAATAT
This sequence comes from uncultured Desulfobacterales bacterium, assembly GCA_964495045.1. Taxonomy (GTDB): domain Bacteria; phylum Desulfobacterota; class Desulfobacteria; order Desulfobacterales; family Desulfatirhabdiaceae; genus RAAP-1. Next base: position 2,774 of record CAZBUL010000008.1, on the reverse strand, counting down.
CGCCAGCTCTGATATCTCCCTTGACATCAGACAAGAGCATATAACCTTCTTTCTGATTGGCCCCGAATTTGATTTTCAAGGAATCGGGTCTCGGTACGGCTTCTTTGGCTTTGACAACAATGTTTCCGGGAGCTGTTTTATCTGCTTCCGTAACCTTAGCCGCTGAAATGACTGCTGTTTTGGTTAACACATCTCCGGTAGCCAAGGTGACTTCGTTCACAAGAGCGGAACCCCACATACTCCAAGCGTATAAAATTCCTAGACAAAGATTGATGGCTGTACCTGCAAAAGTCGTTATCCAGGCCTGTGCTGGCTCTTTTTCATAAGTATCGGACATTTCTTATCTCCTTTCACCAAAGATTAAGCTACCCATTCATAATTGACAGTATCCCAGATCTATCAGCATCGACTTTCATGGCCCGTAAGAGGAGGATAGATCAGATTCACGGCAGGTCAAGGCATTCCAAGATAATTACATTTCCTCCAGGTTGACGGCCTTGCGGATTCCCTCCTTCCTGTAACCGATCGATTACATTTTTCAAATGGACTTAAAGGAACATAATTAAAAATCATCAATTAATAATATATTAAAAAATGAATTGTGTTTATCATTTTTTGGTTATTTAATAATTTTATATAATGTTTGTCAAGATATTTTATTCATTTTTTATAATTTTTTAAAATAACCATAACAGCATTATTTTTTATTGTATATACAATTAAAAATAGATTGTTTACGATAAATGATTATCTGTTTATTTCTGAACAGATAATGATCGGCATTATGGCAATGATCGGCCAGAAGAAGATTTTAAAGCAACAGTGGAGGTCTATTTGTAGGATAATTTTGAAAAAAGACGTCAGGAGTCGGTATGGCAGAGAAAGGCTTTTTATATCAAGGCTCACCCCGAAAGGATACGAGAAAGTGCCGGATGGTTGGATGCCTCTGTTAGACCAGAAAGGCGGTGATGCAGTTCGTCCTGTGTGTGGAATGAAAGATGGAAACAGAAATCATTGCCTTCGAAATCTTGTGGTGGAATCAGCATCACCCCGTTTTCGAGAGACAAGGAACGCACCGCATCTTCAAAATTCTTTTCTGCGGTCGTGATGGAAGGAAATCGTCGCCGCTTCATATACTGCCTGATTTTTAAGGTTTTCTGGGAACGGTCCCATTTTTCATGATCTACTATGCTCCGGAAATCGGATGAGTTCAGAATTTCATGAACGGACAAACGATCCCGAAAAGCAATTTCCTGAATCATCAGCAGCAGTTCGCGCTGTTTGTTCAGGCCAAGCTTGAGGTATCCAAAAAGCTGCGCCATCGCTACGCCCGCGGGTATTTCCAATTTTCCCAACTCCAGAGCCATGGCCAGCGACAGCGTGTTTGACAGCACGCCTTCCTGAATTTCCATGGACAACCCGGATAACTGTCTCATTTTGTCAATGGCGGAGAGATTATCCGGAAGCCCCAGTTCCCGTGCAACCCGGCACAAATCGTCGGGTTCAGCATACACTTCGGTCAGTCGTGTCAGTGCACGGGAGGTTTCGATCAGATTCAATGGCCGCTGTAAAGCATTGTCGGCAACCGCCCAATAAATACAGGTTTGTCTGTCGGTTTCCGGCGGCAGTATCTTCGCTGAAATTTCGGTGAGTTCCAGAAACTTGCAGGCAGCTATTCTTCTAAATCCGCTAACCACCACATAACAAGCTTCATCCCCCAACAATACGGGAGGATGCATCATCCCCATCCTGGCGATGGATGCCACCAGGGAGTCCACCGCCGTTTCCGTGGTGATCTGGAAGGATTTGTCTTCCAGATTTATCCGCTCCAGCCGTATCGTCCGATTATTGAATGGCATAAGCAGGACCGGCCAACAATTCGAGTGCTTCGAGATATTTTTTCCGGGTGCCTTCGATCACATGATCCGGAAGTTGTGGCGCCGGTGGTTTCTGATTCCACTGAATCGACAACAGATAATCCCGCACGAACTGTTTGTCGAAGCTTTCCTGAGCGCCTCCTGGTTTGTAGGATGCCTTGGGCCAGAACCGGGACGAATCCGGGGTCAGCACTTCATCGATGAGAACAAGTTCATTGTCGATCAGCCCAAATTCGAATTTGGTATCGGCGATGATGATGCCTTTGCTGTCAGCCAGGTGGACACCTTTTTGATAAATAGCCAAGCTGAGTGCTTTCACCCGATCGGCCAGCGGTTTGCCGATCAGTTTGACGGTCTGATCGAAATCGATATTCTCGTCATGCATCCCGATTTCCGCTTTGGTGGAAGGGGTGAAAATCGGTTCCGGCAACCTGTCCGACTCCACCAGGCCATCTGGAAGCGGAATACCGCACAATGCCCGCGTCTTTTGATACGATTTCCAGCCGGAGCCGGAGAGATAGCCTCTGACAACGCACTCGACCGGGAGCGGGGATGCTTTTTTTACCATCATGCTCCGTCCGCGAAGATCGTCCGCATAAGGCCGACAAATTTCGGGATATTCTTCAACATGGCTGGTGACAATGTGATTCGGAACGAGGTCTTTCATCACGTCGAACCAGAACAGGGATATCTGTGTCAACACCTTGCCTTTGTCTGGAACCGGGTTCGGCATAACCACATCGAAAGCCGAAATCCTGTCTGTTGCAATCATCAGCAGACTGTCTCCAAGATCGTAAATATCTCTCACCTTCCCCCGTTGCCGGAGCGTCAGTTCCGCAAAATTGGTTTCGATTACTGCCTTGTTCATCATCCCCACACCTTTATTAATACACATTC
>CAZBUL010000007.1:23434-35836 GCA_964495045.1 uncultured Desulfobacterales bacterium | reverse complement strand
TTTATTGGTCGGGGCGAAAGGATTTGAACCTTCGACCCCTTGAACCCCATTCAAGTGCGCTACCAGTCTGCGCTACGCCCCGACATTTGTTGCTTATTACCACGATGAAAGGCAGACTGTCAAGCTTTGACGACATTTTTTGGATAATCGATGATGCACGCAACAACCACCGATCAATGAGATAGAATTTTGCTGAGAAACAGTCGGGTTCGTTCACTGTTGGGATTTTCGAAAAATTCGGTCGGTGTGTTCGATTCGATGATCTGCCCTTGGTCCATAAACACAATGTGACTCGACACTTCGCGAGCAAACCCCATTTCGTGGGTGACAATCACCATGGTCATTCCCTCACCGGCCAGTTTACGCATGACATCCAACACTTCGTTGATCATTTCCGGATCCAGGGCCGATGTCGGTTCATCAAAAAGCATGATTTTAGGATGCATGGCCAACCCGCGCGCAATAGCCACCCGCTGCTGCTGACCGCCGGACAGTTGTGCCGGATATGCTCCGGCTTTGTCTTGTATGCCCACTTTTTCCAAAAGCGCCATACCGTTGGCTTCCGCCTCTTTTCGGGACATTTTTCGGACTTTGATTGGCGCCAGCGTGACATTATCGAGAGCTGTCATGTGCGGATAGAGATTGAACTGCTGAAAAACGAAACCGATCTCTGCACGCAGCCGGGTCAGATTTGTATGGCGGTCGTGAACCTGCATGCCATCCACCCAAATTTCTCCGGAAGCGATCGGCTCCAGCTTGTTGATGCAGCGGATCAGCGTGCTTTTCCCGGAACCACTGGGTCCGCAGATAACAGCGACTTCTCCGGCAGACACCGTCAAATTGATGTCATCCAGGACATGAAGCTTTCCGAACCATTTATGGACGTTTTTAAACTGAATCATCAGCGTCGGCTTCCAGTAACAAAAGTCATCATCGAAATAGGAACATCTTGTTGAATTCGGAATGTTTGGGGAACAGTCCTGAATGGCCTCCAGTATGAACGAAGAGAACATTCTGACCTTTTTCGACCGCGCCGCTGCGGATATGATCCACCATACCCAGAAACGCTTTCAGTGTGTAAACCGGATCCAGCACCAGACCTTCGCAGGAGGCGAAATGCACCAGTTGTTCAAGTTCCGATGGGGTATTCAGGGCATATCCAACCCCCACATGACGATCGTCGATAGCCTGCCCGATACCTTCAAAATCAACCTTCATGCCGTACACTTCCTGGAATTCCCGTTGAATGCGCGATATTTCGGCCACGAAATATGCGCGATCATCACACACGGCAATCCCGTGAATCCGGGGCTGAATGCCTGCGTGCTGACATCCCAGCCAAACACCGGCAAACGTGCCTCCCGATCCCAGAGCGACATACAAATGATCGAAAGACACGGGAAAAGCCGCCGCCTCCCGGATCATCTGGATATATCCCAAAGAGCCGGTGGCGTTCGATCCTCCCATGGGAATCCAGTACGGACGGTTGCCGTTCCTTCGAAGTTCATCGACCACCGTGTTTTCGATATCTTGAATATTCTTGAAATCCTCCACTGAAAAAAACCGGACATCAGCCCCCAGAATCCGATCCAGCAGCAGATTTCCTTCGATTTCTACCGGTTTTTCACCCCGCAGAGCCAACATGCAGGACAGTCCGTTCCTTGCCGCCGCCCAGGCCACCGCCCGACAGTGATTGGATTGAATACCGCCGCAACTGACCAGCGTGTCGGCATTCTGATGAATGGCATCATGCAGCAGATACTCCAGTTTGCGGATTTTGTTTCCCGATCCGATACTTTCGGTCAGATCGTCCCGTTTGACATAGAGCTGAATCCCCAGTTCATCGGAAAGACGGGGCATGAACTGAATCGGTGTCGGCAGATGGGCCAGATGAAAACGGTTTTCAAGCAGTTTTTCCAAAAAAAGCCTCCTTAATCTGTTTGCGTGCAATATCGCAGCATCCAGAACCCTCACATATTCCATTTTACAATGGTCAGTCTCTTTTCAAACCAGTTGGAAAGATGGATCAGCGGGTAACATATTGAAAAATAAAGCAGCCCTACCAGCCCGAACACCATGATTCCTTCCGGAATCCGCTGAACCGTCAGCCACCCGACACGGGTGACATCGGTCAGCCCAATGACCGAAATAACAGAAGAGTCCTTGATCAGCAACACATACTGACCAACCAGCGGCGGCAGAATCGGTCTGAGAGCCTGCGGCATGATGACATAGCGAAGCCTCTGAAACCAATTCATCCCGCTTGCCATGGCCGCCTCCGTTTGTCCGGGAGAGATGGTGCCGATACCGGCGGCGACGATTTCACTGATGTATGCGCCCGCATAAATGGTCAGGCTGAAAACCGCAGCGCCAAACGCCTCCATCTGAATCCCCCATTCCGGAAATATGAAGAATACGATGAAAATTTGAACCAGAAACGGGGTGCCTCTCATGAAATCTACATACACAGAGAGACTATAGCGCAGTATCCGGATTCGGCTGATGCGGCCAATCCCCACAGCGAAGCCCAGCATCGTTCCCCCCGCCAGACTGAGCAGCGAAACGATGAAGGTCATCCACAATCCTTTCAGAAAAAAAGGAAAGGATGCCATCAGGTTGTTGAAATAATGAAGCCACATGGATTCACATCGCCGGACGGAAAATGAGTTTTTTCTGCCACCAGGAAGAAAGATATTTGAGCACATGATACAGCAGCAGATAGAATACGGCCGTGGTGAAAAAGCCTTCGGCCGGCATGAAGCGCTCGGAATTCATGAGCTGACCGGCTCGGGTCAGTTCAAAAACGGATATCAACGACAGCAAGGCACTGTCTTTAACCAGAACGATGGTCTGACCCAGCAACGGGGGGATGGTGGCGCCGATGGCCTGGGGAAGGATGATATACCGGAGCCGTTGAAAATAATCGAGACCGGATGCGATACCGGCCTCGATATGGCCGTATGAAATGGACTGTACTCCGGCCCGAAGGATTTCAGCGATATAGGCGCCGCTGTTCAGCGATAAAGCGATAATTCCCGTTTGATATTCACTCAGCCGCAAGCCCATACTCGGCAGGCCGAAATAAAAAAAATAGAGCTGTGCCAGCAGCGGCGTCGAACGGATCACTTCGACAAAAATCCCTGCCGGCACATTGAGAATGCGTAAATGCGACAGCCGGCACATACAGGCGATCGCGCCGATCAGGAGTGCTCCCAGAAAAGAAAGCATGGAAATCCATGTCGTTGCCACCAGTCCGAGGAAAAATTGCGGAAGATATTCCGTTATGACCCGGAAGTTGAAGGTTTCCAGCATGGACTCACCATTTATCGGTTAAGCGGATCAATGTTCTTTTTTCCAATCCATGGAAGTGACCCAGTAATTGATGTTTTGATCATAACGGCCGTCTTCCTTGACCCATTCAAAGAACAGATTGATCCACTGAGCCAGATGGCTGTCTTCGGGCCGAACGGCAAAGGCCAGTGGTTCACGGGAAAGTTTATTGGGCAGGATTTGGATGCTGTTGGGCGGAAATTCCAGAGCCTGCCCCATCACCGCGGATTCATCGTTGATGCCGATATCGGCATGGCCCTTCAGCACCGCATCGATCAACAGCGGTCCGCCGCCTTTATACGATTTGATTTCAGCTTTGGGAAGAAACCGTTTGGCCACCGCCTCACCGGTTGCTCCCAGAAGCACCGCCACTTTAACACCTTCCTTATTGAACTCTTCAATCTTTTTTCGGGAATCGCCAACCTTGGTGAAGATGACGGAACCGGTGTAATAGAAAGGCTGGGTAAACTGAATTTTCATGGCGCGTTTGAGATTGGCCGTCATATCGGCGGCCAGCATGTCGGCCTTACCCGACAGCAGCGCCGGAATCAGACCGTCCCAGTCGAAATCGAGAAAAACGGCTTTCACACCCATTTCCTGGGCCATCAATTTGCAGAACTCAACGGAACTCCCCGTACGATTCCCGGCCTTGTCCATAAAGCTGAAGGGAGGCCCCTGGGTTTGAACGGCGATGCGCAGTTCTCCGCGTTTTTGAATTTCCTGCAGGGCATCGGCAGAAACTGTGGTGATCATTCCCAGCATAAAAACGAAAGATACTGCAAGCGCCCATCTTTTAGTCCATCTGTTCATTGTGTCTCCTTTCTTTGTATGGCTCTGTTAACAACTGTTTACTGTCTTCATCGACGCTGTAACATATCCACCGGCACCCGTCATCAGGCGTTGGGCAGAAACGGTGTCATATCCTGAATGTATTCAGTCAACACATTGAATCCGCCTTCTTTCAATGCAGAAATGGCTTTCTCACCGTCGCGGGACGGTACCCGCATGACGAGGTGAAAAATACCGGGGAATTTTTTATCTGGCCATGCGAAAATGCTGCGGATATTGATCTGCAAATCTTTCAGAATCTGAGAAATCTCTGCGATAAAACCAATACGGTCATAGACCAGAACCGTAAACCGGGAACTTTCCTTGTCGATACCGATCGCTTCGAGCAGAACCCCCATGACATCGGTGGTGGTGATGATGCCGACCAGCCTGTCTTCTTCCATCACCGGAAGTGCACCGATGCGATGTTCCTGCATGATCAGCGCAGCCCGCTCGATGGTGGTGGACGGACTCACCGAAACATATTTCTTGATCATGATCATGTTTACGGTTACTTTCGTCAGCAGGTAATTCAGCTCGTGCGTACTCAGGGTGGTGGCCGGCGATGCCCAGTTCTGCTTGAGATCCCGGTCTGATACCAACCCCAACAGCTTGTTTTTCTTATCAACAACCAGTAAATGGGCGATCCGTTTTTCATTCAGAATTTCCATCGCTTCCACGAGCGTGGTTTCCGGGGAGACGGTTACCAGATCAGTGTGCATGACACGGCCTACATACATCGAAAAATCTCCTTTTCATGATAAGGGAAATTGACAGAACACCGCATCCAAACGAAACATCAAGGAATTGATTGGTGTCAGTACCTGAGACAATGCTATAGACTTTCAGAAAAATAATTTCACGGCGTTATCGGTCGGAGATATACTACAGGATAATCTCCTCCCTGCTGCCTTGCGAAATGAATTTTCTGAAAGCTATATATGCCTTGTCCTTGTTTATTGGTATTAGGATAAACCCTGATGCAGTGTCAAGAAAAACAATCCGAACTTTTTCGAAACCGTCATAATTGATATTGACACAATCTGCGATGAAGCTTAGATTTCCCGAAAAAAAATGCCGGGATGATACACGATGTCGGTTTTTCAACCTGAAATCATCGGATTTCTTTGTAACTGGTGCGCCTACGAGGCCGCCGACTCCGCCGGCAGATCCCGCAGCGCCTATCCGGCCAATTTTAAAATTGTACGGGTGATGTGCTCCGGCAGAGTCGATCCCGGCTTGATTCTGGAAACTTTCCGGATGGGTGCCGATGGGGTGATCGTCATGGCATGCCGGAAGGGAGAATGTCATTACAAAACAGGAAACATACAGGCACAAAAACGCATGGCGCTTCTATCTGCGACCCTCGCGCCTTTCGGAATCGAAACAGACAGGCTCCAGATGGCCTGGATATCTGCTGGAGACAGAAAAAAACTGGTGCAGGTCATCCACGACATGACGGAACATTTACGGAAATTAGGACCCGTGAGGGATAGATGAAGTTGTCGATTGCTGAAAAACTGCGACGGTTCTATGATCAGTTTTCTGGCGAAGATCGGGTGCTGATCATCATCAATGCCGATCCGGATGCCATTGCCAGCGCCATGGCCGTCAAGCGCCTGCTCTGGCGGAAAACTGCTTGTGTCGCCATCGCCACCGTCAACATCATGCAGCGGCCCGACAACATCGCCATGACGGAATTGCTCGGAGTCACTCTCGTCCATGTGGATACCATCAAAGATGGCCAATACAACCGGTTCGTCATGGTGGATTCGCAACCCGATCATCATCCGGCGTTCGCCCGATTTATCCCTCTTCATGTCGCCATCGATCACCATCCCTTCACTGATGTCAAAGCCGCTTTCACAGACATCCGCCCAACTTATGGTGCCACCGCCAGCATTCTGACGGAATATCTCCGGGCTGCCGGCATCAAGCCGTCATCTAAACTGGCCACCGGCCTCTATCATGCCATCAAGAACGACACCAGCAATTTCGAGCGTCCTTCCCTGGTGGAAGACATCCGTGCATTTCAGTTTCTGCATCGCCATGCCAATATTCAACTGGCCCGTAAAATTGAACACGCCGAAATCAGACCCGAATACCTGAAATATTTTACCACGGCCATTCAAAGCCGACGGATCCACGGCGGCCGCATCTACGCCCATCTGGGATCCGTCAAGAATCCGGATGTCTGTGTGCTGCTGGCAGATTTTTTCATGCGGGTGCACGCCATCACCTGGAGTGTCGTGTCGGGACTCTGCACCCAGAAACTGGTCATTGTGTTCCGAAATGACGGACTCCGGAAGGATGCCGGGAAACTGGCCAAAAAAGCATTCGGCGCCTTGGGATCAGCCGGCGGTCACAAGAGCATGGCCCGTGCCGAAATACCGCTGACCAATCTGGAAGGCATCCTGGATCATAAATCCGACGGCCGGGCACTCAACTGGGTGATCTCCCGCATCGAAGGCAAGAAATCATGAACGATGCCAACCATCCCATTACCGTGACGATTCTGGGATCCGGCACCTGTGTGCCATCGCTTCGCCGAAGTTCGTGTTCCGTCCTCATGGAAATCGGTACCGACAAACTCCTGTTCGACATGGGTGCCGGCACGATTCATCGGCTCTTGGAATACGGAGTGACCATTTTCGACATCACCCATATTTTTTTGAGCCATTTTCATCCGGATCATTCAGCCGAGATTGTATCCTTTCTGTTTGCCTCCAAATATGCCGAGAATATGCGGCGGCAAACACCCCTCACGCTGGTCGCCGGGAATGGGTTGACGGCATTTTACGAGGCTCTCAAATCCGCTTATGGATCATGGATTGAACCCGGAGATGGCATTTTATCTGTCGTCGAAATGAGCACCCGTGCCCCGGATCGGCTCGATTGCAGCAGTTTTTCGGTCATCACCCGTCCGGCCGCCCACAATCCCGAAAGTATTTCTTACCGAATCGAATCACCATCGGGCGATTCCGTGGTCTATTCCGGAGATACGGATTATTGTGACCATCTAATCAATTTGGCAAAGGATGCCCGCCTTTTGATCTGCGAATGCTCCCATGCGGATCAAGAAAAAGTCCGGGGACATCTTTCTCCGTCATTGGCCGGAGAAATGGCATCTTTGGCGCATGTTCGAAATCTGGTTCTCACCCATTTTTATCCCCGCTGCGACGGTTTCGATATTGAAAACGAATGTCGAAAAACATATAAGGGGCCGCTTGTTTTGGCTGAAGACCGGATGCAGCTATGAAGTATTACCCCGTCTATCTAAACATCCGGAATCAGATCTGCCTGGTGGTCGGTGCCGGTGCCGTCGGCACCCGGAAGGTCCACACATTGCTGAATTGCGGCGCAGCAGTGGCGGTGGTCAGCCTCGATATCTCCGAGCCCATTGCTGCACTGGCAGAGCAAAACCGTATCATCTTGAGACAGCGGACTTACCGCTCCAGCGATCTCGAAGGGATATTTCTGGTCATCGGCGCCACCGACAACCGGGATTTAAACCGCACCATCCACGATGATGCCCAAAAGCTCGGAAAACTCTGCAACATTGCGGATCAGCCAGAACTGTGCAATTTCATTCTTCCATCGGTCATCGACCGGGGAGATTTGATCATCGCCGTCTCCACGTCAGGGAAAAGCCCGGCATTGGCCAAAAAGCTGCGTAAACAGCTCGAAGCCCAGTTCGGGCCAGAATATGCCGAGTTGTTGAAACTGATGGGAGCAGTCCGGAAGCTATTGCTGGAGCGTGAGCATAATCCTGATGCCCACCGGCGGATATTCGAATATCTGCTCGATCAGGGGCTTCTGGAGTGCATCCAAAAAAAAGACAAACCGCGTATCGACAACATGCTGGAATCGGTTTTGGGCTCCGGGCATGGATATAACCAATTGATGGATAACAATAAAGGTATGTGAATGGAAAAATGGTTCATCTGCGTCACGTTCCTGTATTTGATCAGTTCCGTCGGATATCTGTCTTATCTCTATCTTCAGAAAAACGCGCTTCAGCAGTTCAGTGCGTCCATCCTGATTCTCGCCTTTCTGGGGCATACGGGAATTATAGGATACAATTTTTTTCTGGCCGGTCACATTCCGGTTCGAGATCTCCACGAAACCCTATCCATGGTTGCGTGGACATTGGCCGGTTCATATCTGTTGTCTTTGAACCGTTTCAATCTAAAAATCCTCGGCGCCTTCGCCGTGCCACTGATCAGCATGGTCATGGTCGTTTCCACATTGCTGCCACGGGCATCCATCGAAACCCAGACCAGCTTTCACAGTGTCTGGCTGATGTTTCACATTCTGGCGATTTTTGCCGGTGAAGCCGCCTTTGCTTTGGCCTGCGGCATCGGCATTCTTTACCTTTTTCAGGAAAAAACCATCAAGAAAAAACGACGCAGTTTTTTCTACCGCCGGCTGCCTTCTCTGGAACTGTTGGACGCTTCGGGCCACACCTGCATTGTTGCCGGGTTCACCCTCATGACCATTGGTCTGGCCACCGGTTTCATCTATGCCAAGCTGATCTGGGGGAAATTCCTCAGTTGGGATCCCAAAGAAATCTGGTCGGCCATCACCTGGCTGATTTATGCAGCCCTGATTCATGAGCGCCTGGCCGTGGGATGGCGCGGCAGAAAAGCGGCCATTCTGGCCATCGTGGGTTTTTGCATGGTCATTTTCACCTTCCTGGGTGTCAATCTGTTTTTGAAAGGTCATCATGGCGCTTTTACCCGCTGGTAGGCTCCGGATGGCTTTTTATTGAGTTCATTATGATCGATATCGTACTGTTGGGATTGAATCACAAGACCGCTCCGGTCGCGCTGAGAGAATGTCTCGCTTTTTCCGGTAACCAGGTTGAAGCTGCGCTGGACGATTTCAGGAAATATCCATATCTTTCTGAAATGATCCTGATTTCCACCTGCAACCGTGTGGAGATACTCATGACGACTTCGGATCCTCAGATGGCGATCCTGTCGGCCAAAGAGTACATCTCACAGATCAAAGGCATTACCGTTTCCGAATTTGACAGCGCCCTGTATATCCATACCGGAGAAGATGCCATCCGCCATGTGTTTCGGGTCGCATCCAGTCTCGACTCGATGGTTGTCGGAGAGCCCCAGATACTCGGACAGATGAAAGATGCCTATCTGACCGCCACTCGACTGAAAGCCTCCGGCGTCATCCTTAACCGCCTGCTGCACAAGACGTTTTTTGTGGCCAAGCGGGTTCGCACCGAAACCGGTATCGGCGATCATGCAGTATCCATCAGTTATGCGGCCATCGAGCTGGGTCGAAAAATTTTCGGGGCATTGGAAGGCAAAAAAGTGCTTTTGATCGGTGCCGGAGAAATGGCGGAACTGGCCGTCGAGCACCTGATCCGCAACCGATCCGGCGCTGTATTGGTGGCCAACCGGACATTCGAACGCGGCATGGAGCTGGCCAAACGGTTCAACGGCCAGGCGGTTCGGCTGGAAGAAATCACTGATTGTCTCAAAGAAGTCGATATCGTCATCAGCTCGACCGGTGCCCCCGGATTCATATTAACCCGTGATCAGGTCAAATCCGTCATGCGCCCCCGCAAGAACCGGCCGGTATTTTTCATCGATATTGCGGTGCCGCGGGACATCGATCCCGAAATCAACCGGATCGGCAACGCTTATGTCTATGACATCGATGACCTGAAAAACGTCATCGATGAAAACATCGAAGACAGAAACCGTGAAGCCATCAAGGCGGAACGATTGGTGGATGAAGCGGTCATTCAATTCCGCAAATGGTATGAAGGCCTGGCGGTCGTTCCCACCATTGTGGCGCTCAGAAGCAAAATCGAGCAGATTGCCGAATCCGAGATCCAGAAAACCCTGCAATCCCTCAAACATCTATCCGAAGACGACCGACAGGCCCTTCAGCGCATGACGCAGGCCATGGTCAACAAGATGCTGCATGATCCGACCACGTATTTGAAAAGAAACGGCTGCCATGGAGATAAATCCATTTATATCGATGTCATCCGCAAACTCTTCAATCTGGACGATGATACCCGGAATTGATCATTGGAGGTTTTATGAAAAAAATCGCATTTTTGTTTCCCGGCCAGGGCTCTCAAAATGTCGGCATGGGAAACGACATCTATCAGGCATTCCCGGAAGCCCGGGAAATATTCGATTCGGCCCAGGCCACCACCGGTTTGCCGGTTACGGAACTGTGCTTTCAAGGCCCGATGGAGGTTCTCACCCAAACCGTCCACCTTCAGCCGGCAGTGACAGCCATGAATCTGGCATGCCTGGCTGTCCTGAACAAGCAGGGAATCGCCCCCACTGTGACAGCCGGACACAGTTTGGGCGAATATAGCGCCCTCTGTGCTGCCGGGGTGATTTCCTGCGAAGACACACTGAAACTCGTCCATCGACGCGGCCTTCTCATGCACCGGGAAGCCACGCAGCATGTCGGCGCGATGCAGGCCATCGTGGGGTTGACCATCGATATCATCCAGGAAATCGTTCAGGAAGTGCAGCCCGAAGGTGTCGTGGCTGTGGCCAATTACAACACCGAAAAGCAGATTGTCATCACCGGTGCCCCGGCACCGGTGGAAAAGGCCGCCGGTCTGGCCGTTCAAAAAGGTGCCAAGGCGGTTCCTCTAAAAGTCAGCGGGGCCTGGCACAGCCGGCTGATTCAGGGAGCGGAGCCGGAATTTGTGGATTTTCTCAACACCGTTTCGTTTCATTCCGCCCGATGCGATGTGCTGCTGAATGTTACCGGCGGCGCCGAACGGGATCCGGCCGTCATTCAATCGGTGATGTGCCGCCAGCTTTGCAGCCCGGTACGCTGGTATCCGGCCATGAAAGAATTGATGGCGCGCGGCATTGAAGCCGTTATCGAGGTGGGCCCCGGCAGGGTTCTGGCCGGAATCCTCAAGCAGATCCTGCCCAAAGACTATCCCTGCAAGGTTTATACGGCGAACACGGTGAAAAATCTGGAGCAGGCCATCCAGGAATTACAGTGAAAATTATATTGTTGTAGGGGCAGCTTTCCAACCTGCTCACACGTCCATCCAGACAGCATTCATCCGGGGATTTTAACAGAAGGGAACAGCGACGGATTCGTATGCGGCAAAAATTTCGCCGCACTGAACCGGTTCATGAAATCCTGATTCACGTTCAGCTCCAGATAGGTGATGCCGCCCTGAATCCGGTCGATTTCATCGAACACCTCCCGGGATTCCAGAAAGCGGGAGGCTCCGCCAAGGCTGCTGTTTCCCAACGTCCGATAGTAGTCCAGCGGCAAATCTGGTATCATGCCAATGCTGATGGCCGACACCGGATTGATGAAAGATCCAAAGGTTCCGGCTACATAAAATCGGGTCAGATCGCGAGGCGCCATCCCGACCGATGCCGTGAGGGTTTCAAGAATTGTAAACATGGCGGCCTTGGATCGGATCAGGCTGTCGATATCGGCCTGTGAGATGGACAGATCACGATCCACACCGGCTTCGACTCGGTCCACCACCACAAGATGTTTCATGCCGTCGATTTCCCGCAATCGGCTACCACAAGCCGCAGTAAGGAACTTCCCCCGGATATCGAGCATCCCGCATAAAAAAAGCTGAGCGACCAGATCGATCAACCCCGAACCGCAGATTCCCACCGCCGGCAGATCATCGATGGTGTGAATATCCATCCGACGGGTATTCGGATCGACGGTAACCCGATCGATCACGCCAGAACCGGCCATCATCCCCATTCGGGCCGCCCCGCCTTCCAGCGCCGGTCCGGCCGCACCGGCACAGGCGATCATCCAGTTTTTATTGCCCAGAACCACTTCCGCATTGGTGCCCACATCCACTAGAATGGCGGTTTCTTCCCGCTGGTCGAGCCCGGAATACAGAATCCCGGCAATGAGATCCCCCCCGAAATAGCTGCCGATATTGGGAAAAACAAATACCCGTGCATTCGAGGCGGCCTGAAGTCCCAACTGAGCCGCCCGAAATGTTCCCGGCCGGTTGACCACCGGAATATACGGCTCCCGAATGATCCATCGGGGATTGAGTCCCAGGAAAAGATGGGTCATGGCGGTATTACCGGCAATGGCCATCTGGTGGATATCGGAAATGGAACAGCCGCAGGCCGCACACAACGCCGCCGCCTCTTGATTCAGTTCCATTACAATCCGGCGCTGGAGATCGTTCAGCCCCTCCACGGTGTCCGCATGATGAATCCGGGTCAGGATATCCGGCCC
>CAZBUL010000007.1:6800-23334 GCA_964495045.1 uncultured Desulfobacterales bacterium | reverse complement strand
CAGAACCCCTGAAACACCCCATCCGCCCCGATCCCTGAAGAGCACACACCGAACATGGTATTCGGCATTTCTGAGCACATCCGGCAGCACCTTCATCACATCCAGATCCACGGTGATATCAGCGGTGCCCAGAATGGTTTTGAGACTTTGAATAAGCCGGTCTGCGTCGGCCGTGTTGTCTTTGAGTGACGGAACGGTCAATTGAATTTGTTGAACCCACCTACGCGTCATGAATCTATCTACCTGTATGATTTCCGATGATCGGTTCATCATCATTTTGTGTGTTTCGTGTATTTCGTGGTTGTTCTTCCGGCGAAACATCACCGGCTATTTCAAGAAATCCGCCGACGTACAGAGCTGCATGCCGGATGTCTGCATTTCTAAAATAAAGTGCTCGGCAATATGTGCAAACCCCGGCACACTGGATGAACAGTCTGTGATCAGATGAATCTTTCGGATATATCGCGACGCAAAATTGGCCACGATATCCTGTCCGGTATTGGCGACACAATGGCTGAGGGCCTCACCGGTGAAACCGATGATATCATAAGACTGAAGATCGTTCAGCAAGGCCGTATTCAACTGTGTGCCGGGATCGGCGGGATCCGGCACATCGGCCTGAACGACCGAATAATGCTCGGTGTAGATATTGCTGCCTTTGGCCAGCCAACTGACCACCGCCGGACGATCTTCCCACCGCAACAGCGCCTGACAGACGGGATCGGCCACCGTCTGCCCCCACGTGCCGATCAGGCAGTGTTCCGGCCAGATGCAGAGCTGATAGCGCCCGTTTTTTTCAAGTTGTTCCGCATAGTTCAGCACCCGGTCATGCAAAGCAGGGTCGAACGGCATCCACAGTCTGTTTTCCACATCTTCCCAGGTGATGAGGGTAAAGGCCGATGGATGACCGCCGGCGGCATTCCGCCAGAAAATGGGGTTGGCGATATGCAGCCGATGATGACTGTCGAGGGTGACCTGAATGGTGTTCAGCTTCGAACGAACCCGGTCGATCAGGGCACCCAGCCGCACGGCATCCGCATCGGCACCCGGCACGAAAAGCGATCCGTTCGGATTGCAGAAATCATTTTGGGGATCAACGATGAGCAGGCAAGTTTTCATTTTCAGACATATCCACCTTTTCATAGATATCGGCCAGCTTCAATTCACAGCCGATAGAGCCGATTTCGAAAAGATCATCGGGGTTGGCATATTCCTGAAACAGCCAGGCATTGTCCGACCGGCGGACAAACTGCTCGACATGGCAAGTATCCTGATGGATCAAAATATATTCGCTCAGCGATGGCAGCGAGCGGTAATGCTGAAATTTGACACCCCGGTCATACGCCTCCGTCGAAGGAGACAAGACTTCCACAACAACATCCGGATTGATCAGCGTGTCGGTGAAAGTATCGTCAAACTGGGGAGAACTGCAAACGACAATGATATCCGGATAAGTGTAAAGTCCTGTGGCGGAGACCTTCACACGCATATCGCTTGGATAGATTTCGCATGTTCTTTTTCGCAGTTGGATGTGAATGGCCGCATAAATATTGCCGGCAATGAGATTATGCTTCCTGCTGGCACCTGACATAGCGAATATTTCACCATTAAAATATTCGCTTTTGTACACAGCCTCTCTTTCTATTTTCAAATATTCTTCAGGAGTATATTTGATTTCGGGTTTCGCAGTCATATTATCTCCTTTATTATTGGCGTTCATGGAAATACAATTAAACGATCCTGCATCATTTCTCAAGCTTCACTCCCATTAATGAAAAAGATGCAGATTTCCTTCGTGTATTTCATGGTGAATCTATTTTCACCGGAAAATTCGTATCACCCGCATTCGGATATGGCAAGAAAAACATGGACCATTTCGGGTTCACCGTTTTGGTTATCTTGACACACGCTGACATAAACCGCCTCAATCTGCTTGCCATGGTTGTGTTTCACTTTTTCACCCGTTATGATATAGAGACAGATCATCCAGAACCGCTCATCTTTGAAAGGAATATCATGAAAAATATCCATAAAACCGTCGGATTCATTGGCGCCGGAACCATGGGCGAAGCCATGATCAGCGCACTGATTCAGTCCAGCATCTTTACAGCTTCGGCGGTTACAGCCAGCGATGTCAGCACGGAACGGCTCGACTCCCTGAAACGAACTTACGGCATCCATATCACGGAAGACAACTTCAGGCTTTTTTCAGACTCCGACATCGTCATTCTGGCCGTCAAACCTCACCATGTCGTGCCGATTCTTTCGGACATCTCAGCAGACAAAAAATTTCGGATCGTCAACCGCAAGATCGTGATCTCCATTGCCGCAGGTATTCCCATCTCGAAAATCGAGAACTGCCTCTACCCTGCCCTCGATGCCACCAGCCGCAACCATCTTCCGATCATCCGGGTTATGCCCAATACTCCATCTCTGGTACAGGCAGGCATGTCCGGCATGAGCGCCAACCCGCAGGCCATTGCCGATGATCTGACCATTGCCGGCCGAATCCTCAAATCCATGGGAAATGTGATCGAGTTCAAAGAAACGGATCTCGATGCCGTCACCGGCATATCCGGTTCAGGCCCGGCATACCTGTTTTATTACATCGAATCGATGATCGAAGCCGCCAGGAATGTCGGACTTTCTCATGACGATGCGTTGGCGCTGATTCTAACCACCATCAAAGGAGCGGTCAAACTGCTGGAAGATCGGGGGGATTCACCCGAACATCTCCGCCGTCTGGTCACCACCCCTGGCGGTACGACGGAAGCGGCGCTCAAGGTGCTCGAAACCCGGCATTTCAAGCAGGCCATCGTCGATGCCATTGCGGCCGCCACCGACAAGGCACGGGAAATCGGCAACCGATAATGTAACCGAACGGTTTGCAGGCGCTCCTATACTTTAGAAGATATCGTCCTGTATTGATCCGGCCCTTGTCCCGACCTTCCCCCTCCGGTGCGAGGTGATAAGGGCTTATCCTGTCCACGCCTTTTCATCCATAGAGAGAATCCATGTTTACCGAGACCATCAGCTATCCCGCCGCGCTTCTGGCAGGGCTTCTATCTTTTTTTTCCCCTTGTATTTTACCGCTCATTCCCGCATACTTCGTATTCATCAGCGGTTTTTCACTTGATGAGCTGACCGGTTGCGAAAACGGTGTGCGCAAAAAAGTCGTTCTTTCGACCATCGCCTATGTATCTGGATTCTCAACGATATTCATTTTGATGGGGGCTTCTGCCTCTTTTCTGGGAAGTTTCATCCAGACATACAGCACCCCGATCCGGATCATCGGTGGGATTCTGATCATGTTCCTCGGCCTTCACCTGACCGGATGGCTGCGCTTCAATGCACTCGAATTTGAAAAGCGCGTGCATCTCGATAAAAAACCCATTCATTTCATGGGAACCTTTCTGGTAGGTATGGCATTCGGAGCGGGGTGGAGCCCCTGTATCGGGCCGCTTCTGGGATCGATACTCATTATTGCCAGCAGCAAAGAAACCGTTCTGGAAGGGATTGCGTTGTTAAGCGTCTATTCTCTCGGACTGGCCATTCCGTTCATGGCCATGTCATTTTTCATCGACGTCATGCTGGAATTTATGAAAAAAGCCACCAAGGCGTTGAAATATTTCAACCAGTTTGCCGGAATTCTCCTGATATTTATGGGATTGTCACTGGCACTCAACAAAATGATACCGTTGCCATGACATTTACACTTTCACTACAAGGATCGTCTATGAACCGTTTGTTTGTTGTTTCCATACTGAGTCTTGCTGTGTTGATGACCGTTCTTCCTGTTCACGTTGTGTCTGCCGAACCTCTCAAATGGTATTCCTATGATGAGGGAATGACGTTGGCAAAAAGCCAGCATAAAAAGATATTCATCAATTTTTTCGCCGATTGGTGCGGCTACTGCACGAAAATGGATAAAACCACGTTTGTGAACCCGGAAGTCGTTTCTTTTCTGAACAAAAATTTCATTTCCATCAAGGTGAATTCCGACAAGGAAGCTACCCTGGCCACCCGATACAAGGTCCGCGGGCTGCCCTCCAACTGGTTTGTAACGGATGCCGGAGAGCAGATTGCCAACTTTCCGGGATATATTCCGCCGGACGATCTGCTGCCCAGACTGAAATTCATTCAGACCGACAGCTATAAACAGATGTCATACAAAGACTTCATGAAAGTCAAATAACCCATCGTGAATTATGCCGGGCATCGCCCGCATCATGAAAAATTTCATGATGTATTTTTATTTCGTGTTGTTCGTGTATTTCGTGGTTAGCGGAACGTTCAGCGGCAAGTAATTATGACCAAAACCTGTTTAAAAACCATCATGGAGACTGCGGAGCATCCGGGCCCGCCTGCAAGTGGGATATATCAGCCGACGAGTGTTTTCCTCCTCGTATTCAACGATGAAAATCCCCATATTCTCGCCATTCAGAAAACCGACACCGAAGGCTATCCGTGGCGCAACCAGGTGGCCCTGCCGGGAGGTCACATCGATCCGGAAGATGCCAGCGCCGTGGATGCCGGATTTCGGGAATTACAGGAAGAACTCGACATCCCGCGGGATCGGGTGGATTACGTGGGAAGTCTGGGGCATTTTCAAACGATCAACCACAAAGACATTCAGGCGTTTGTAGGGCTTTGGGATGGACAGGGAACGATTCGGCACAATCCGGAAGAAATCTCCCGTACGCTGAAAATTCCGCTGGAGACACTGGTGGACATCCATATTCGAGAAGGCTATCACGGACACCTGCCGGATGTTTACACGCTTCTCTATCCATACGAAGATGTCACCATCTGGGGAGTGACTGCCAAAATCCTTCATCATTTCATCGAAGTTCTCTATCCGCACCTGGTAGGTTTTACCGGTCCCATCGCTGAACATAGCGATAAATCAGTCGCATGCTGATGGACAGAAAAATCGCAAGTCCCAGGGCGAACACAAGCCCCGGAATCCAGAGATACTGTCGGCTCTCAGCCGTTTCATACGCCACATGGATGCCACATACGCCGATCAAGAGAACGAAACCGGCAAAGACCAGGGTGGCGATACAGACGACATCGGAGTCGTACCAGGGAATGATCACTTTCCGGTGAACAGGTTTGAGATCGAGCTGCATAAACAGTTTATATGCTGGTTATGCCCGAAAATCAAGCTGCAATGGATATTTCCCATTCAAATAAACTGCTCCTGAATGAGCCGATTCAATTGTCCGGTCATGTATAACGGCAGGGACAGCAGCCTGAACGATATCGGTGTCATGCCGTATTTATTTCCAAAATCGATGGTGAAATCACCGCTGGATGGCCTGTCCATATTGAAACGCACGGCGAAATTCCGTTTTTTCTCCGCCAGAAATACATGGGTGGATTTGAGGCTGCCCGATGTGCCGGCCCGGACTTCCACGGGAATCACTTTTTCTTCATGGGTCCAAAGATAATCGACCTCTGCATTGGCGTTTTTCGCTTCCCGATGCCAGTAGAACAGGGAATGTTCGGCAAAGCACGGCCCCAATGCGCGAAGTTCCTGCCCCACAAACTGTTCTGCCAGGCTCCCCTCTTGAACGGTCAGCAAATCGGTTCCTCCCGACAGACTCGCGCCGCATAGATTTCTGCACAGCCCGATATCGATCATAAGCGGTTTGAAACGATCATTCGATGCCTCGGCTCCCAGGGGAACGCCGTTTGCCGACGTGTGACGCACCAGTGAAACAAACCCCGCCAGTTCCAGCAATTCCATTGCCGTCCGCAAATCGGCCGCCCGGACATCCCGATCGATGTTCACATAACGCACTTTCCTTCCGATGGACAAGGGGATATAACGGAATACCTGCTTCATGTTGCGCTGTTGCGCACGGGTGCCGTATTTTGCAAAATCATCCTGCACGGTCGTGATAATGGATGTGTGCACGCGTTGAACTTCGACCATATCCTGCCGCTTGCTGTATGCGGCAACTGCTTCCGGCATGCCGCCGATAAAACAATATACACGAAGCAGTTCTCTCAACCGGTTATCCGCCATATCGCTGAACAGATCGCCCACATGACAGGTATCCAGCCATGCAATCAATCGGTCTTCACCGATCGCCACGAGAAATTCGGAAAAAGTCATCGGATACAAGTACAGGTATTCGATACGCCCCACCGGCATGGAATATTTGAATTCCCGCATCGCAAATTCAAGAAGCGATCCGGCAGCGATTACATGCAGATCGGGAATCATTTCATAAAAATAACGAAGACAGGCGATGGCCTTTGGGCAGGCCTGGATTTCATCCAGAAACAGCAGTGTGCCGCCCGGTACAATGGTCTGATTGAAATAGAGCCCTAATTCCTGAACGATCCGTTTCGGATCCATCCCCTCGAAGAGACGGTGCAGGGTTTCCTGTTGTTCGAGGTTGACCGTCAGAATAGATTCAAAGCAGCGGTGGCCAAAATCCTCGACCAGAAAAGTCTTTCCGACCTGCCGCGCCCCCCGTACGACCAGCGGTTTCCGATCAAAACGGTCTTTCCACAAAACGAGCTCTTTTTCCAAATATCTTTTCATGACAAAACACCATTGGATTTTAGCATATAAATAGTTAAAACAGGATTGTATTTTAGCATATTTATTGTTCAAATCATATTGTGTTTTATCATATTGAGTTCGGATCAAAAAAACCGGCTTATGGAAACGTCATTACCTGAACCGATCAAAACGACGTATCGGGAAAAATATCAGAAGATTGCTGCCGTAGAATGTATTTCTGCACCTTCCCGCTGGCCGTCATGGGATAGGAAGGAACGAAGGTGATATGTTTCGGGATTTTGTACCGGCTGATTTTCCCCCGGCAGAAATCCTGAACATCGCTGGGCTGAAGATCGTACCCTTCTTTCTGAATAATGAACGCACCGACCTCTTCCCCATATTTTCGACTGGGAACCCCCACGACCTGGACATCGGAGATGCCGTCCATCTTGTAGAGGAATTCTTCGATTTCACGGGGGTAGATGTTTTCTCCGCCCCGGATGATCATATCCTTATGGCGGCCGGTGATCGACAGATACCCATTCTCGTCCATCACACCCAGATCGCCGGAGTGGAGCCATCCGTCCGGATCGATGGCCTTGGCCGTGGCTTCGGGCATGTTGTAATAGCCCTTCATGACATTGTATCCCCGACAGCAGATTTCTCCCTGCTCCCCTGCCGGCAGCACCTCGTTGGTTTCCGGATCGACAATCCGGACTTCGATTTCAGGCAGCGCCCGGCCGACCGTCGTCACCCGCAGCTTGATATCATCGCCGATCCGGGTTTGGGTGATGACGGGAGACGTTTCGGTCAATCCATAACAAATCGTGATTTCACCCATATTCATTTTTTCGATGAGCTGTTCCATCACCTGAATCGGACAGGGAGAGCCCGCCATGATACCGGTGCGAAGGGATGAAAAATCAAATTTTTTGAAAAGCTTATGATCCAAAATGGCAATGAACATGGTGGGAACACCATACAGGGCGGTGCATCTTTCCTGTTCCACGGAGGCCATCACCTGAACCGGATCGAAGGATTCCAAAATGACCAGCGTGGCTGCATGGTTGATGGCCGCCAGAACACCCAGCACGCATCCGAAGCAGTGAAACAGCGGAACCGGCAGGCAGACACGGTCTTTGGGGCCGAAATTCTGGTTCAGTCCGATATAATAGCCGTTGTTGCCGATGTTGTAATGGGTCAGCATCACCCCTTTCGGGAAACCGGTCGTGCCCGATGTGTACTGCATATTCACCACATCGTGAGGATCGTTCAATGCCTGTCTGGCGCGGTAATCATCAGGCGTGATCATCGCGCTCAGCCCCAGCAGTTCCGGGATGGAATACATCCCGCGATGTTTTTCGGGGCCCAGGAAAAACACCCGTTTCAGATCGGGAAAATCACCGCTCTTCAAATACCCGCGCTCCTGGGTTTTCAGTTCCGGAACCAGTTCGTACAAGGTTTGAATATAATCGGTATCCTGATAACCGCCAATCAGAAATATATTTTCAGCTTCGGACTGACGCAGCAGATAAGCCAGTTCATCCCGTTTGTAATTGATATTGATGGTCAGCAGGATGGCACCAATGCGGGCTGTGGCAAACTGCAGAACAACCCAGTACGGAATGTTGGTGGACCAAACCGCCGCTTTTTCACCTTTTTGCACCCCGAGAGCCATCAGCCCTTTGGCCACCCGCTCCACCAGATCACCGAATTCCCGATAAGTCAGCCGGAAGTCTCGATCAACATAAACGACGGCCTCATTGTCCGGATGGTTGGCAATGGCTTTGTCCAGAATATCCCCCAGCGTCAGCGACTGCAATCCACGTGTTTCTTCCATGATTATTCCCCTCGCCCGATCATTCCGGAATGTAGAGCACTGCATAAATGGACGCCTTCTGGTCGCCCTTGCAGGAGACATCGTGCGGAACAATGGAATTGTAATAAATACTGTCCCCCTCGTTCAAAACATACCGTTCCTGACCATAAATCACCTCCACCTGACCGGATGTCACCACGATGAATTCCTCTCCTTCATGGGAAGACAAGTGATTCTCCGACCCTGACTCGGGCAGCATTTCGATGAAAAACGGCTCCATGTGACGATCACTTTTCCCCCGGCCGAGGGAGTGAAATTTCATGGACACGGAAGGTTCGCGGGAGCGCACCATCCCGATATCTTCTTTCCGGTCCGACTTGCGGACAATTAACGGGTCCTGACTGACCTGGTCATCCAGAAAAGTTCCCAGACGCACCCCCAGCGCACGGGCGATTTTCAGCAGCGGCCCCAGCGAGGGATAAACATTTTTTGCCTGTATGGATTCCAAAAAACCCGGCTCGATCCCCGTTCTTTCCGCCAGTTCCGTAAGGGTAATTCCTTTTTTTTCCATGAAAAACTGAATTCTTTGAGCTACTTTTTCTGCATTCATTGTATTTCCTTGAGGTTGAGACGATGGCATTGATATGGAAATATCATCATGTTCTCTTGCATGAAGATGAATTTTCGAAATCATCTTTCGTTATCAAAATCTGTACAGTGAAAATACCGATTCCAGGCCGGATCGGTACAGTCGATGGCTCTTTCGAGCTTCACCGTCACCTCTCCCCCATTCTGGTTGGGATTTATTTTGAGAATGAATTCGCTGAGCCCCGCAGGTGAAACACGATTCCCCCAATCGTAGGTGTATCCCAATCGGGTCCAGGGCCATCCCCACGTATTCGGATCGGCTTCGTTGGTGGTCGTATAAATTGTCTGAGCCCGGTTCATGAACCACTCCCGAAATGTCACCGGCGTTGCCCAGGCGCTGTCCATATACATCTGCGTGTCGTCGAGTTTGAGGAAAGCGTTCAGGTCAGATGGGAATATCCACAGGTTTTCTGCAATCTGATAGGCCAGTTCGGATTGATGATCGGTAATTTCCGGATCCGGCGCAGGCCGGAACAGATTTACATAATCGACCCACATTTCTACGAGCA
This sequence comes from uncultured Desulfobacterales bacterium, assembly GCA_964495045.1. Classification (GTDB taxonomy): domain Bacteria; phylum Desulfobacterota; class Desulfobacteria; order Desulfobacterales; family Desulfatirhabdiaceae; genus RAAP-1. Next base: position 13,838 of record CAZBUL010000007.1, on the reverse strand, counting down.
CCTCATAATCCATGCCTGGATTCAATCCGAGTGCTTGAATCACCCGGCCCGGATGCGGCGGACATAGCGGTTTTCGAAAAAAATACCAGGACATTTCAGGGGCCACCGTCACCCACAGACTTTTTTTAAGGGCGTAGGATTCCAGATGCTGTTCGAGATTGTCCCGATAGTATTTATCGTAATCGGCTCGGGACATGAACGAAACGACAAGCACACGGGATATCCCCGGTGTACCTTCCCAGCGGATCCCTTCGCCGTACGTCCTCTCAGCATTGATCCGGTCATAGCCCGGAACAACCGCCAGAAGCCCCCGGGAAATTTCGTTCTGGGTTGGATACTGGGCCTGGCCAACCGCATAAAGATACGCTTTTTTCTCGGCCGGTGTCACCTCCCTGGCATCCAGGCAACAAACCATCCATAACAAACACATCGCGCCAACCATAAAGACGCTCCCGATACGGACAGACCGACGAAAAATTCTTTTGAAAGACATGGCGTTTCTCCTTTTTCTCTTCATCTGTTTTAACCCAGGTTTTCAATTGGAAGGATGAATCAAACTGGAGTTATCATCCTTCATAATTCATCCTTCATCCTTCGTACTTCATCCTTCCGCTGTAAATTGCCTTGGATATCATAATTTCCTGTAAAGTCATCCGTGAATTCCACGATTTTCATATCATAGAAACATGCCGCAGTGAATGAGAAAAGCAACCGGGCATGAACTTTTTCATTGACGACCCACGCCGGGCATATAAATCCATCCCGGCACGAATCGAAAAAAACACAAATGAACTTGATCATCCGATCGATATTGGATTATACTTGAAAATTAAACAAATTAAGACTTCAGAAGAAGCCAATCCGAAATTGCCGAGGCTGATACATGTCCGTTGACTCCACCTGTCACAAATCGCTTTTATTACTGGTTGCCGGCGCCAAAGGTGCCATTGGATCGACCCTTGCCGCTGCTATCAGCCTGATGAAATATCATCCGGAAAGTGTCATCCCCTATCTGACCACAGCCAATCAATTTTCAGATATCTTCCCCGTGCAGGCCGTTCATCTGGCCGGGTGGGATATTGCCGATCATTCCATGACGCAAGCCATCACTCACCATGGAGTTCTTCCGAAATCCGTATGGGAAGGATATCGGGATGAGATCGACAGTCTGACGGTTTTCTCTCCCCCCGAAGCCCATCTAAACCGAGCGGCCCAGATTCGACAGGTCATGGAGCATATCGCATCGCTGAAAAATGACTTTCCGGATGCCCGGCCGATATTTGTCAACTTGCTGCCGGCCTGTGCGGTTGAACATTCGCCGGTATCCGAATCCATCTCCGAAATTCTGTCCGATCCCAATCCGTCCGCTTTTCCGGATATCTCCTATGCACTGGCTGCCATATCCTCCGGAATTCCGGTCGTCAATTTCACCCCCAATCCACTGGAATGGCCTGCCGTCGTTGCGGAAGCCGTTCGACACGGAGTCTGCATGGCCGGCTGCGATGGAAAAACCGGTCAGACGTATTTCAAAGTGGTATTGGCATCGGCATTGAAAGCCAGAAAACTTCAGGTAGATGGATGGTACAGCCTGAACATTCTCGGAAATGCCGATGGAAAAAATTTAATGGACCCAGACCGGGCAGCCGGCAAACTGGCCAATAAAACCCAACTGCTCGACGAGATTCTGGGCTATCCGGTCGGAGAGAAATACGGCGTTCCCTCCCACAAGGTTCATATCGACTATTATCCGCCCCGCGGGGATGCCAAGGAAGCCTGGGATGTCATCGATCTTCTCGGGCTTTTCGATCTTCCCATGAGCATCCGCATCAATCTTCAAGGCAGAGATTCCATCCTGGCGGCGCCCATGGTTCTGGATCTGGCCAGATGGGTGGCCGCTCTGACGGCATCCGGCCGAAAAGGGTTGGTTCCGGAGCTGGGATTCTATTTCAAAAAACCCATGGGAGACTCCCCGCCCATCACTTTTCAGGAACAGCTCAACGCCCTGAAATTCCTTGAAAGGGATTACCTGAACAGCCGGTCGTCCCAATAAAGATATTCAGCCGTTATTATCCCCCACAATGAGGAGACCAAACTTTTGACTCTGGGTTACAGTACCAATGCTTTTGTCAAATTCACCTTGCTCGATTCACTCGACCGCATCGCCGCTCTGGGATTCAAAGGGGTTGAAATCATGTGCGATCGCCCCCATCTTTATCCACCGGATTATTCGGAAGCAGCGTTGCTCGATGTCCGGAACGCCGTCGATCGTCTGGGGCTGAAAATAACGAATCTGAACAGCTTCACCCTCTTTGCCGTAGGCGATACCTATCTGCCGTCGTGGATCGAGCCTGATCCGAATCAGCGCCAGATTCGCATTCACCATACCCAGGAATGTCTTCGCATCGCCAGAGAACTCGGCTGCCGCAACATTTCGATTCCGCCGGGAGGGCCGCTGAAGGGCGTGTCTGAAACCGAAGCCATCCGGTTGTTTCATCAGGGACTCGATGCAGTGATTCCAACGGCCGAAGCGCTGAACATTCGGCTGCTGATCGAACCCGAACCGGATCTGCTCATGGAAAATTCCACCCAGTTCAAGGCATTCATACGGGATATCCGTTCGCAAATCGTGGGCCTCAATTTCGACATCGGCCATTTTTTCTGTGCCGGCGAAGAACCCCATGCCGCTTTCGAAGATCTCTTTGAGTGGATCGGACATATACACATTGAAGATATCACCCTCAGCCGGGTTCACAATCATCTGATCGTCGGCGAGGGTGCCATTGACTTCTCCAGGATTTTTTCATCCATGGCCCGCTTGAAATATGCCTGTGATATCAGTCTGGAACTTTATCCATACGTGGATATTCCCGAAGAAGCCGGCCGAAAAAGCCTGGCGCTTCTGAAAACCATGATGCAGGATGCCGGACTGTCATTGGATTGAATCGGACAATCCTTCACCGCCCGATTTTTTTCTGCTGTCGGCAGATTCTGTCCATCCACAGACAGCCGGCAAACAAGGAGATTTTCGTATGTCTTTTCCAAAAACCGTCTGGCTGAATGACCGTATGCAACGGGCCGGACTGATTGCCCGTCTCACCCGGGAAAAGCTGGCCACATACGGGTTTTATCAGGTGCCGGAAGATGAAAAAGTGCAGTATGTGTGCAGACATTTCAATTCGGTGGCCGACAGTTACGATCTGATGAACACGATTTTGAGTTTTGGCATCCATTATGCCTGGAAACGGGCTGCTGTCCGCTCTCTCGATTTGAAGCCGGGGGATAAGGTGCTGGATGTCTGCGGCGGCACGGGCGATCTTGCCATTCTGGCCTCCCGCCGGGTCGGCGAAACCGGAGAAGTGATCCTGTATGACATCAACCGCGACATGATTCTGGCAGGAAAAACCCAGGACAACCACGTTGCCGTCCGAAAACGAATCCAGTATATTCAAGGCGATATCGAAGCCATGTCCTTTCCCGACAACTCCGTCGATGCCGTCATGGTGGGGTTCGGTATCCGAAACGTCACCCACATGGAAAAAGGCTTCACAGAACTCCACCGCGTGCTCAAGCCCGGCGGCCGTATGATGTGCCTGGAATTTTCCAAGCCGGTTTGTCCGGTCTTTCGATGGATCTACGACGTTTACTCTTTTTTCATCATGCCCTGGCTCGGGCAGTTGATTGCCGGAAGCCGCTCGGCCTACATTCACCTGCCGGAAACCATCCGCCTTTTCCCTTTGCCGGAAGAACTGGCCGAGATGCTGGAAACCATCGGGTTTACCGATATTTCATTCACCCGGCTGACCAATGGTATTGCCGTCATCCATACCGGTGTCAAACAGTGATCATCCCTAACCTCGCGATTCTCAATGATAGCTGGTTGCTGATGGCTGATTAATTTACAGGAGTTGTTTTGAAGATCAAATCCGACAAATTGGGCCGAAACAGTTTGTGCCCCTGCGGCAGCGGCCGAAAATATAAAAAATGCTGTGCTTCCAAACCACATGATAGCGTGGCGGCGTTTCCTCTCCTGAAAAGTGAGTACAGCCGAAAATACAAGATCCGGTTCAAAACGTCTCAAGATATCGAAGGCATTCGGACCGCCGGAAGACTGGCACTGGAATCCCTGGATCTGGCGGAATCCATCATCAAACCCGGCATCACCACAGAAGAGATCAACACCGTCATTCACGAATTCACCATCAAGAACCACGCCGTTCCTGCGCCCCTGAATTACCGGGGATATCCCAAAAGTGTTTGTGTGTCGGTCAACGAAGTGATCTGTCACGGCATCCCCGGAGACCGCATCTTGAAGGACGGAGACATCGTGAATGTGGATGTAACCCCCATTTTGAACGGTTACTTTGCGGATGCCAACAAGACGTTTTTTGTGGGAACTCCCGGTACGGATGCTCAAAAAATCGTTTCGGTCACCCGGGAATGTCTGCGCCAGGGAATCTCCATGGTCAAACCTGGAAATACCACCGGCCACATCGGATGGGCCATTCAGCATTATGCGGAAAGTCAGGGATGTTCGGTTGTGCGGGAATTTGTCGGGCACGGCATCGGTTTCGAATTTCACGAACCGCCACAGATCCTCCATTACGGCCAGAAAGGCGACGGGTTCATGCTGCTGCCGGGCATGGTTTTCACCATCGAACCGATGATCAATATCGGCGCCCGGTATTTGCGGATTCTTGACGATAAATGGACAGCCGTTACAGAGGACGGCAGACTGTCCGCCCAGTTCGAGCAGACGGTTCTGGTTACGGAAGACGGGTATGAAAGTCTGACACCGTTTTCGTTGTCTCCCCTATCCTCATGATCCGTCATGGACGACAGGATGTTCTGCCGTCCATGACAGGATGATGATCGGTTTTTCGCTTATTCCAGAGGACAGTTCGAGCTTTCGCATTCCCCGTGAGACTGGGCAACCGTAAATGCAATCACGTTTACGACGTTTTCCATATCCGTATCCCGCTGCACCACGTTGAACGGTTTGCTGATCCCCATCAGAATCGGGCCGACCGCCTTGGCGCCACCCATGTGATACAGCAGTTTATAGGCCGCGTTTCCGGCGTCCAGATTCGGGAAAATCAGCACATTTGCCGGCGATCCGAGACGGTTGAACGGATAAAGCCGATTCAGAATTTCCGCCGACACCGCCGTGTCCGCCTGCATCTCCCCGTCGATAATGAGATCGGGTCTTCGGTTTCGGACAATTTCGACAGCCCGCTCGACCCTTCTGGCATCCGGGTGTCGGGTGGAGCCGAAATTGGAAAAAGAAATCATGGCGATGATCGGTTTGATATCGAAAAAACCCACCATTTCAGCGGAAAGAATTGCAATCTCAGCCAACACTTCAGAACTGGGGTGAATGTTGACGGTCGTATCCGCCAGAAACAGGGTGTGGCCCCTGAAAATCATCATATAAAGTCCTGCCACCACCGAAACACCCGGCCTGCGGGGAATAACCTGAAGAATCGGGCGGATCGAATCGGGATAAGACCGGCTGATCCCATGCACCTGACCATGCACCAGACCTTCCCGAACCATCATGGCGCCGAAGGTAAATCGGTTGCGCAACTGCCAGCGGGTTTCGGCTGGAGACCATCCTTTTCTGGCCCGCGACTCGAAGAGTTTTCCGGTGAACTCCTCATACAGCGGGCTTTGCAAATGATCCAGAATCTCGATTCCTTCCAGAGAAATATTCAGATCCCTGGCTAATGATCGGATTTCATCTTCGTGACCGAGCAACAGCGGCTTGGCGATCCCTTCTTTGACCACCTGAGAAGCCGCCCGCAAAATAACCGGATGATTGCCTTCCGGCAGCACGATGGATCTGGGATTCTGCTGTGCCGAAAAAATAATTTTGCGCATGACTTCCCGCTCGGGGCCCAGCTTGGTTTCCAATTGCTGAATATAGATATCATGGCTGGGAAGCTTTACCCGCGCCACCCCGCTTTCCACGGCGGCATTGGCCACCGCGGGGGTGACTTTCAGAAGCACCCGTGTATCGAGAGGTTTCGGGATAATGTAGTCCGGACCAAATCGCATGGGTTTTCCGCCATAAGCCCGGATCACCGAATCCGGCACATCTTCCCGGGCCAGTTCCGCCAGGGTCCGTACTGCGGCCACCTTCATTTCGGTATTGATGGCTTTGGCCCGAACATCCAATGCTCCCCGGAAAATGAAGGGAAATCCCAAAACATTATTGACCTGGTTGGGATAATCCGACCGGCCGGTCGCTATGATGGCATCGGGCCGGATGGCTTTGGCTTCATTATAACCGATTTCAGGATCAGGATTGGCCAAGGCAAAAATGATGGGTTTCTCCCGCATGGCCAACAGCATCTCCGGCGTGAAAGCACCTTTGACTGAAAGCCCTACCAGCACATCCGCACCCTGACAAGCATCCAGGAGGGTTCGCATGGGTGTATCTATCGCAAAAGCTTCCTTGTAAGGATTCATCCCCTGCGTCCGTCCCTTGTAAATCACGCCGGTCGAATCCAGTAAAATGATATTTTCCTGCCGGGCACCGATGGTCACGTACAACTTGGCACAAGCGATACCGGCGGATCCCGCGCCATTGATCACAATACGCAGATCGGCGATGTCTCGTCCGGTCAACAAACAGGCGTTCAAGAGTGCGGCGCTCGAAATGATGGCGGTTCCATGCTGATCATCGTGAAAAACCGGAATCGACATCTGCTTGACAAGTTCTTCCTCAATGTAGAAACAGTCCGGAGCCTTGATGTCTTCCAGATTGATGCCGCCGAATGTCGGCTCCATACTCTTGACGGTTCGGACGAATTCATCCTTATCCCGAATATTGAGTTCGATATCAAAAACATCGATATCGGCAAATCGTTTGAAAAGAACACCCTTTCCTTCCATGACGGGCTTTCCGGCCAGCGGGCCGATATTGCCCAGGCCCAGCACCGCCGTGCCATTGGTGATCACTCCCACCAGATTTCCCCGCGTGGTGTAGTCAAAGGACTTGTCCGGATTTTTTTTGATTTCCAGACAGGGAATGGCCAC
>CAZBUL010000007.1:0-6700 GCA_964495045.1 uncultured Desulfobacterales bacterium | reverse complement strand
TCTACTGAATCACTTGAATCGATTGCAGGCGGTCGAGCAAAGAACCATTTCGGGTTCCGCGGCCAAGGTCCATATCCGTCACCACGACCCGATTGATTTTGTATGCGGCATCCTGATCACCGTTTCGTATCCGGAAAGCCCATGTTTGATGGATAGCATACGGCAGAAAACCCACTTTCCCCAAATACAGCATGATATGACCTTTCATATAGAGCGTTGTTATACCGCCGGATACTTCACCGAGTGCGCTGAGTTTATCGGATTCAGGTGTATCTGATTCAAATTTTGCCATGCGTTTGCCGACCATCGCCTGATCGGCCGAATTCCGAGGCAGATGGATACCGACCGTTGCAAAAATCTGCTGGATATACCGGGAGCAATCCTGCTCTCCATACATCCCGCCCCATCCATAGGGGGCATTGAGCATTTCAAATGCCTGCTGAAAAATATTTCTGGCCGTATAGGGCAAATATCCATCGTGGGTATGGCTTTTCAGGATATACCCGTCCTGTTTGACGAGGTAGCCCTGGGAGTCCCGGATGGGAATCATGACATGAAAGGCATTTTCCTGTACATCGATAAGCGGAAGATGGGTTCCCATCTGCACGTACTCCTCGGAATACGTCAGCCCCGGATTACGATAGATGTCTGCTTTCGTGCGAAGCACCACGGCCACCCGTTCCGAATGAATGAAATCCTCGACCGATTCCGCTGAGCACCGGGCGATATGCCGGGATTCCACCCAACCGGCGCTCATCGATGATCGAACATAAGCCCATTGCAGATCGCGGCTCCAATGCAGAATCATAACCGGCGTGCCCAGTTCGAGAGCGTTGTTTTGCAGGCCGTCGAAGTCCACTTCGGTTTCACCGCCATAAAGGGGATCCCGTGTCGGCAATATCCGTTGATCCGCAAACCGCACCACCACCCCGTACTCCGGTGTGATAGACGGCGGAACGGCCGCCATGTCCATGTCTTCGGCGATGCGGGCATAAAATGAAGCGGGAACGGGGAGTCCCGAAGAAAGATAGCGAACTTTGGACCGCATCAGATCGATATCTTGATTCAGAAGGGTCGTCAGCACACTGCCTGAATATGGAACGGGAATGCGGGTGATATCGACAACAGATTTCAGTTCATTTGTGATGTGATCGTTCAGATCGGCAATCTGATCGGCGGTCAAGACCAGTGTGTCGGGAGCGGGATGGCGGCTGATCCAGAAACCGGCCGTCAACATGGTGCGATCGGTACCCGGCAGAAGTGTGGGCGCCGGATACATCTGATACTGCGGCACACACCCGACGAGAATAAAAAGCGGCACCAGACAGCATCCAGCCATAGATAAAATTTTACGTTTCACCGGAAATCTTCCAAAATAAAAACAATGGTTTCATGCAAAGGGAAATACAAGCAAGGCTCATGTCAGGTTTCAGATCCTTAGCGGACGAGCAACTCGATCAAAAAAATGAAGCAGACCTTTGCCCCGTTTTCTGACATAATAAATCTGCGCCTTCGTATCGACGCATGAGTGAGGCTGTTTACGCCAGCGTGAACGTTCCACATCCAAAATGCGTATGCTTACCGATATGAAGTACAGATGCCAGTTCGAGACATGGAATGATCTCTTTGGGAATGGGGGTAAAGATGTGCTTTCCGATCCACCGTCCCGGGCATTGTTTGGGAGCGGGCTCCAGATCATTGAAAAGTAGAGGTGTTTGAACTGCCAGTTCAAATGCCTTCTGTAGAACGAGCTTCCCTTCCTCATCAAGGATATCTCGCGTGTTACGCCCTCCCTTGCGCCTTCCAGGAGCCAGCACGTCCAAACGTGATTCGAGCTGATCCAGAATTGCTTTCATGGCGAAGCTTCCGCTGTATTGAGTATCAACCCCTTGCTCGTTAGAGGCCGGTTCTCCGGCCTGCGCTATCCCTTCGAACTCAAAGGGGGTGAGCCATCTCAGCTCATTTAAAGCATTTTCCGTATGAGAACCAAATGTCAATCCTTCCGCCCACTGGGTAGAGCTTGCCTGATATCGTAAATCCAGACGCCCGTCGCTGACTATAGGCTCCCACTGTGGCCCTCGAGCAGCATAGACTGCCTGGATGTCGAACCCTCCCCAGATACTGCTTGGCTGGTTCCACCTTACGTCCGAAGTATAGCCGGCTTCTTCCATTGCGGGCAGAATTATTTCCAGAAAGAAGCCGTGGTCGGCGCCATCCCCAAAAAGCTTGATCTCCCAGAAGATAAGCTCTCCAAGCCCATAGATACTCTTGCCGGGGTACACAAAAAAAACGGCATCAACGGGCCAAGCGCCATCCGGGAAAACTATCGATCGGTGCCGGAGGCTCCTGCCTTTGGCCAAAGTTTCATCGAAGTGCTTCTCTAACGGAGACAGGGCCTTTTGCCATCGGGCTCCATCCCGGCTGGCAAGGCGATTGGAGATGATTGTTCCAAGAACATAGGACAGCTCGGGGGCGAAGCACTTCGGCAGCGTTACCAAAGAGCTGTTTACCCTCCAGGCAACGAGATACCGGATGAGCTTAATCCGCCTGAATGAGTTGTACATAGTCGAAAAGCTCATAGAATACTTTGATCCGATTCTTTGGCCATTGTCTCATGTTCCATGCTGTCAACATGTCCCTGGCCCGTTGATCCAGCCTTCCCAGATACCTTCCCCAGTAAAACTGGGATTCCCGTTTTTCTTGAATGGTCAGCAATTCCTGAAATTCCTCCTGTTCTTGAGGCCGAAGCAGGGCACGGAATATTTCGGCCATTTCCAGCAGATTTAGAAAATCCACAAGATCAAAGGTGAGCATTCCTTTCAGATCTCGCTGGCGAGGCTTTAGCAGTTGGTAGGGAGCCGAGTAGAAACGAACCTGAAGCTGCCCCATGGGCAGATAGATATCCCGATGGATGGCCTTGCATAAGATATCTCCCATGCAGGTTCTCGTCCCCGCTCCGGTGGTCGGAAATATCTGCAAAATCCCGCGAAGCTCCAATCCATAGTAAACGGTTAGATCCTGTAGCCAGCTTCTCAATTCCCTGCGGTTCATGGCAACGAGGAAATGGCTTGCATCATGCGTATAACAGCCGAGCAGGCGTTCTTTGCGGCCATCCCCCTTCCATTGGATGATCTCCGCCGGCACCTGATTGAAAAATCCCCAAAGAATTGCTGCATGTCGAGATGCCATGGACAGGCCATAGGAACGCTTAAGAATCTCGCCGCAATCCCTGCAGTAAGGCTCTCCGTCTCCTGTGCGACGATAGATGCCGCACCGTCTGCAGGGCCCCCCCGTTGCCGAGTGAGGCGAACCAATTTCCGTTCGATCCAACGGAAGATTAGGGTCTTCAGAAAGGTATCTGAGCGTAGCCACGAGCTCGGCACCGGTCCTGCTGCGGCGCAGCCAATCAAATCCGCTGAGCATCCAACGCCTTTCGCAGCTCCGGGTAATGCTGGATCACTCTGGGGGTAATCCATTCTCCAAGGTTTATGGGCAACTGCCCAGCATGACCTTTCGCTCCTTTCCCAGAATACCGGCCTGCCCAATCGGTAAGAAAGCTCTCCGCAAGAAGCTTCAAGCGCAGGCTGCCAAATCCGAGGTAGCGGCCTTTTCCAACCTTGTGGGCAAGCCCCTGCTCCAACACCACGCACCAGAGAAGCCTTTGGAGTTCTTCTTTTTCCAGATTCCAGAAACGCAACCTGAAGCGGCAAATTCCACCCGGCAGAATGGCCTTTATATAGTCGGCTTTGGGGGTATCCGGCTTAAAATCATCCAATCTTACCACACAAGGGGCAAGGGGCACATGAGGGAAGACCCTCCAGATTCCGTCAATTTTCAGAACCGATGCCGGCTGCTTGGGGATATTCTTCCACTCGCCGTCAACGTAATGCCACATGCCGTAAGGATAGGGCGCCTTGAACCAACCCGTTTCCGCTTTCTCGAATGGTGCGAAATCGAAGGAAAGCCTTCCCATGATGGATTGGTTCGGACCATTTCCCACCCAACCGAAAAGGCTGTCAGTGGGATTGAGGCGGCTGATGTCGGGGCTCGCCTTGTTCGAATCACTTGCTATGCTATGGATGTGCCGGATCATTCCCTTGATGCTCTTGCTCGGAAGGGCGTAAAGCTTAGACGGTGCTCTGAGGGATGCTTGCGGAGGAGCCATGGCAAAGGGTTCCCAGCCGTTGATGACTCCGTCAGCCGGGTCATCCGGAACATGGACAGACGATGGCTCGCCACTTTCTTTGATGCTCAGGGGAGTCAGTACTTCACCCTCTATGGAAAGAACACCGCAATAGCCACCGAAGGCACTGTGAGAAATGAAGCCCTGTTTCGATCTTGGAGGAGAGAGAATGTCTTTTTTTCCTTCCGGAGTGAGCGAAATGACAGGTAGTGCATCTTTCACCGCTTCCCCCTCAAGATCGAGGCTGTACCAGATACCTCTACGATCTAGAGCCCGATTTCCGAAAATTTTCCTCCCCACGGAATCGTCCTGCGACGATGCTCCCGTCATCCAGTGGATACTTTCAATCAAACCTTTGACCCAGCCAAAGCCGCATGTTTTTGCTCCGCCCAGCGGGATATCGCCTTTTCGGAAGTCAACGAGCAAATGCGTGAGTATAGAAAATACTTCCATATCGTTCATGCTGAGGTCCTGGATATCCAGTCGGAGATTGAAGCAGATGTTTTTTCCAAAGGCGAAAAGATAATCCGCCTTGGCTTCTTCGATAGGGCCCCCCGTTGCAGGGTCCATCTTCACGACATCCATGGAGCACCAGGAACGGCCGAGATCGACCTCATCCCGAAGATAGGCATCGGAAAAGAAGACGAGTCCTCTCTGCCCCTGTTCTCCAAAAAGCCGATTCAAGGCGGATGTGGTTTTGGACGAATCTCCCCACAGGGTCTTCAGCAACTGGGATGCACGTTTCCTGAAGGCCCCCTTGATGGTGCTTCCCGGTATATAGATTTCCCACATTCCCTGGTTTTGAGCCGAAGGCGTCCAAGAAAGCATCCGAGTAAACACCGTGTCGTAGGGCTTACCGTACTTCCTGGAAATTTCCCGGTTGAAGGCTCCTCCGGACCTGAAGTCGGTGTTGTATGGCTGGGAAAGCTCCTGGCGGCTGTGATCGCGGTAGCCCTTGAGAAGTACGATCACGTTCTTGTCGTTTGCGATGCTTTTGTTCAGGTTTCTGGAATTGAGCATATGGCGGAACAGCACACGATTATGGGATTCGAGGAATTCTCTCCAGGTCGAAGCGCGAACGGATTCCGGAGTATAGTCGGGGTCCAGCCAATGCCATTCCACGATCTTTCCATCTTTGATCATGTTCTTGATGTGCAGGTGCTCCTCACGGATGGCAACTTCTTCGTCAATCCAGATATCGCTTTGAACCAACCGTACATGCTGATCCACCTGCTGGAAAAGCCCAGGAAGGATTTTGGCACACTCCTGAGACAAAAGGGACGCAAGGGCCGCTTCATCTCCGATAACTGCCGCAAGACGATCTCCCGATGCTCTATCGAGTCCCAGCTCATCGGCTGTCCTTGACCACACTTCAGGGTCGAGGCACTTGCCTTTTTGGCGCACATTAGCAATGACATTGAGCACACGCTTGGCCATGTTGGGCTTAGCTGCCATCGCTTCCTTGACGGCCACTTCCACGGCCTCCCTGCTCGGAAACTGCTGGTTCGTCAAAGGCCGTATTCGCTCCATCAGCTTCGGTGAGAGAGCGAATTTCCCTTTCCCCAAATGCTCCACGGCTGCGGAGGGCAGAAACCAGACTTCCTTCTCACTGCTCGACTGTTCCATCAGCCAGAGGGCCAGAATCCTCGGCAAAAATTCACCGAGCTTCTTCTTCCAGTTCTCAGGGCTGAGAATCGGCCCGCCTATGGTTGTCTCAAGCCTTTTTCGAATGGACTGAGGGATATTTCGCATCGCTTGCACGAGTTGGCGCCCTTCAATTGCGGCAAACGCAAGTTTATCGGGATCGATTTTCCCCCAGGGCCATCCGACCAGGATTGGATTTTCCAGGTTGAAGGCAAGGGAGATCGTCAGATGGTTCGCTCGGGGCGAAACATTCGGCAGGGATTCACCAGGCGGAAATGGAGGCTCGATCTCAAGCCGACAACGCCCTAGCCCCTTGCTCTTTCCGGCTCCAAACCAGAAGCGTCCTTCCTTGAGCTCCCCTAGGACGAAAAAAAGCCTGCTCGCATTCTCATCCCGTTTCAGCAGCACATCGTTTACAGTCATGGAGAAATCGAAAACGGAGTTTTTGAAGAGCGTTTCCATCTTGTAGTTCGCATTGGCTTCGGTCGCCCATCGTTCCTCGTTCAGCCTGACCCCCATGCGTATGTCGAAGAGGTGTTCTTTCGAGTAGCTCTTCTCCTGCAGGCTGCAATGGACTTTGGTGATCAGCCCTTCAGGCATGGGTGAGCGATAAAGCCTGAGCCAAAGCTGATCAATCAGCCCGATGTTTTTCCCGCTTCGCGATCTGCCGGTGAATGCATCCATGAGAGACTCGGCGGTTCCTTCTATTTCACCGGCCAGCGATACCAGCCGCTGGGTTCCGTCTCCATCTCGGGTAAAAAGAGTCTTTCGTGCGTTCCCCCGGTAAATCGGGGATTCGGCAAAAAGCTTTCCTCTTAATATCATACTATCTTCCTTTCGCTCAGGGCGAGAGAATGGCTGTTGTATTATTGG
>CAZBUL010000006.1:6804-37848 GCA_964495045.1 uncultured Desulfobacterales bacterium | reverse complement strand
GATAAACATCTCATTACTGGGGAACGTCTTCAGGCGGCGGGTTTTAGCGAATATCACTCCCGTTTTCCCAATGATTCCCTCGAAAACAGGGCAGGGAATCGTCGGGTGGAACTCCTTTTTTTTCGAAATGAAATGAAAAAGGTTGTTCAATGAGAGAAACTCATAGTAGAATCATCTCCGATTCCAAGCAGGAAACAGTGGATCCGTCCGGTTGGTTGTTGACGTTCAACGATTTGGTCACCCTGCTGATGGTGTTTTTTGTTCTGCTTTTTGCGTTGAGCAACATTAACACCCAGAAATCCGAAAAACTTGTTGGATCGCTTCAAAGTGCGCTCGGGGTGCTCCTGGAAGGAAAAAAAACGGCCGTGCAGGTTGTCGAACCGATCCAGCCGGCGGAGCCTCCGGCAACGGAAATTTCCGATGCCGATTCACAGGCGGGTGCAGGCTTGTCGAAACAGACGAAACAGGCAATAGATGATCTTGCGGGTCAGCCCGATATAACAGTCATCCAGACCTCGCAGGGAGTCAGCCTGACACTGTCGGACAGCATTCTTTTTCAGAGCGGTGTGTCGGAGTTGCGGCCGGAAGGATACCCGGTGTTGAATAAAATCATCCTGGTTCTTCAGAACAATCGATTCGCCGTTCGAGTTGAGGGGCATACCGACAATGTATCGATTCGAAGTGTGCGATTCCCGTCGAATTGGGAACTTTCTATTGCGAGGGCCGTGCATGTGGTCAAATATTTTATCGATGTCGGCCAAATTGCTCCGCATCGTCTGTCTGCCGTAGGGTATGGCGATGCGAAGCCGATTCGCCCAAACGACAGTCCGGTCAACCGGGAAAAAAACCGTCGGGTTGAGATCATTTTGGAGATGATGGATTCATAAGCATGTCAAAAAAAAATATCATAATTATTGCGGCTGTTTCGCTGGTTGTATTGGCGGTTATCGGTGGTGGATTTTTTATGCTGTGGCAGAAACTTTCCTCTTTGGATTCATCGCGGGAAGGTTCGGAATCTGGCAAGCATGAGGAAAAAAAAGAGCAGGGCGGCGGCATCGGTCAGATTTTTTCTCTGGAGCCCTTCATTGTCAATCTTTCGGATCAGGGGGGAAAACGCTATTTGAGGATTACCATGGGGTTGGAATTGGGAGATCCAAAATATGCCGATGAGTTGACGAAAAGATTGCCGCAGATCCGGGATTCCATTTTGATGATCCTTCCCTCCAGAAAAGTGGATGAACTTCAAAGTTCGGATGGGAAGAATGCGCTGCGCACTGAAATTCAAACCAGCCTGAATGGGCTGCTGGGTAAAGAAGCGATCAAAAGAATTTATATCACCGAATTCGTCATTCAATAGTGTACTGAGCCATTATGTCCGATCAGATACTTTCACAGGAAGAAATCGATGCCCTTTTGGGTGCCATGGCCAAAGGCGAGGTCAATCTCGAGGAGGAAGTCGTTGCCCAAGGAACGAAAGTCGAGACGTATGACCTCACATCCCAGCGTATTATCATGCGCGATGAATTTTATGCATTGGGAGAAATTTACGATAAATTTACCGGAACCCTTCAAGTCTCGCTTTCCTCAAGTCTTCAGCGCACTATCGAGGTTTCCCTGGTATCAACGGAAATGGTTAAATATGGCGAATTCATCAAAGCTTTTCCGAATCCAACCTGTTATCATCTCTACAGTATGGATCCGCTGATCGGATCCGGCCTGATGGCGATCGAAACAGATCTTGTGTTTTCGTTGATCGACTGTATGTTCGGCGGAGATGGCAAACCGCTGACTCAGGTTCGGGATTTTACCCTGATCGAGTTACGGATGATGAGCAAATTCGCAAATGAAGTGTTGGCCAATTTTGAAAAAGCCTGGGAATTCTTGTACCCGGTCAAAATTGCATTGAAAAAAACCGAAACCAAATCCGAATTTGTTCATATTGTCAATTCCAGCGATCTGGTGATGGTTATCGTATTTCTTTTGCATGGAAAGGAATTTTCAGGGAACATTTATCTTTGTGTATCGTATCTGACGCTGGAACCGATCAAGGAAAGGTTGTCGAGCAAATATTTGAGAGAAAAAGATACGGCGTATTCCTGGAAGCCCCAACTCGAAGAATTGCTGAACGATACGGTTGTCGAGGTGGTGGCAGAGCTGGGACGAACGGTTCAATCCGTCAGTGATTTATTGAACCTTCAGGTCTCGGATATTATCAAACTCAATTCCGGACCCGATGACATGATTACCCTGAACATTGGCAATGTTTCAAAATATTTGGGCTTTCCTGGAATCGCCAAGGGGAATCGAGCGGTTGAAGTGACCACGCTTATCAGTCCCAAAGGAGATCGTCATGCCAATGAGTGATCCCGGTAAAAACAGACCTGGCACATCCAAAACCGCTCAGGGACAGCCCTCCCGTGCTTCGGGATCTCCAGGCGGAGGAGCAGTTGGCAAACCAGCTTCTCAACAACATAATATGGATTTTATTCTGGATATCCCTTTGGAAATTACTGTTGAGCTGGGCCGGACAACACTGATGATCAACGATCTGCTGAAATTGGGGCAGGGTTCGGTCGTTGAATTGTCCAAAATTGCCGGTGAGACCCTCGAAGTCCTGGCCAATCAACGATTAATTGCAAGAGGAGAAGTCGTTGTCGTCAATGAGAAGTATGGAATTCGCCTGACGGAAATCATCAGCCCCATGGAACGGATCGAGAGACTGCGGTGACCGATCAACCCAATATTTATTATACTGTTTTGAAGATGGTAGGGATTCTGATCGTTTTATCGGGGGGGCTCTATGCGTGTCTTCGACTGATGAAACATCTCTCTCTCATCGGTTTGACTGGGAAGGCGGAGACTTTGATTCACGTGCTGGCAATTCGTTCTGTTGGAGTGAAAAAACAAATCGTACTGGTGGAAATTCCTGGTGCCGTTCTGGTGATCGGTATGGCCGGTGATCGCATGAATCTGCTGGATAAAATCGTGGATCCAGACATTCGCGCGCAGATGTTGGACAGCCGGCAATCCAACATGCGATTTCCGATGGTTTCCACCGGAATCGACAGCCGATAATTTCAAAAATTCAACGGATTTCTGTGATGTCTCTCCTGAATGTTCCTTCCACCTCGCTCCGTCCGTCGGCAATAATTCTCTGTATCCTGGCGGTCGGGGTGCTCCTGGCTTCTGCGGTATTGGGGGCCGATCCACAGCCGGCGGGCAATTTTCCGATGTTTTCCATTGCTTTGGACAAGGCAAAAGGACCTGAAGACGTATCCGTATTGATTCAGATTTTTACACTTCTAACGATACTGTCCATAGCTCCAGCGATTCTCATCATGCTGACCTCCTTTACACGGTTCATCATCGTGTTTTCTCTCCTGCGTCAGGCAATGGGCACCCAGCAGATGCCGCCGAATCAAATCCTGATCGGTTTGGCCCTGTTCCTGACTTTTTTCGTCATGACACCGGTCTGGCAGGAGGTTAATCAGAATGCTCTCCAGCCGTATCTTGATAAAAAGATCGGCGCCGAACAGGCGTTGAATACGGCGTTGGTTCCTATCCGGAAATTTATGTACAAACAGACTCGGGAAAAAGACCTGGCGCTTTTTGTCGAAATTGCCGAGCTCAAACGACCTGAGACACCGGCGGATATTCCGACAATGATCCTGATTCCGTCTTTTATCATCAGTGAGCTCAAAACGGCTTTCCAGCTCGGGTTTATGTTGTTTATTCCGTTTCTGATCATCGATATGGTGGTGGCAAGTGTTTTGCTGGCAATGGGGATGATGATGCTGCCGCCTATCATGATTTCCCTGCCGTTCAAATTGCTTCTATTTGTCCTGGTCGATGGATGGCAATTGATAGTCGGTTCACTGGTCAAAGGATTCTCTTGAAGGAATAGGGTCGATGACACCGGAATTTGTAACGACTTTTTTTATGGAAGCAATGAAAACAGCCGCCATGCTGGCAATGCCCGTCCTGATCGTGGGGTTGATAGCGGGTGTTCTGGTGAGTGTATTTCAGGCTGCCACCCAGATCAATGAAATGACACTCGTGTTGATTCCCAAAATGATTGCGGTCGGTGTGGCTCTGATCGTTTTTTTTCCATGGATGATGGAGGTCATGGTGGATTTTACCCGAAACGTCATAGTCAATATGCCGACAAACGTTCGATGACACCATGACTTCCCTGCGCATTTCTGTTCCTCAGATTCTTCTCTTCCTGTTTATTTTTTTGCGTGTCACGGCGATGACACTGATGGTTCCGATTTTTGACAGCCGGAATATCCCGGCCACATTCAAAATCGGACTCTGCTTTGCCATGGCCCTGGTGTTGTACCCGATTGTCCGGCTTGATCCCATTTCGGCGAACCTGTCGTTGATTCCGTTGGTGATCGGTATTGCCGGTGAAATTTTCATCGGCGCCATCATCGGATATGTGATCCGGCTGGTTTTCACGGCCATCCATTTGGCAGGTGAGCTGGTGGCCTTTCAAATGGGTTTCAGTGTTGCCAATGTGCTTGATCCCATGTCTAGCACTCAGGTGCCCGTCATTTCCCAACTGATTTATATGTTTGCAATTATGATTTTTTTGACGACCGATGCCCATCACTGGGTCATGCGGGCCGCGGTCGAGAGCTTTACGATCATTCCGCCGTATGGATTTCATTCATCGGGAGGCTTGATGGCTTATTTAAACCAGAGTATGACACATCTTTTCGTGACGGCTGTTCGGGCCGGTGCGCCGGTGATCGTTGCGTTGATGTTGGTCAGTCTGGGTTTGGGACTGGTCGGACGTACCGTTCCGCAGATGAATGTTTTTATGGTGGCGACGCCGGTAAATATTTTAATTGGATTTTTCTTTCTTTCTCTGTCGCTTCCGATGATGTTGACTTTTTTAAGTCAAGTGATGGGGGAGCTGGGAAAGGAAATCTCCCTTACTATGAAACTGATGGGAAGATAGGGTTGGGCCCATGGCCGAGAACGATCAGGAGAAAACCGAGCACGCGACCCCGAAACGCGAAAGAGAATCCAGGGAAGAAGGCCAGGTCATACATAGTAAAGAGCTTTCTTCGGCGCTGGTGCTGTTGGGTTCGATTCTGGCGTTTTATGCCGCCGGTTCCTGGATGGTCAACCGGATGGTTTTGCTGATGAAACGGTATTTCGGCGGCATGGGAACCATTCCTCTTGGCGATGGTTCCCTGCAGCACCTGATGATCAATGTGATGACCGACTTTGCGATGATCGTCTCTCCGGTGGTGATGGCCGCGTTGGTTCTGGGCGTGGCGGGAAGTGTTCTTCAGGTCGGATTTACCTTTTCCGGCAAATCCTTGATGCCGAAATTTTCCAAGCTCAATCCGATTCAAGGGATCGGCAGACTGCTTTCATTGCGGTCGTATGTCGATGTGGTGAAGGCTCTGGCGAAAATCGTCTTGTTGGGATGGCTGGCCTATTCGTTGATCAAAAAAGAGATGCAAACCCTGCCGATGTTGATCCATATGGATATGATGGATATCTGGAATTTTTTCGGCAAGATCGCTCTTCGCATGTGCCTATATACATTTCTGGCCATGGCGGCCATTGCAGGGTTGGACTACCTGTTTCAATGGTGGCAGCATCAAAAAGATCTCCGGATGACCAAAGAAGAGATCAAGGAAGAAACCCGACAGACCGAGGGCGATCCCAAGGTCAAATCCCGTATTCGATCGATTCAGATGGAGATGTCCCGCAAGAGAATGATGGCGGATGTATTGGGGGCCACCGTTGTCATCACCAACCCTACGCACCTGGCGATCGCTCTCAAGTATGATTCCAAAAGCATGCAGGCGCCCAAAGTGGTGGGCAAAGGCGCCGGTTTCATTGCCGAAAAAATCAAGGAAATCGCCAAATCCAACCGCATTCCCGTTATCGAAAACAAACCCCTTGCCCGTGCGATGTTCAAAACCGTGGAAATCGGAGCGTTCATCCCGTTCGAGATGTACAAGGCCGTTGCCGAAATCCTGGCCTATGTCTATCGTCTGAAAGGCATTCGATGACACGTTTCATGGCTTGGTAATCTGTTTCGTTGATGGTATCCATTTTCCATCTCTCTGTGGAAGCGGATGCTGTGTAGCACGTTCTTTGTTGCACCCATTTATCGGATATTCCCCTTACCCTTTCATCCCACCCCCCTTCTGATAAATTCCCTATTGTTTCATGGATTGGCGTGATTTGTGCATCAAATTCTGTGAAAATCAATCCACTTTTGTTTACACGAGAGGAATCATGGAAATCGCATCACAGAATTTTTTTCAAGGACAACTGGCCCGCCTGATGCGAAACGCCGATATCTTAATGGCTGTTGCGGTCGTTGCCATTCTCATGATCATGATCGTGCCGATGCCAACGATCATGCTGGACCTGTTGCTTTCCTTCAATATCACATTTTCACTGATCATTCTGCTGGTGGGAATGTATATCCAAAAACCTCTCGAACTGTCATCGTTTCCATCCATTCTCCTGGTGACCACCCTGTTCAGACTTTCACTGAATGTGGCATCCACCCGGATGATTCTGCTGCATGGCAATGAAGGAACCGATGCCGCCGGGCATGTGATCATGGCATTCGGCAACTTTGTCGTTGGCGGGAATTACCTGGTAGGGGTCATCGTTTTTATGATTCTGGTTGTCATCAATTTTATGGTCATTACCAAAGGTGCCGGACGGATTGCCGAAGTAGCGGCCCGGTTCACTCTGGATGCCATGCCCGGCAAGCAGATGAGTATCGATGCCGATCTGAACGCAGGGCTCATCAACGATCAGGAAGCCAAGACTAGACGGCGGCTCGTGGCACAGGAGGCCGAATATTACGGGGCGATGGACGGTGCCAATAAGTTTGTGAGGGGCGATGCTATTGCGGGTATTCTGATTACCCTGATCAATATCATCGCAGGGCTCGGGATCGGCGTGTTTCAGCATGGTATGAGTTTTTTCGATGCCGCCCAGAATTATACGCTGTTGACCGTCGGGGACGGACTGGTCAGTCAAATTCCTGCGCTGATCATTTCGACGGCAGCCGGTATCATTGTCAGCCGGGCCGGCTCCGATTCGAGCATGGGAAAAGAAATCACATCTCAGCTTCTGGTTCAGCCCCGAGCCATTGCCGTTGCCGCTTCCGTGTTATTCGGTTTTGCCATGATTCCGGGATTGCCAACCATCCCCTTTTTGACCCTTTCGCTAGTGACGGGCGGGATAGCCTATCTGCTTTCAAAATCACCGCAATCCGTCAGTCAGAAAGAGAAGCAGGCGGCTCAGGCGGAATCTGTGAAAGAAAAATTACCGGAAGCCCCTGTCAAGTTGATTTCACCGCTCGACATTCTGGCATTGGAAGTGGGATATGGATTGATTCCTTTGGTGGATGCCGGACAAAACGGTGAACTCCTGGAACGCATCAAGTCCATTCGCAGGCAGATCGCTCAGGATATCGGCATTCTGGTGCCATCGGTCCATATTCAAGACAATATGCAGTTGAAGCCTGGAGAATATTCGATTTTGCTGAAAGGCAATGAAGTGGCCAGAGGGGAGCTTATGCTGAATCATTTTCTGGCATTGAATCCGGGTGTAACGCAGGAAAAAATCGACGGCATTCCCACCAAGGAGCCGACTTTCGGACTTCCGGCATACTGGATCAAGGAATACGACAAAGAGCATGCCATGGGAAAAGGATATACGGTGGTGGATCTGCCGACGGTTTTGACGACGCACCTGACCGATGTCATCAAGCGGCATGCCCATGAATATCTGGGAAGACAGGAAGTTCAGCAGCTCCTCGACACGCTCAAGGAATCTTTTCCGCGAATCGTTGAAGAATTGGTACCAAATTTGCTTCCATTAGGATCAGTCGTGAAGATTCTGCAAAACCTTTTGGTGGAACAGATTCCCATTCGTGATCTGCTGACCATTCTGGAAACATTGGCTGACTGGGCACCCATGACAAAGGATCTGGATATGCTGACTGAATATGTTCGTCAGGGGCTGGCCCGAACCATTACCCGGATGTATGCATCCCCGGATGGCATGCTGACCGTAATGACCATGGATCATGCGATTGAAAGTGTGATGATGCAGTCTCTTCAGCAAACAGCGCATGGCAGTTTTCTGGCAATTGATCCGGATATTTCCCAAAAGATCATCCGGCATATCGCCAGAAACCTGGAACGATTCACCACGCAGAATCTTCAACCGATTATTTTGTGTTCGGTGCAGATTCGGTTGCATTTGAGAAAGCTGGTGGATCGGTTTATCCCGAATCTGGTAATCTTGTCGTACAACGATATTTTATCCAATAGTCGAATTCAATCCTTGGGTATAGTGAGACTGACCGATGCAGATTAAACGATTTGAAGCGCCAACGATGACAGAGGCATTGCGGCTGATAAAAAAAGAATTCGGCCCTGATGCGGTGATTCTTTCCGCTCGCAGTCTGAATCAGGGAAAAGGCCTGTTCGGTGTCAAAAAACAGACATGGATTGAAGTGACAGCCGCTATTGATTCAATCAAAGAAGAAACAACGAATCAGATGATCGAGACGAAATCGGTTGCAGCGGCAGCTGGAAGAACATCTGGCCCACTGAAAGGGCAGAAAGTATCGATTCGTATCGATGATTCCATTACAGACTTGGGGCTGTTCCATAACACCCCGATGGATGTCAGGCCGGCTCGGAATCCCTATTCACCATCATTTCCCGAAATGGATGAGCATTTCAAGGAAAAATTCATCCGGCATTTTTCGCACCAGGGTGTGGACCATCATGTTGTTCAAGAACTGTTGGCATTGTATATCCGGAAATATGGTACAGAGACGGAATGGGGGGGGCGACATTTTTATGCGAATCTGATAAATGTGTTCTCAGAGATGGGGATATCCGCTCAATCCTCCGAGGGCTCCGGCCGTCAGCAGATTTATGGTTTTTTCGGCCCGGCAGGCAGTGGAAAAACATCCGCCATGGTAAGGTTGTCGGCGATATATTCATATCAATTTAAGAAAAAAGTTGGCTGGATCACCTTTGACACCAAAAGAGTCGCTGCTGCTGCACAGCTTCAGGTGTATGGAAAGATTCTGGGTGTTCCAATCGAGACGGTCAACACCATCAAGGAATTCAAATCCTCCCTGAAACATTTCGAGTCCATGGATTATATTTTTGTCGATACACCGGGGATAGGAATCCGTGATGCACGGGTGGTTCAGGAACTATCTGAAATCATTGAATACGTCCGGATGGATCAGGGGTATCTTGTGGCAAGCGCCTCGACAAAAAATGAAGACTTGATTCAGATGGTGGACGTCTATCAGCCGCTCGGTGTAACGGGCCTGATCATTACAAAACTGGATGAAAGCCAGAGTTATGGCAACATCCTCAATTTGTTGATGCATTCAAAACTTCCGGTTTCTTATTTCACCAATGGTCAGGAAATTCCCAAAAGCCTTGAAAAGGCCTCTACCGAGAAACTGGTGGAACTGCTGTTGAATCCTGTCGGAGAAAGCATACCTTCCAATCTTCCTCCCGGAAAAATGGCTGAAATCATTCCCTATAAAAATATTACATCCCGATTTCGGGAACATTATGTGGCCAATCAAAACGCCATTCTTTTCCATCGTCCGGAATGTGCCTGGGTAAAACGGATCAAACCAGAAAATCGCATTGCGTTTGAAAGCGTCGAAGATGCTTTATCGAAACAGTACATCCCCTGCAAAACATGTTGCAATCATGTTCCGGATGACCGGCAGGAGATAAACGAGACTGAAGTTCACCGGGTCGGAAACGGTCAACCCTATTATGCAAGGTAAGGTAGCATATATGACGACAGTTCAAAAAAGTAATGTTATCAGTCTGACACAGAAACTGGCAACCAAAAAAGGTCTTCCCTCCACCCAGCCGGAGAAAGTTTCCCAAACGCGGATCATTGCCATATCCAGCGGTAAAGGCGGTGTCGGGAAAACCAATATCGTTGCCAATCTTGGTATTTCTCTATCCCGGCTTGGCAAAAAAGTCATGATTTTCGATGCGGACTTGGGGCTTGGCAATTTGGATATTCTGTTGGGGCTTACGCCTAAATACAATTTTTCGCATGTGGCTTTGGGAGAAAAAACACTGCCTGAAATCATTGTCGAAGGGCCATGCGGCATCAAGATACTGCCTGCTTCTTCGGGAATTCAGGAGATGGCCAATCTGTCAAAAAACCAGACAGCGAATCTCCTTACCGAAATGTACACAGTCATTGATCCGATCGATATTCTTCTGATCGATACGGCTGCGGGGATATCCTCGAATGTAATGTACTTCAATGCCATCGCCCAGGAAGTGCTTGTTGTGGTATCCCCTGAACCGACATCCATTACGGATGCTTATGCACTCATGAAGGTACTTTCTCTCCGTTACGGTGTCAAACAGTTCAAACTGTTGGTCAATATGGTCGGAGATATTCAGGAAGCGCATGAAGTGTATCGGCAGTTGAAACTGGTGGCTGAACGTTTTCTGGATATTGCCATCGAGTATGTCGGACATGTGAATTATGATAGAAACATCACCCGCGGGGTTCGGCGGCAGAAAGCCGTCTGTGATCTGTTTCCGGATTCCCCGGCCAGTCGGTGCTTCAGTTCTTTGGCTGTAAAAATATGTCAGTCCCCGACAGGAGGCTATCCTCTCAAGAATACGCGGGTTTTCTGGCAGGAACTGATCAGCAACAAGCTGGATTTTTCCAAACATTGATGTCATGACGGATTGAGAGAGAAGACTTATGAACCCATCGAGTGCGGTAGTGAATGAGAGCCCTTACCGGGACGACGACGCCACACGGAATCGGCTGATTACGGAGTACCTTCCGTTTGTCAAGCGGATCGTCCATCGGATGGCTGTATATCTGCCATCGCATGTGGATATCGATGACCTCATGAATGCCGGTATCATCGGTCTGATCCAGTCCATCGATCGCTTCGATCCAACCCGAGACAATACCCTGGCGACTTTTGCCGCATTTCGTATCCGGGGTTCGGTGTTGAGTGAACTGCGATCCCGGGATGTTCTTTCCCGTGGAAATCGAAAAAAAGTTCGGGAAATGCAGCAGACCTGGATTCAGATGGAGAAAAAATTGGGCAGAGAGGTCGAAGAGTGGGAGGTTGCCACGGAAATGGGGCTGTCAGCCGATGAGCTGAACGATTTGCAGCGAATGGCAAGCATCTCATTTGTCAGCCTCGATGATATGGATCCCGAGTCGGGCGGGGAGAAAGAAAAGCTGTTCAGTCAATTGGTCAGTGGCGAGGATCAGGATGCCCTGATGTTGACTCGTGCTTCGGAAATCAGAGCGGCTTTGTCAATAGCCATCGACACCCTTTCCGAAAAGGAAAAAATGGTAATTTCCCTTTACTATGTTGATGAATTGACATTGAAGGAAATCGGAGCGGTCATGAATTTGACCGAGTCCAGGATCTCTCAGATCCACTCCGCCGTGCTCATGCGGTTGCGTAAAAAGCTTGTGAAGGAAGGCGTAATCGATTGATAAAGCCTTACGGTTGGTGATGTCAAAATGTTTGGAAGGACGTCAATAATATGACGTTGAAAGAAAAGAGTCCATTTTACAAGGGAATGATGTCATGTCTTATACCACCCTCATGAATTGGGAGATCGCTTTAGATATTTTCGGAATTTGTTGTTGCGTGTTTTCCGTTTTCTATCTGTTCAAACTGAAACGCAAGGCAGCCTTGGAACTACGACGTGCCAATTCGAGCCAACCGGAACAAATCGTTCCATTTGTGAACAAGCCGGCGGAGATTTCCGGGAACGAATCGTTTGAAGAGGTGCTGGCTTCTGCAAGAAAAATCGGTCAGACCATCGATTTGGACGCACGCAGAAAAAGCAGTTCCGACCCCTATGACGAAGTCAGACGTCTGTTGGATTTAGGGGTCGAATCGGATCAAATTGCCGAGCGTATGAACATCCCCCAATGCGAGATCGATATGATTGCCAGCCTGCGGCAAATGCAGCCCAGTGCCGCTTCGGATGAAACAGGATAAAAATACAATATGTGATTTTGGCACAATCTGTGCATAAAAGATTCGTAAATTCCGGTATGGGTAAGTTTTCTGCCTTACCCGCTTGAGAATTTACGAATTTTTTTTTGAGTGAGGAGGACGGTATGAGGGGGGAATTTACCAGCATTGTAACCGGCACATTGGCCCAGGAGATGAGATTGGACGTTTTGTCCAACAACATGGCCAATGCCAATACTGTGGGATTCAAAGGCGATCATGTGTTTCAAATTCCTTCCACAGCCTCGGACTCGGAAAACCTTTCCACGGCCTCTGTCAAAGACATGCCCATGAACAACATTTCCATGCTTCCGGTTGGCACTTATATCAATTTTATTCAAGGGCCTTTGAAAGAAACGGGAAATACACTTGATGTGGCGTTAGAGGGAGAAGGCTTCTTTTGTGTTCAGACGCCTCGGGGCAATGAATATACACGGAAGGGCGATTTCGTACTGAATTCGAGTGGCACCCTTGTAACCCAGCAAGGTTATCCTGTTTTGGGTAAGGGTGGCAATGAGATTCAAATCTCCGGTCGTCAAGTGGTTGTGGGTTCTCAAGGCGGGATTATTGTTGACGGCGTAGAAGCAGACAGTCTTAAAATTGTCAATTTCCCGAATCAAAGAGGTCTCATCAAAAACGGAGATTCTTTTTTCAGTCCAATAGACCCGTCGGATCAGGGAGTTTCTGTGGAAAATGTCATGGTTCAGCAAGGATACATTGAAGGTTCCAATGTTGATTCCTTGAAGATGATGACAGAAATGATCGAGGTGATTCGGGGGTATGAATCTTATCAGAAAGTGCTTCAATCTTTCAATGAAACCAATAGTAAAACGGTTAACGAACTGGGTAAATTGTCATGATAACTCGTCGGAATAAAACGATCGACAGATGAAACGAGAGATTTCGACTTGACTCGTTTTCTGACGATTGATTTCATAAGGAGGTCATTATGTCCCGAGCATTATCGATAGCTGCATCCGGAATGCAGGCGCAGTCATTGAATATCGATGTCATTTCCAACAATCTGGCCAATGTCAATACCACCGGCTTTAAGCGAAGCCGGGCGGATTTCCAAGATATGATGTATCAAACCCTGCGCCAGGCCGGTGCGGCTTCGTCAGCCGATAATCAAATACCGACCGGTATTCAGTTGGGTCAGGGTACCCGGCCGGTTGCCACACAGAAGATTTTTATTCAAGGTAGTTATCAAAATACCGGAAATGAGCTGGATATCGCCATCGAAGGAACCGGTTTTTTTCAGATCATGCAGCCCAACGGTGAAACCGCTTACAGCCGTGCCGGTGCGTTTAAATTGAACAACGAAGGGAAAATCGTCACATCGGACGGCTATTCGCTCGAACCAGAAATTACCGTACCCGCCAACACCATCTCTGTGACTATCGGCACGGACGGCACGGTGTCCGCTTTAAAGGCAGGAGATGTAACCCCAGCGCAAATCGGAACGATTGAATTGGCTCAGTTCCCCAACCAGGCCGGGCTCAGCAGTATCGGCAGAAATCTCTATCTGAAAACAGAAGCATCGGGTGAAGTTACTACCGGAACTGCAGGCAA
This sequence comes from uncultured Desulfobacterales bacterium, assembly GCA_964495045.1. Classification (GTDB taxonomy): domain Bacteria; phylum Desulfobacterota; class Desulfobacteria; order Desulfobacterales; family Desulfatirhabdiaceae; genus RAAP-1. The sequence goes on along the minus strand of CAZBUL010000006.1, from coordinate 24,209 downwards.
GGACGGACTAGGCACCCTGTCTCAGGGGGCTCTTGAGATGTCGAATGTCAGCGTGGTGGATGAAATGGTAAACATGATAACGGCCCAACGGGCTTACGAAGTCAACAGTAAAATCATTCAGACTTCAGATGAGATGTTGCAGATGGCCAACAATGTCAAACGGTAAGAAATCAGACATATCAACTGGCCTATGCTGCTGTGAACGATAGGAGACATTACAATGAAAAACAAACAGTTGACGACACAGGCGATTGAGACGATCAGTATCGGATGCCGGGTACAGAAATGGGGCAGGGCGGTCTTGTTCGGCTTGCTGACCCTGCTGTTTGTTGGGGGAAATGTCGGAGAAACTGCGGAACAACCGCCTCTAAAAATTTCACCGATTTCGGAAAAGAGCGGAAACGAAACGATTGAGATTACCCAAAAAATGATTGAAGACATGGTCATGGATTTTCTCAACGAGAAAATTCCCTGGGAAAAAAATCGGGTACAGATAAAGATCGTTCAGTCCCCCAACAGTTTGATGATTCCGAACCGGCCTTATTCATACAAGGTGCTGCAGCCTGCAAAATCCACTTATCTGGGTACGGTTCCGTTGAATGTTGTTTTCGAGGTTTATGGTCAATCTGTCCGAAAAGTATCTGTGATCGTGAAGATTTCAGTTGAAACCACTGTCGTCGTCGTCCAGAAACCTCTGAATCGGAACCAAATCATAAATAGAGACGATGTGGTTGTCGTGAGCATGGATATGGCGGATCTGCCATCCAATTATATTTCCACCACAGAAGATGTGGTGGGAAAACGGACAATCAGAACCATGAACCCAAAAGAAGTTTTCCGAACCGACATTATTGAGCACCCCCTGATGGTCAAGAAAAATGACAAGGTGTCTATTGTTGCCGAGTCTCAAACGATCAGAATAACCGCCATGGGAGAAGTCCGTGAAAGCGGCGCAAAGGGCGATCGTATTCGGGTGGTGAATGTGAACTCAAACAAAGAAATATTTGGAAGAGTATTGGATTCGAAAACGGTTCAGGTAGAGTTTTGATAAATGTTGTTGGAAGTCGATTGAGGAGGTTCAGTCATGATGAATCGAACACATAGCAGCCAGGAAATAGATAATTCATGTTCGTATATGCCTGTATTGATAGACCATGTAGCGGCACATCTTTCAGACAAATTTTCCCGGAGAATTCGGCACTGGTCTCGCAGACGATTTTCCGCACTCAAACTGGGTTGTCTGTTGACAATGTCGATAGCCTGTCTCTGGGGGTGTGCCACCCCCACCAAAAAGGTTCAACCGATTACGGAACAATATCATCCTCCCCTGTATATGGCATCCGAAAACCCTCAGACTCCAGCGGAAGGTTCGCTGTGGCAGGAAAACGGCACGATGGGAGAACTCTTTGTCAACCCTAAAGCTAGACGGGTTGGGGATATCGTGACCATCAAAATCGTGGAATCCTCCAAAGCATCCAACAATGCTACAACCAGTACGGGAAGAGATTCATCGGTGGATGTTGGTATCGATAAATTTCTGGGGCTGGAAAACAATATTACCTCAACGCAGGGCCTCAATCCATTTTCAAGAATTACCGGCAGCACATCCAACAAATTTTCCGGTCAGGGCGGAACGAGCCGGAGCGGCGACTTGAATGCCTATATCACGACAAGAGTGATTGGCGTATTGCCAAGTGGGAATCTGGCTATTTCCGGTTCGCGGGAAATCATTGTCAATAATGAGGCTCAGATGATTGTCGTGACCGGTGTTATCCGACCCAGAGACATTTCTTCGGAAAATATCGTGTTGTCCACGTACATTTCCGATGCACGAATAGCCTACAGCGGGACCGGCATTGTCAATGATCAGCAGCGCAAAGGCTGGTTAGCCAACATTCTGGACGTCGTTTCTCCGTTTTAGGGGTTTCCATCGGATCATCGGTAACAGAATATATTTAAACCCGCCATAATTTATGGGTGAATGTATGAAAAAAATACGCGCAAATTTTCGATCGATTGTGCTTCGGGCTGGTATGGCATGGGTGATCATCCTGTGCCTGACAGCAGGGGGGCATGCAGCAAGAATCAAGGAAATCACATCAATCCAGGGAGTGCGACAAAATCAGTTGGTTGGCTATGGCCTGGTCGTCGGATTGAATGGAACCGGAGATGGGGATAAAGTCAAATTCACGCTTCAATCACTGGTCAGTATGCTCGAAAAAATGGGAATGACGGTGAATTCCGTTGATATCAAAGTGAAAAACGTTGCAGCCGTCATGATTACCGCCGATATGCCTCCATTTTCCAGACCTGGCACCCGGATGGATGTTTTGGTCAGTTCCATTGGGGATGCAAAAGACTTGCAGGGCGGAACGTTGCTGTACACTCCCTTGAAGGCTGCGGACGGCCAAACGTATGCCATTGCACAGGGAGCAATCAGTACCGGCGGGTTCTCCGCCAAAGGAGCGGGTGCCTCAGCTCAGAAAAACTTTCCTACGGTAGGGCGGGTTATCAGCGGAGGATTGATTGAAAGAGAAGTTCCGACCAATTTCAGGAACAAGGACAATCTCGTTCTGACATTGAATCATCCGGATTTCACAACCGCTACACGGGTTGCAGAATCCATCAATACGGCTTTTGCTGATTCGATTGCCAGAACTTCGGATTCCGGCAGCATCGACGTGCGTGTGCCGCATCAATATTTAGACAATGTGACCGGTTTTGTGACAGTTATCGAAGGGCTTGGTGTTACCCCGGATGTGGAATCGAAAGTGGTTGTCAATGAACGAAGCGGAACAGTTGTTATCGGTGAAAATGTCAGGATTTCCAAAGTTGCCATAGCCCATGGGAACTTGAGTATCCAGATCAAGGAATCGGCTGATGTGTCACAACCCATGCCGTTTTCTCAGGGGCAGACGGTGGCTACGCCCAATACGAATCTTTCTGTGAAGGAAGACAAGTCGCCCATTTATCTAATGGAGTCCGGTACCAGTATCGGGGAAATCGTTCGTGCCTTGAACGCTCTGGGGGTTACCCCTCGGGATTTGATCTCGATTTTTCAGGCACTTCAATCGGCCGGTGCACTACAGGCCAAACTGGAAATCATGTAGCGTTTTCAGCGCATGCATATCAGGGATCGTGTTAGCTTCGATGTCTGAACCGTAGATAACCATCTGTCAAAAGGAATGCCCAAATGGATATTTCAATGAAACAAACAGGATGCGATTATTCCATCTATACTGGGGCGAATTCGGGATCGACCCGCGCTGCTTCACAGGCGGCCAAAATAAATTCGGCCTGTAAGGAAATGGAATCAATGTTCATTCAGAACATGTTCAAAGAGATGCGGGCTTCAATTCCCAAAAGTGGACTGCTGAGTGGCAGCAAGGCCGAGGAAATGTTTACGGATATGCTGGACGCAGAGCTGGCGAAATCTATTTCCCAATCAGGCGGAATCGGATTGGCTCCGCTGGTTCAGAACCAGTTGAAAATCATTCAGGAATCCGCCAAGACGAATTCAAGCCAATGATTCAATCATGAGGGGTGTAAAATATATCGATATGACTGAATAAATGGAATGTGCCTTGAAACCGTTAAAGTATTATGCGCTGTAAGCTGATATTCTATGCAAGGAAACCATCAAAACGAGAAGGAGCAGCGTATGGTGAACATCATAGAAAATAATCAGATTACAGGAATTAAAGTCTATGCCAGTCAGGCGTCAAAATTGCGCAGAAAGGAGAGCATAGACAGCCGTCAGGGAGTTTCGGATTCTTTACAGGATCGGGTGTTGTTATCCCCCGCAGCCAAAGAGATTCAGGCTGCCAAGAGCCTGTTACAGGATATTCCCGATATAAGAAGTGAGAAGGTATCCGAAATCAAAGATCAGATTTCACAAGGAATTTATTCCATTTCTTCGGATAAGATCGCGCACCGTTTAATTGGAGAATCGATGCTGAATGCGCTTTTGTAGCTTTAACAAAGACAGGCGGTGATATGGAAAATTTGCTGAAAGAATTGATAGATATTCTCGAGAATCAGGCCAACTTGTACAAATCATTGCGGAGTGTGCTGACCGCTGAGAAAAATGCGGTTGTCGGTGCAAAATTAGATGCAATCAATGATGCCCGATTACGAAAAGAATCGATTGTGTCTTCCATTCATGTCGGGGAGAAAAAGCGCATAGACATAATTGATAAAATATGCGATTATCTGAAATGTCCATCTCAGGGGATGACGCTGAACCAACTGGCGCAGCGGATAACATCTCCTTATTCGATGAAACTTATCCAGTATGCGAAGGAGATTTCATCGATTGTAGAAGATATTCATCAAAAAAATGAATTGAACAAGTCTTTGCTGATTCACTCATTGGAACTTGTTCGATCTTCGATTGACCTGTTGGTACAAATGATGACACCGTCTCCGGTTTATTTTCATACCGGAAAAATGTATCAGGGGGAAATTTGCGGCGCAGTCCTCTCCAGCAATGTATAGGTTTTAATAAAGTCCTTTATTCTATCTTCTTTGTATTGAAGAAGCCGTTTTCCCCTGCAATCACTTTCCTATCACTTTTCCACGAAGTTACTAGATTTTCACCAAGAGAACGCCTTGAATCGTGGGGTTTTTATCCGCCCCTTTTCAAGAGCGTTTCTTGGTGTCAAGAATCCATCCCCTAATTTTTGAATGCGGCCAATTCTATGAACTCAATTGAAGAAATCTCTTCAACACTCCAAGAGATAATCGATACGGTTGAAACCATCGGGCTGAATGATATCGACAGATGGAATACAGCCATCTCGGATTTACAGGCAGTTCAGACCAGTATTCCCGGGGCGTTTCATGCACTTCTACAAATATTTGATTTGTCGATTCTTGCAATGACTGCCATCGTTCAGAAAACGGCGGCAAATACTTTTGCCGCCGTTGATGCCGTAACTCAGGGAATATCTTTCTCCAAAAAGTGCCTGGAGGAAGGGGCGTTCTCTGATGACACAGTCGGTGCGGTTATCGAATCATTGAATCAGGTGATTCCATCAGAGAAAGAACAATCGGTTTCTTCATCGGTTGATACAGCCGATTCAGATATCTTGCCATCGGATTTAAACGATATTGCTTTGTCATGGATACAGCAGGAACCCGATGACAGTGAAGGGGTTACAAATCTGCTTCAGTCTTTGATCGCTTTTACCCAGCGTGCAGATCTCCATGAAGCGGTGACAGCGCAAATTTCAAAAGCCATCGAGATTCTGAACGGGATGCCGCTTCTCGATGCAAGTCTTATAGCGAATGCCTGGGCGGAAGCGGGCAATTGTGTAGAAATGGCGATTCAGTTGATGGAATATCCCGATGAAATCATTATAGAACCGGTCATTACTCAACCGCCGGAACGAATCAAAGAAGATGTCAAGGAAGATTCCGTTCAAGATTACATGCCCAGAAACCCGGATACCGATTTGATCGGCGAATTCATCATGGAAGCCAATGACCTGATCGGCCGGGCTGAAGAAGCGCTGTTATCGCTTGAAGTGGATCCAGAAGATATGGATGCTGTCGGAACGGTTTTCCGCGCATTTCACACCATCAAAGGAACATCTGCGTTTCTCGAGTTGTCTCTTCTTTCCGAAATGGGGCATCATGCGGAATCGCTGTTGAGTCGGGTGCGGGACAGAGAAATCCGGTACCAGGGAGGCTATGCCGATCTGGCGCTGCGGTCTCTGGATATGCTCAAAAATCTGATTCAATTGGTTGAAAAAGCACTGGGCGGTGTACCCTTAATCAAACCGGATGGATATAACAATCTCATGGCTGCCTTGATGAATCCGGAGGCTGCCGGTGTTTCGGGGGAAAGAGACGATGCCGAGTCGCCCAGATTAGGGGATATCCTTGTCGCTCAGGGCAAAGCCGACAGAGAGTCGATTGAAATGATGGCACAGGAGCATGCCGATGAGCCGCTTGGGATGGCAGCTATCAAAACCGGCATCGTATCGGTCAACGATGTGGCCCATGCACTGCGCACTCAGGAGCGCATGAAGGGCTCCAAGCCGATTGTCGAGACATCGGTTCGTGTCAGTACAGAGCGTCTTGACAGATTGATCGACATGGTTGGTGAAATGGTCATCGCTCATTCCATGGTGGCGCAGGACAGCGTGGTGATTCAGGCAGCCAATTATGAACTTCTAAAAAAAGTGAATCATACCAGCAAGATTGTCCGAGGTCTTCAGGATTTGTCGATGTCGATGAGAATGGTGCCCCTGAAGCCGACATTCCAGAAGATGGCCCGGCTGGTTCGAGATGTCGCCCGGAAAGTCGGGAAAAATGTCTCTTTCGTGACAGAAGGGGAAGATACTGAAATCGATAGAAATCTTGTGGATGTGATCAATGACCCACTGGTTCACATGGTGCGAAATGCGGTGGATCATGGTATCGAATCGCCGGAAGTGCGGAAGGCCAAAGGAAAACCACCTAACGGAACGGTTAAGCTGTCTGCCTTTCATTCCGCCGGGAATGTGGTGGTGCAGATCATCGATGACGGCAAAGGGCTGGATCGCAATGTCATTCTGGCAAAAGCTATTGAAAAGGGTATGATTACAGATAGTTCTGCCCTGTGTGAACGAGATGTGTACAATCTGATTCTGGAGCCGGGCTTTTCAACAGCGGAAGTTATCACGGATGTGTCCGGCCGGGGGGTCGGTATGGATGTGGTGAAAAAGAATATCGAATCCCTTCGCGGCCAGGTTGAAATTCAGTCTGAACCGGGTAAGGGTTCAGTTTTTCGTATGAGCCTTCCCTTGACGCTGGCGATCATCGATGGCATGGTGTTGCGAGCCGGCAAGGAAATCTATGTTATTCCAACCGTGTCGATCGTTCGAACCATCAAGCCGGATTCCAAAGATATTTCAACCGTTTTCAACAAAGGTATCGTACTCAGCCTTCAAGGAAAATTGATTCCTCTGTATCGGTTGACCCATCTGTACAAAATTGAAGACAGCCAAGACAGCAATACCGATCTTGTCGTTGTCATCGAAGATGATGGTAATCAGGCTGGTATCATCATCGATGAATTGGTCGGCAGGCAGCAGGTGGTCATCAAAACCCTTGGTGAAACCATGCAAAAAATTCCGGGAATATCCGGTGGTGCGATTATGCCTAATGGCAGGGTCGGCCTCATTGTGGACATATCTGGATTGATGAGACTAACATCGGCAGGCATGACTGAAAAAAAAGAAGATAGGCCGGATAAGGTGGCTCATTGATGCAAGAATCCCATGAACTTAGTGAGAAGCAATTCCGAAAAATTTCGGATCTCGTTTATCGGCATTGCGGCATCAACCTCAAAGATGGCAAGGAAGCATTGGTGAAAGCCCGGCTGATGAAACGGTTTCGGGCTATTGGTATAGATTCTGTAGAAGCTTATCTGGATATCATCGAGAGCAGGGCAGGAGAACGTGAGCTCAATCAGATGATTGATGCCATGACCACAAACAAGACAAGTTTTTTTCGAGAAATAGAACATTTCAATTTCTTACGGGATACCGTGCTCCCCCAGCTCAAAGGCTTTCGAATGCGGTTCTGGAGTGCTGCTTGCTCGTCGGGAGAAGAACCTTATTCTTTGGCAATGCTTCTTAGAGAACATTTGAAAGATGTTGAGCGCAAAGATGTATTGATTCTGGCGACAGATATTTCCAGAAGAATGCTTGATAAAGGAATGAATGCCTCATATCCTGAAGGCAGTCTGAAGGAGCTTCCCGCAACGTATATAAAAAAGTATTTTATCAAATCACGGCATGATATGGGAACTTATCAGGTCGTCGATAATGTACGGGCCATGGTTCGTCTGGCGCATCTCAACCTGATGGGGCCATGGCCGATGAAAGGCCCCTTTAATGTTATTTTCTGCCGTAATGTGATGATATATTTTGATCGTCCTACGCAGCAGCAGTTGATAAACCGCTTCTGGGAACTTATCGAGTCGGGGGGGTATCTTTTTGTGGGGCATTCCGAAGGATTGTCCGCCATCTCGCACAATTTCAAATACGTTCGGCCGGCAACCTATCGGAAATAGAATATTCAAGGCGCCAGCAGATAAGAAAACTGCTGCGTAGCGCATGATTTTTTCCTCAAACGGATCAAACGGGTAAACACAGACAGGTAAAAATGAATCATGTTGTAGCTGTTGGGGATATGAAGACAGGGTGCAGGGAAGATACGATTGTAACTCACGCTCTTGGAAGTTGCCTGGGATTGATGGTGTATGATCCGGCAGCTAAAGTCGGAGGCCTTCTGCATGCCATGCTGCCGCTTTCAAAAATTAATCTTCAAAAAGCCGCCGAGAACCCTTTTATGTTCGTTGATACGGGAGTGCCGGATCTATTTCGGCAATTGTATGAATTGGGCGGTCAAAAAAGCCGTATGGTGATTAAGGTCGCCGGATGTGGTCAGCCATTGGGCAACAGCGAAATGTTTAAAATTGGAGAGCGCAACTATACTATTCTCAAAAAGCTGCTGTGGAAAAATAACATCATGGTCGAATCTGAGGATGTGGGTGGAATAGCCAGTCGTACGGTATATTTTGACATATCGACTGGCCAGGTGATTATCAGCAGCAAAGGAGTGAAAAAAGAGCTGTGAACCAAAATGAATTGAAAAAAATTTTGGAAGATGTCAAGTCTTTTCCCAGCATGCCTGCTGCGGCGCTCAAACTGCTGACCTTGCTGAAAGATGAGAATACATCCAATGCACAGGTGGAACAGATATTACGGTACGAGCCGGGCCTGACAGCAAATATTCTCAAACTCACCAATTCTGCTTATTTTGGGCTTCCAACAAAGATTGGTTCGGTCCGTCAGGCGATACTGATGATCGGTTGGAAAAAACTGACTCAGATCGTTCTTGCTTCCTGCGTTAGTGCCATTGTCGATAAACCGGTTCAAGGCTATGATTTGTCGGCCGGTGATCTGTGGCGACACTCCGTCGCCGTTTCTGTAGCATCTGAAATTTTGGTCAAAGAGCTGAAATTGTCCGTTTCAGAAGAACTGTTTACGGCAGCATTGCTTCATGATGTCGGAAAAATGGTGCTGGGACGATATGTGAAACAAGATTTGGATGCGATAGACGGTGAGGAATTGCAGAATATGCCTTTTGAACAGGTTGAGCGTAGCATGTTCGGTATAGATCATGCGGAAATCGGTGCCAATATTTTGAAAAAATGGTTGTTTCCGCCGACGATCATCAGTGCGGTGCGATGGCACCATGATCCGGATGCAGCGCCCAAACCGAGCCATCTGATCGATATCGTTCATATCGCCGATGTGTTGTGCCTGATGTCTGGCATCGGTATGGGCCGTGAAGGTTTGCAGTATCAACCGTCACTGGCAGCCTGCGAGCGGATCGGCATTTCTGCGCAACACCTTGAAATGGTGGTAAGCCAGACGCTGCAATGGGCGAATGATCTGGCTTCTTCCATGCAGGCAGATTCTTGATAAGATGTGTCTTCTATGTCATGATGAAACGGACAACTGAAGAATCGGGAGAAATAAGTTATGGGGATAAATATCCTTATTGTAGATGACAGCGGTGTCATGCGGGCAATGATTCTGAAAACGCTTAGAATGAGTGGACTTTCTCTGGGAGATGTTTATGAAGCGTCAAACGGTGCAGAGGGACTGGAAATTCTCAACATGCGATGGATGGATATGGTAATTCTCGATATCAATATGCCTGTTATGAATGGAGAAGACATGATGATCCAAATGAAGGCAAATCCGGAGATGAGAGATATTCCGGTAATTGTCATCTCTACGGAGGGATCCAAGACCCGGATCGATAGCCTGGTAAAGATGGGAGCCGTATTCATTCGTAAACCATTTACGCCTGAAATTGTTCGGGATGCTGTTAATCAGTGTCTGGGTGGAGGAGATAACTATGCGTAATGCCCAAAAACCGATGTTAGGCAAGGTCGTCAGTGATTCGCTTGAAAAGCTGGCTTTCATGTTTTTCACGCCTGATTCATATAGAGAACCGATTCCTTTACAGGATGCCGTTACAGCCGAAGTATCTTTTTCCGGGGAGTTTTCTGGCAGGTTGGCGATGGTGATGACAGAAGCTGCATTGAAAGAACTGGCTGCAAACATGCTCGGTATCGATGCCGATGGTGTTGAGCAGAGTCATATTCATGACGCACTCAAGGAAGCTGCGAATATTATTTGTGGAAACTGGCTTCCTGTGCTTGCCGGTGCTGAAGTTGTTTTCCACCTGGATGCTCCGAGAATTCTGAACCCCTCTCAATCCATCTCTGCTTTAACAACCCAGCCCCCCACTGTGCTCGAGAAAATGAGTGCTGATGAAGAACCTTGCGATATCTATTTCTACAAAGAATAAGTCTGAAAATATGGCATGATTATCGCATGTCATTTAGTTCAGGTCGAGCGGGTCAGCAACATGATTAAAGTCCTGATTGTAGATGATTCAGCGGTAGTGCGCAAAATCTTGAGTGAGGAGTTGTCCAGGTATAATGACATCGATATTATCGGCACGGCTGTAGATCCCTATGTCGCCCGAGACAAGATCGTCCGGTTTCAACCGGATGTGGTGACATTGGATCTGGAAATGCCGCGCATGGATGGTCTGTCTTTTCTGACAAAATTGATGAAGTATTATCCCTTGCCGGTTGTCGTGCTCAGCTCTCTGACTCCTAAGAACAGTGAAATGGCCCTGAAAGCGCTTGAACTGGGGGCCGTTGAAGTCTTGGGAAAACCGGGATCCGCATATTCAACCCAAAATATTTCTCAGTCCTTGGTTCGTGCAATTCGTGCAGCCGCTACCGCACGGATTCGACGGATACCTCAACAACCGGAGACTGTTTCGTTATCATCTGATTCAACTGTGTTACTGACACAAACCACTCGGAAAGTAATCGCCATCGGGGCCTCGACAGGAGGAACCAAGGCCATTGAAGTTGTTTTGAGCGGCATGCCGGTTTCTTCACCGGGAACTTTGATCGTTCAGCACATGCCCGAAAATTTTACATCTTCTTTTGCCAAGCGTTTGAATGATCTGTGTCGAATGGAGGTTCGGGAGGCTCGGGACAACGATTCTGTCGTGCCTGGGCTTGCCTTGATTGCTCCGGGAAACCATCACATGCTTCTTTACCGGAGCGGCGGCAATTATCTCGTCAGGATTAAGGACGGCCCCATGGTTCACTACCAGCGGCCGAGTGTGGATGTCCTCTTCCAGTCTGTTGCGGTCAGTGCCGGTGAAAATGCCATTGGGGTCATCCTGACGGGTATGGGGGCAGATGGCGCCAAGGGGTTGCTGGCAATGAAGAAAAGCGGCGCTTATACATTGGCACAGAATGAAGAGAGCTGCGTGGTGTTCGGCATGCCCAAAGAAGCCATCAAAATGGGGGCAGCAGATAAAATCGTGGCGCTTTCGGAAGTGTCCCGTTCGATTGTAATGGCCCTGCAAAAAGACGTTGCCGGATCGGTATGACAGTGCAGAGGATAATCATCGAATCAACAGAAAAGGTGTTGCCATGATAGGGTTGAATTCGTCATTATACATTGGTAGAGATTCCCTGATGACTCATCAGTTGGCGATTGCCGTCACGGGGCAGAATATTTCCAACGTAAACACGACGGGTTATTCCAGACAGCGAGTCGATCTGGAAAGCAAGGTGATTGTCACATCGGACGGGCCCATGGGAGCCGGGGTGATCGATCGAAAAATTGAGCGCATCTATGACCAGTTTTTGAATGTCAACATCCAGCAAGAGATCCAGAAAAAAGGAAGATGGCAAACTGAGAACCAGACTTTGCAACAAGTGGAAATCAATTTCGATGAGTCTTCTGGAGATGGATTCAGCGAACACATGAGCCGATATTGGAATGCATGGCAAGACCTGACATTGAATCCATCCGGGTATCCGGAACGCAAAGCACTCGTCACGGCCAGTGAAGACCTGGTATCCAATTTTCGGGAAAAATCTGAATATCTTGATCAGGTACAATCCGATATGAATGACCGGATAATAGCGACAACGGATGAGATCAACAATCTGGCCTCTCAAATTTCCGATCTGAATCAGAAAATATTTAATTTCGAAATCAACGGTGCATCGGCGAATGATTTTAGAGATCAGCGGGATGTGTTGATCAATCAGTTGTCCGAAAAAATTGACTTAACAACATCAGAAGATTCAGATGGGCGAGTGGCAATAACCCTGGGAGGTGGAGGTGGAGGTAAACTGGTGGATGGTTCGACATTCGCTGAGGTGGCCACTCAAGAGGATTCACTTACTGGTTATTTGGATGTGGTCTGGAAAGATACATCCGCTCCGATACTTGTATCCAACGGAGAGATAAGAGGATGGATGAATGTCGGATATGTTCTGATTCCAGAATACAAAGAAAAGCTCGATAATTTGGCCGGGCAATTTATCGATAATGTAAACGCATATCACCTGTTGGGTCAAAACCTGGTAGATTCTTCTTCACGCAATTATTTTGAAGGAATAACGGCTTCGACAATGGTCATCAATGAAGACATTGTCAATAATGTCAATTTGATTGCAGCAGCCGGACCGTTTCCGGATATCCCTTCCGACTCGATAAAGGCGGATAATTCTCAGGCCATTGCAATTGCCGGCCTTCAGAATGAACTAACCATGGACGGCGATTCTGCAACATTCGATACATTCTACAATTCCATTGTTTCCAGGGTGGGCAGTGATGTTTCAAATGCGGCATCGAATCTGGAACACCATACACTGACAGTGAACCAGATGGAGAATTTTCGGGAATCCATATCAGGTGTTTCTCTTGATGAAGAGATGGTAAACTTGATCAAATTTCAACAAGGATATTCGGCGGCCGCAAAATTAATCGATACGGTCAGTCAGATGATGGACACAGTCATTAACTTGGTGTAATAAATGAAATTGGTATTGCTGTAACCTAGTCTTCGGATTGAAGCGAATGTGCTCGATTTCCGAACCAATGCAAGAATCTATGAATGTTCAATCGGTTGAGTCGCAATCCTCGTATCGTGTTGAAGATGTTTTTTTGATCTCCTTGAAAAAGATTGAGGGTGCAACCTGTACAAAAGCGACGATTTTTTCCGGATTTTATTCAGGCATAGGTCTTTCCGTGCTGGAAGAAGATCTGCCGGATGAAACGATCAGTCCTAGACTCTGGAAAAAACTGATTGATATCGATGCAAAACTGAATTTGATTCTTGAAAAGCTGATCCGGAGCAGTGATGGATTCAACCAGGCGCAAAACAGACAAGTATTCATCTGTGAAGAAGACATCCGGATTATAACTCCAGACGAGTTTTCAACCGGAGATATTATTGAAATGAAATTGTTGTTGCCTGTCACATCGCCGGTATGGCTTGTTTTGTATGGCAAGGTAAGCCGCCATACAAGAAACATTACGCCTGATCAGAATGAAATAGAAATCCGGTTTTTTGAAATGCCTGACGATGTCAAACAAGTATTGGGGTATTATCTGATGAATCGTCAGCGGGAAATTATACGAAAAATCAGGCAACGGGTCGTATCGTCCATTAATAGATATGAATCGTGATTTTTCATGCCGAATCGAAATTTCATAATCTATTATTGAATTGCAATAATAAATTTGAACACATGCTGGCCGGGATTTTCCCTGCCAAATTAAATAATCAGGACATCTTGACTTATGTTTGTTGCAATTGGTCTTGCCGTCGTAGTGGGTTGCATCGCAGCGGGATATAAGATGGAACATGGCATGTTCAGTGTGCTGTTTCAGCCGGCGGAACTGGTCATTATCGGCGGAGCGGCGTTGGGGACGTTTATCATCGGTTCTTCCAAAAAAACGATATCTTTGACAATCAAAGCATTGACCGGGATATTCGGGGCCCATGAACTCGATAAAAAAGCCTATATCGAGTTGTTGCTGTTGTTGAATGAAATTTTTTTCAAAGTCAAACGTGAGGGCTTCTTGGCCATTGAATCGGATATTGATCATCCTCATGACAGCGAGGTGTTCAAGAAGTATCCGAGTGTTATCCACAGTGCTTCGACCGTCAATTTTATCTGTGATAATTTTCGGACAATAATTTCCTCAAACATGACGCCGCATGAGCTGGAATCTCTGATGGAAATCGATATGGCCGCACAAGAGCATGACGCAATGCTTGCATCTGCTGCGCTGACAAAAGTATCAGATGGATTACCGGCTTTGGGGATCGTGGCTGCGGTTTTGGGCGTGGTTCTGACGATGGGAAAAATCAGTGAACCGCCGGAGGTACTGGGGCACAGTATCGGCGCAGCTCTGGTAGGGACTTTTCTTGGAATCTTGGCAAGTTATGGTTTTGTGGGGCCGATAGCAACCAATCTTGAAGGCAAGGCCAAGGAGCATGAGGCCTATATGAATGTTATCAAAACGGCGATTTTGGCCATGGCCGGCGGAGCTGCACCCCAGTCGGCTGTGGAATCAGCCAGAAGGGCTGTTCCATTGTCGGATCGACCTGGTTTTGAAGAACTCAATGAGGAGATCAAAAATTGGAAGGGCAACCAGTAATCATCAAGAAAGTCCGGAAGAAGGGGCACGGGGGAGGACACGGCGGTGCCTGGAAGGTGGCTTATGCCGATTTTGTCACAGCCATGATGGCGTTCTTCCTGCTGATGTGGCTGCTGGCCATGGTATCGCCCGAAAAAAAAGCGGGAGTATCCTATTATTTCAAGCATTTCAATGTGTTTGACAAAAGCGGCCTCTCCTTTGTTGAAACCAAGGTGAATCCAAAAGTCAGTTTGATGGATGATCAATCGATCGGAAAACCTGAATTATCACTTCAAATTGAGGATGAAGAAGAAAAAGCGTTGAAAAGTGCTGATGCGTTGAGCGAAAAACTGAAAAAAGAAATCGAAGTTAAATTGTCCGATTTCAAAGATCAAATCGTTATCGATACTTTTGAAGGTGCCGTTCGGGTTGAAATTCTCGACAAAGAAACCGGAACCATGTTTTCGTTGGGCAGTGCAGACATATCGGCTAATGGAAAGAGAATTTTGAAAACGATTGCGCCTGCCATTATCTCCAGTAACCGTAAAATATCCATTGAAGGGCATACGGATGCACTGGTCTATGCCGCTCCTCAAAAATACAGCAACTGGGAGCTTTCGACTGAAAGGGCATCCATAGCCCGAAAAGAGTTGGAGCGCGCGGGCCTTCCCCCCGAGATGCTGATCCGGGTCACCGGTTATGCCGCTACACAGCCGCTCATCAAAACCAATATTTATGATCCGAGAAATCGTCGTATCAGTATTCTGATGTTTTATCAATACAAGGATAAATCTCTATTAGAGGCTAATGATTTGAAGGGAAAGATCAAGGATATTCGATAAGGAGGATATCTTATGCGAATCACTCAAAAAATGATGGCCAATCAGGTCAATATCAATTTGTCACAAAATGCTCAAAAGGTTTTGAATACTCAAAGCCATATCTCTTCCGGTAAGCGGATCATGCGTGCATCGGATGATCCGGTCGGGATTGCTATTGCCCTCAATTATCATAAATCCCTCGATTCGATGGATCAATATCTCAGAAATATTTCGAATGCCCGATCCGGTCTTGAGGCTGGCGAATCTGTTCTGGCGGATATCAATGAACAAATGAACCGTTCCAAAGAAATCGCTATCGCTCAGGCTACGGGAACAGCCAGCCCGGAGACACGCAAGGCTGCCGCCGAGGAGGTCAGGAAGATTCGAGATCAGTTCATTCAACTGGCCAATACCAAACAGGGAGACAGATATATGTTTGGCGGTCTGAAAACCGATGTATCTCCCTATGATTCTGCAGATCCTGACAATACCTTATTCCGGGGAAACGAAGGAGAATTCCCTGTGATGATGGCAGACGGACTGTCGATGAATGTTGCTGTCAGCGGTCAAAATGCATTCAATGACGAGGTGGATCCGGTAGATGTTTTGACCAAACTCATCAATGGTCTCGAAGACAATGATCAGACGGCCATTTCTGATCAGCTCGATACCCTTGATCAAGCACAAAACCAGATCACAAATGAACGGGCGAGTGTTGGGGCACGATTGAACCGACTGGATTCATCCCAATCACATTGGGAAACTTTCAAGGTCAGTTTTTCCCTGATGCTCTCGGATACCGAAGATATGGATTTGACGCAGGCCGTCACAGATTTGACGTCACAACAATCCGCCTATCAGGCGTCGCTGTTGTCTGCATCCAAAATTATTCAACCGAGCCTTCTTGATTACATGAGGTAAACCGATGAACAAAATGGCCTGGATGGTTTTCGGGGGGCTATTGGTTTTTAGCAATACCGTTTGGGGCATCAGTGCTGAAGATATCAATCGTCTCACCAGGGCGGGAATCAGCGGGGATATGATTCAGTTGATTATCAAGGAAAAGGTGATTGAAACCTGCGCATTTACCGTTGACGAGCTGATCGATCTCAAGACCAAAGCTAAGCTGTCGGATAAAACCATGCAGGTTCTCATCTCTGAAGGATCGTTTCTTAAAGATCGTGCCCCCGTGGTTTATGGGCAGGATATCAAGCCTCTCAGCCTGACATCGGTTGACGATATTATCAAGATGAAGCAGGCAGGCATCAGCGATGAAGTGATTCAAGCTGTCATTGTCTCCGGATCGGCCTCCCAAAATGGATCGGACAAAGAAAAAGCCTGGCAGATGTTGAATAATATGGGAATTGTTGTTGATTCAAGAAAATGACCATGAATGATTCATCCCAAGCATTAACACCGGCCAATTATTTTCTGGAACCTGGCTTTGTCATCATGCCATCAGGCCCGACAGTCATTTCGGCTGTTTTGGGTTCAGGGGTGTCGATTTGCATGTTCGATCGAAAGCGCAAAGTCGGAGGTATGAACAGTTTTCAATTGCCGCTGATTCGGGAAATCGGCAAAACAACGACTCGATTCGGGAATGTGGCCGTCTGGACGTTGATTCGCATGATGTTGGAAGATGGTTCCAAAATAAAGAATATCGAGGCACAAATTGTTGGAGGAGCTTATAATCCCGAACTGTCAAGCCATAATATGGGGCAGGAAAACATCAAAATTGCCAGAAAAATATTGGCCAGAGAAAAAATTGTTGTCACTTCCGAAGATACGGGTGGAAGTAAAGGCCGGAAAGTTGTCTTTTCCACTCATACCAATGAAATCGCTATCTTGAAAGTTGAAAAACTTCGAAAATCGGACTGGTATCCCTACGAGGACGATAGGAATTTATGACGCAGTTCCTTTGCCAACATTGTATTCATTACCATATCACTTGGGATAAAAATCAACCCCATGGTTGTAAGGCGTTTGGATTCAAGAGCCGGGAAATACCCAGCAGGGTTGTGGAACGCAATTCATCCGGTAA
>CAZBUL010000006.1:0-6704 GCA_964495045.1 uncultured Desulfobacterales bacterium | reverse complement strand
GATTCAAGAGCCGGGAAATACCCAGCAGGGTTGTGGAACGCAATTCATCCGGTAAATCTTGTCAGTTGTTTGTAAAAAAAGACAAACAGCCTGTGGCATGTGAGCGCTGACTGCCATTTGAAAAAAAAGTGGTTCAGTTCAACCCGTACCCATCCGATTAGAAATATTTCCTCACAGTTTCAGGATGTCGTTTCGACCGAAATACCCAAAAAATATCATTTGCAGTCGATTCATAGAGCAACTGATGACTAATCATTGTTATTTTCGTATCGTAACTGTCTTTGCATTCAAAGCTTTTATTCATTTTTCCGTCTTGATTACGATACAGAAAAAATACAGGATTCATGTTGGTTTTCATCAAGACCTCCATGTCTTTTTGAAAAACATGCATTCAGATTGATTCATCCTGTCTGCATGGATCGTTTATGACAGAAACAACAGAGTTTATGAGATATCTACTCATTTAGAAAATTCATTTCGCTGCGTTATCGGTCGGAGATGTACTACATTATTCTCTCCTGCCTGCTGTCTTGCAAAATGAATTTTCTGGAAGTCTGTATGTGAGAGCGATCAGCTATCGCTTAAAGTTATCAAATCCTGTGAACTCAGTACCTTGTCAATATCCAGAAGGATCTTGACACTGTTTCCCATTTTTGCCATCCCCAATATGTAGTCTGTATTGACCCTGGTTCCAAAAGCGGGTGTGTTTTCAATGTCTTCTGCTTTGATATTCAGCACTTCAGAAACAGCATCGACAACAATACCGATTTTGATAGCCCCTGATTGTCCGGAGATTTCCACAACAATAATACAGGTTCTTTCGGTATAATCGATTGCTGAAATTTCAAATTTCAAGCGCAAATCCACAACCGGAATCACTTTCCCTCTCAGATTGATCACGCCTTTAACAAAAGCGGGCGTTTGTGGAACAGAGGTGATGGGCATCATTCCGATGATTTCCTTTATTTTCAAAATACCGATACCATATTCTTCACCTGCCAGTGTAAACGTAAGATATTTGCCATCACGGCTGGTCAATGTCGAGATAATTCCATCCAGTGATTTTGTAGCATCTAATTCCATAACAGATTCTCCAAGTTCGGGGTTGCAAATTGGATATGATCAACAAGTAACAATAGCATTATACCATTTCATGGACACCGATGATTCGCATCCTGAATATTCCGTAACTGCATCAAGATCGTTTGAATGTCAATCGGTTTGTTGGTTAACGCTTGTTGAACATTCGAAAATGCTTCCGCTGAATCGCCCATCGATGAATTTTCGGACACCTTCACCCAAAAAAAGGAATAACTTTGATGTTGATTGAATGAAAGGCATATCAATGGATTGATGTTGTCAGGTGATTATGATCTTTGACAACATTTGCTCAAACTGTTTGATATTTTAATCGGCAGTCCAACAGAAAACTTGAGAAGATTTCAGCCTTGCACTTAGCTTCATTGAAGCTTGTTGAATCGAAGTCATGATTTTCGGAATAGTGTTGATTTGAACTACAGCATAATATATAGATTTTCAGAAAATTCATTTCGCAAGGCTTCATGGATAGTCATATTCAGAAATTTATCAATTCTTCCGGAATCTCTGAAGCAAACAAAGAGAACATTTTTATGCGTCATCATTGGGATTCTCTTTCATCCATGATGGATGGTATCCCCTTCTCGATCATTGTCATCGACTTAGATCATCGAGTGGTCATCTGGAACCGTTTCTGTGAAAGCTTAACAGGCATTCCAAAAGAAACGGTTTTAAACCGACCGGTGAGTTCCAAGATTTTTTACAGTGGCCAATATCGCCCACTCCTTGTCGATTTGGTATTGGACGGAGATGAAGGTATCATTAGAAAATGGTACGACAGTAAAAAACTTTCCAAATGCATTGATATTCCTGATGCTTATGAAGCATCAGATGAGCTTGTTATTAAAGGAGTAAAAAGGAATATCTATTTTGTTGCTGCAGTGGTTCGAGATGCCAACCGAAACGTGGTCGGTGCCATTGAAACCATTCAAGATATCACCGATCGCAGTCATCTGTTGAGCCAATTGTATCAGGCACAAAAAATGGAAGCTCTCGGAACGCTGATTGCCGGAGTGGCCCATGAAGTCAATAATCCCATCAATCTGATCATATATAATATTCCGCTTCTGGAAAAAATATGGCAGGATGTTCTCCCGGTTTTGACCGCTCAGTTTGCTATTGACCCGCAACGAAAGTACGGAGGTTTACCCTATAAATTCATCATTAATCATTTAATGCAACTGATCTCGGATGTGAACATGGCGGCAAAACGGGTGGCGGGCATTGTGGCCGGACTGAAAAGTTTTTCAAGATTTTCCGCCCAATCCGAAAGGTTCCCTTTGCAGATCAATGATGCGATCGAAAACGCATTACGACTTTCGCAGGCCACACTGAAAAAACTGAATGTCCAAATCGATTTGAAATTGGCAGAAAATCTTCCCCTGATACACGGGAATTTGCAAAATATCGAACAAGTCATCTTGAATTTGATTATCAATGCGGCAGAATCTATTGGAGATGATGATGGAAAAATAAAGATATCTTCATATTGGCAGTCTAAGAATGGTGATATTCTAATTTCCGTAACGGATAATGGAAAAGGTGTGAATCCTTCCATCGCTGGGAAACTATTTGATCCCTTTATCACCGATAAACACGAAAAAGGGGGAACAGGCCTCGGCCTTTCAGTTTCTTACAACCTCATAGAATCACATGGAGGCTCCATCTCTTTTGAAAGTTGTGAAGGGCATGGCACCACATTTCACGTCTTGTTGCCGACGGTATTCAAACGCAAGCCCATGCGTATTCTGGTCGTGGATGATGATGACTCGATTCGGACGATGCTGAGGGATATTTTAATTCAGCAACGTTCCTACATTGTCGAAGAAGCTTCCAATGGTATAGAGGCTTGTATCCGTTTAGGTTCTTATCACCCTGATCTTCTTGTTATGGATTTATTCATGCCCGAAATGAATGGTATTGAAGTGTGCAAAGTGATTAAAAACGATCCAGTTCTCTCGGATATGAAAATCATGATGATTACCGGTCATGAAGGACATCCATTACTGAGGGATATATCCAATATCGGTTTTATCGATATTCTCTATAAACCATTCAAACTTAACGAATTTATCGGCCGAGTCAACAAAATTTTGATGAACGGCGAAGCAGATGCTTTTTCTTCAAAAGTTCTGAAATGATTCATCATGCGAAGTGCGTTATGACGGATTTTTTTTCTGAAAAGCCTCCCATTCTGGTTGTCGATGATGATCTCGGACTGTTGCTGAGCATCAAAGCCACATTGCTCAGTGCTGAATTGCCGGAACCGCACACAATTTCAGACAGCAGATCTGTAATGGATAGCGTTCGAGAGAATGCTTATAAAATTATACTGTTAGATCTGCAAATGCCATATATGAATGGTATGGAACTTCTTGTATCTATCAAAAAAGAATTCCCTGAGATCGTCTGCTTGATTATTACAGCTACGGATGAAGTATCCACAGCCATTCAGGCCATTAAATTGGGCGCCTATGATTATTTGGTAAAGCCGGTCAATGGTGAAAAACTTATCGAGATTTTACGACGCGCACTCAAACGATACGATCTCCGTAGAGAAGTTGCCCGTTTTGCCGGAAAACACTCTTTTTCAAATTTATCCAATCCCCGTGCTTTCGATGAAATTGTGGCAGAAGATGATTTGATGGCACTGGTTTTTTATCAGGTCGAGGCGGTAGCGCCAACGGATTATAGTGTGGTGATTACTGGAGAGTCCGGTACGGGTAAAGAGATGATGGCAAGGATGATCCATAAATTGAGCAGCCGAGCCACTGAGCCGTTTGTTGCGGTCAATATGGCCGCAATTACACAAACCCTATTTGAAGATGAATTTTTCGGTCACACCAAAGGAGCCTATACCCATGCTGTCGGTGATAAAAAAGGCTTTTTTGAAGCGGCTCATGGCGGAACACTGCTCCTGGATGAGATTACTGAACTGGCACCTCCATTGCAAGGTAAACTGCTCAGAGTCATACAAGAAAAAGAATTCTATCGGCTGGGTAGCACGAATGCCAAGAATATTGACGTTCGCATATTGGCGGCGACCAATCGGGATATTTTAGAAGAAGTTAAGCAGGAACGTTTCAGAGCGGATCTGTTCTACCGATTGAGTATGTACACGATTAAGATTCCCCCCCTCAGAGAACGAAAAAAAGACATTCTGCCGCTTGCAATGCATTTTATTAAGAAATATGGAAATACAAAGGCCAATCCGATAGAGTCTCTTTCTCCGGAGCTGAAAACACATCTCATGGCATATTCTTTTCCGGGGAATATTCGGGAGCTGGAAAATATGATGGCATCGGCTGTTCTTTTGGAAAATACCCGCGAATTGACCCTTGCATCGGTGCAAAATATGCGTCCAGATCAACGCAGATATGATGATAATGGCTATGACAAGATGATAACGCTCGAAGAATTGGAAAAACTGCATATTCTGAGAGTACTACAGGATACGAAAGGAAGCCGCAAAAAAACGGCTGAGATTTTAGGAATCAATACCGCAACGATATACAGAAAAATTGAAAAATATCGGATTTCGGATAAACGATTCAGTGATGAAGCCTTGCTGAAAGCAGAAAGATGAGATTTAAAGTATATTGAAATATCGTCAACATGATCAGATAAGGATAGAGAAGTAGCAAAGGAAGGATTTGACGGGATAGAGATGGAATTTGAAGATTTCAGAAGTGATACAAAAATTCATGCGATTCTCGAACATGCTAAAACCAGCAAATCTTTGATCCGAATGAAATTATTGGGAACAGATTTCGAGCAGCAGATCATTGTCGATGCAATCCGAAAAAAGGATGACGCATATTATTTATTAATTGAGAGTCCAAAAGGATTTATCGATTTAGTAGGTGGGTCATCCCGTCAGATTCAATGCGAATTTACTGGAGCTGATAAATTAACATATCATTTCAATGCCGATATCGTACAAATCTATCAAAACAGTATTTGGGCAGCATTCCCGAATCTTATCAGACGTAAACAACTTCGCCGCAATTATCGGGTTAAAGTGCCATCTGAGACACAGATGTATTTTAAAAAGAATGGTCTGTTATTGCAAAATCGGGTGATCAATTTGAGCCTGGGCGGCTCTTACGGGGCATTGGTCCGTGTAGAGGCATGGACGGATAAGGCATCGTTTTTATGTGTCGGGGATAAAGTCAGCGACATCGAAGTAATCTTTCGCGTGAAACACTTCGAACAACGGGTATCCATTCGCAAAGCGATTGTCGTCCGTTGTGAAGAGGGTAATGTGCCCGGCTGTTATTCTTGCGCGCTCAATTTTATTGATCTGGATAAATCTGAAGAAAAAGCACTGACCGAGCTGATTTATGTAATTCAGCGAGAGTACCTTAAAAAAAGGCCTTTATCCATCTGACTTACATCAGGCTATGGTTTTGGTGTTGTCCATTACCCGATCTACATACTGGCGGGTCTCGCTGTAAGGAACGTTGCCATTGTATCGTTTGACGGTCTCAGGACCGGCATTGTAGGCAGATAGCGCTTGTTTGACATTCCCACCGAACATATCCATCATTTTCTTCAAATATCGTGCCCCCCCGTCAATATTTTGTTTGATATCGAATGGATTTTTCACTCCCATGTCTTTTGCCGTACCAGGCATCAATTGCATGAGACCTTGCGCGCCTGCCGGAGAAACCGCATTCGGATCGAAATTGGATTCTGCTTTGATCACGCTTTTGATAAGATTGGGTGACAGCCGATATTGTTCGGCAGCATCTTGAACCGCTTTTTCAATAGCTTTGCTGCTATCGCTGGTGCGACACGATGTACCGCTTTTTAAAGTTGTCTGAGAACTTATTCTCCGGGAGTCGCTTAAGCCAGATAACATGCTATATTGACTCATTTTGGATCGTGCCGATATCGTCGAAAACGTCGTCTGAGAATTCGAACCATCAGATGTCTGTTGAGATTCTGTTGATTCGCTGTTTGTGGTTTTGTTATCGGCTGAATCTGATTTCGTCGATGAACTGTCGTTCGACGATTGTTTCGATGATCGGGTATATGAGCAAGCAACAGGCTTCTGTCGATAGTCTGTAATCGTCAGTCCTTTTGAAATATTTTGCTCATTCTGACGAGCCGGTTTCCTGAATGTGGATAGAATTCCATTGAAGTCAGTAGATGCTGCCTGGGTTTCTTTCTGAGGTTTCAGGTCCTGCCGAATCACTTTATATTTCCCAGAAGCTTTTCTCATATAATCTTCTATTGTCATATTCGATTCTATGGCCATAATTTCATCCTTTCAGCAAGATTGAGCTGCCGGTTCTTTTGAGGTTTGTCGAATTGTTGGAAATGACATTATTTTGGCATAGAAAATAATTCTTTGACACCGACATGATGATATAGACTTTCAGAAAATTTATTTCGCAAGGCAGCAGAGAGGAGATTATACTGTAGTATATCTCCGACCGATAACGCCGCGAAATTATTTTTCTGAAAGTCTATAATTCTAACGATTGGATTTGGCCATCTGAAGTGCCGAAAAAGAAAAAAACAATGTGATACAACATACGGTTATTAAAGAAAACTTCAATAGCAATCGTGTGATGATGGCAATTTTGTCTTGGATGGGC
>CAZBUL010000005.1:0-39063 GCA_964495045.1 uncultured Desulfobacterales bacterium | reverse complement strand
CTGTTCAAAATAATCAGGAAATCGATGTCCATTTAATGTGGGATTCAACAATGGACAATGAATGAGTATCTGTGCACAGGACAGCGTAATGGTTTAGGAAAACCCCTTAAGGGGTGAACAGTATTTAAGCCCTTATAGGGCTTTAATCAAGCCACCGGCTATGCCGGTGGTCATGACTATTTTATACGGTTACTTAAAATCGGAACCAAAATATCGCATTATTTATATATCAGCATACAACGAAATAAGGAGTTTTGTCATGTGAGCAAGTCGATTTGAACCAGTTGTATCATCCATATCCCAATCGCTCGGTGTTTCTGATGTTGTTGCAGCCAATCTGATATCTCAGGCTCTCCAGCAGTTGCATATCTGTTACAAACACCCCTACAGAAGACTGGGACTGCATTGCGGCCCTATTATGTTCTCTGGAGCCCAGCAATGCCCAAGAAGCCATGCTTGCAGTACAGATTGTCGGTCTTCATTACCATTCAACAAAATTACTTTCAAAAGCCGCCACATGTGAGCACCTTGACGTAAAGGAACAGTCTTTAAAAATTGCCATAAAAGTTTCTCGACACTGTGCAGCACTGGTAGAAACATTGAATAAGCTGAAAGGAAAACATCTCCAGAAAATTCTTGTGGAAAAACTGCATATTTATTCCGGAGGTCTGTCAGCAATTGTTGGGCATGTTGAAAGCAGTCAGGGAGGTTTGTTGAATGGAAAAAAATGACCAAATTCAACCCAGGCCATTATGTGGTGCAAAAAACAGATATTCAGGATTGCCCTGTACCAAGGAACCTGTGGTAGGGAAAAGGCGTTGTTGGGCGCACGGAGGAGCCCCAGGGTCGGGTGCACCAAAGGGCAATCAAAATAGATTGACCCACGGCTTTTACACAGCCGAGGCCATGGCTGAAAGAAAAATGATGAACGATTATCTTAAAACATTGAAGAATTTTCAGATTGGTATATAATCAAATCAAAAAAAATAAGGGCACACTATAGGCACACCAAAATAATAAAGGGGCTATCTTTTACGATAACCCCTTGATTTTATGGCACGCCTGAAGGGATTCGAACCCCTGACCTACGGATTAGAAGTCCGTTGCTCTATCCAGCTGAGCTACAGGCGCTCTTCATTCTCTTAATTGATTATCACAGGATTTTATGGAAGTAAACAATAAAATCTGGTATATTAATAAATTTTTGACGGATGAATTTATGGTTCTTCCGAAATCCCCAAGTGTTATCGGGGGAATCAATCTTTTGTAATTCCAAGGCAATGATACATAATGAAAAATCAAAAACTATCCTGGGAACCCGCATCCGATGATAAAGCGCTGATCCGTTTCGATCCGCTGCAAAGATACTTGGCGGAAATCAGTCATTACAATCTGATTTCCCGCGAGCGTGAAAGGGAGCTTGGGCTGAGAATTCAGGAAGAAAACGATCCCGATGCCGCCTATGAATTGATAACGTCTAATCTGAGACTGGTTGTAAAGATCGCACTCGAATTTCAGCGGATGTGGATGCAGAATCTTCTGGATTTGATTCAAGAAGGCAATATCGGGTTGATGCAGGCCGTTAAAAAATTTGATCCATATAAGAATGTCAAATTTTCATATTATGCATCTTTCTGGATTAAAGCTTATATCCTCAAATTTATCATGGATAACTGGAGGCTGGTAAAAATCGGCACCACCCAGGGGCAGCGAAAGCTTTTTTTTAAACTGAAAAAAGAAAAACAAAATCTGATCGACATGGGATTCGATCCCAAACCCAAACTCTTGTCGGAAAAACTGGGAGTTTCCGAACGGGAAGTCATCGATATGGATCAAAGGCTTGATGGGTGGGATGTTTCACTGGATACACCCATCAAAGAAGATTCCGATACGGACCGGATGGATTTTATCAGCTCGAATACCGAATCCGCCGAAGATCAAATGGCAAAAAAAGAGATAGAAGCGTTGTTGCATAACAAGATTGAAGATTTCAGAAAGACACTGTCTGCCAGAGAACTTGAAATTTTCGAGTTACGGGTGTTTTCCGATACACCGGCGACACTTCAGGAAATAGGGGATAAATATCATATCTCCCGTGAACGGGTTCGGCAGATCGAAAAGAACATTATTAAAAAAACCAAAGAATATTTTAAAAATGAATTGCCGGAATTTGCCTCCTACATAGAAGACGGCCTGTCCGAATGACATCGGGTGATTTCTTTACCTTTATATATATTGAATGGCAGTTCTCGAATGATCTTTCATTGCGCGATCCATGATCGTGCTGGAGTGTATATGAAAACCAGTGGTATTTCACGTGGCATTTGTATCGGCGCTTTTCTGTTCATTGCGGGATGTACAACGATGCCGCATTCCGTATGTCCTTCTCCTGAATCTGCTGAAGATGATTCTGTTCCGGTTTCACGGAAGCCATCTGGCGAGGAAGGGGTCTATTTCTACTACACCGAAGCTCAATTGCAATGGGCGCGAGGAAATCTGGACAAGGCTGCCAGCTTTCTTGAAAAAGCCACCCGGAAAGACCCGAAATCAATCTATCTCAAAACCGAATTGGCGTTGCTTTATCTGCAGCAGAACGAAATGGATAAAGCCGGTTCTGTCGTCAGAACGATTCTGTCAATAAAGCCCCAGGATGTGGAGGCGTTGACCATTCTGGGCCGAATATCTCAGAGTCAAA
Source organism: uncultured Desulfobacterales bacterium (assembly GCA_964495045.1). Taxonomy (GTDB): domain Bacteria; phylum Desulfobacterota; class Desulfobacteria; order Desulfobacterales; family Desulfatirhabdiaceae; genus RAAP-1. The sequence goes on along the minus strand of CAZBUL010000005.1, from coordinate 36,368 downwards.
ACAATCTGGATGAAGCGCGGCATGCCTATGAATCCGTGCTTGAAATCGACCCCAAACAGCAGAATATTTATCTGCTGCTGGGGGATCTGTACATGGAAGCTCAGGATTGGTCGAATGCGTTGCGGGTATTCAATATGCTGACTGAAAATTACCCGGAAGCCTATGCCGGTTATTTTTATCTGGGAAAAATTTATGCACAGCAGGGGGATTTTTCCCATGCCGAAGCGGCATTTCGCAAAACACTCGATATTGAGCCGGAACTCGAGGAGCCCTGGATCGAACTCATTCGTCTGTATCAACAGCAGAATCGCATCGACTTGATCGAAACAGCCTATCTGGATATTCTAAAAACCAGCCCAGGGGATATCCGCGCCCTGATGGGGCTGGGAATTATCTATAGCAATCAGGAAAAGCGAGACAAATCCCAGGCGATTTTCAATTTGCTTGGTACAAAAAGCACAACAGATCCCACTGTGATCAAAACAGTCGTTCAGCAATATATCGAGCAAAAAAAATACACCGAATCCATCGTGATACTCGAAGGGATGCTGGCATCTGTTCCAGACAGTTCTGAACTCCATTATGTAGCCGGTATTGCCTGTGAAGGCATGGGACAGCGAGAAAAGGCCATAGCGCATTTTAAAAAGATTTCACCTTCTGTCAAGTTCTATTCGGGAGTCGTTGCGCAAGTTTCTTTCTGGTATCAAGAACAAGGAAAAATTACGGAAGCTATTGAATTCATTAAATCAGCGATACAGAAAAATCCTGAAAATGCCGAATTTCGCCTGTATTTGGCAACATTTTATGAAGAAAACGGAGAGTTGGATAAGGCCGTCGAATCCCTCCAGTATGGTTTGAATCTGGATCAAGAAAACGATCAACTCTATTTTCGGCTGGGTGTCGTGTATGATAAAATGAACCGGAAAAATGATTCCATCGAGGCGATGAAATCGGCATTGAAACTGGATCCCAACAATCCGAGCACACTCAATTATCTGGGATATACCTATGCTGATATGGGACAGAATCTGGATGAAGCTGAAGATTTGATTCAGCAGGCCCTGACCTTTAAGCCGGATGACGGATATATCATTGACAGTCTCGGCTGGGTGTTTTATCAAAAAGGTGAATATCAGAAAGCTCTTGAATATCTTGAAAAAGCCGCCCAAATTGTTCCCGATGATCCTACGATTCTCGAGCATACAGGAGACACATATTTGAAGCTGAATCTTCCCCATAAGGCGTTGGAATGTTACCGATTGGCCTTGATCAAAAAAAACAAGGACAATGCGACGCTGCTGTCTAAGATTCAGGATCTCGAGAAAAAAGGATATTAAGCCGGATGCGATGGGTGTGTCGGATTTGGATATGGGTTCCCATTGCGGTGTGGTTGTCCGGATGCACCATACTGCCCCCCAAGCAGGTAGTGCGCGTACCGGATTCCCCAGAAGTGACGGCCATTTTATCACAACTCCATCACGAAAACGACGAATTGACGACATTCAAGGGAACCGGTAAATTAAAGCTCTGGAAAAATGGAAAAAATCAGATCGTTCGTGCTGCCTGGACAGGAGCCCGTCCAGACAAAATCCGAATTGTCATTCAGGGAATCACCGGGGTTCCCGTGGCCGGTATGGCCGCAGACGGCGCCTGGTATTATCTCCAATCTTATAGTGAAAATAGTTTTTACAAGGCTGAAGCACGGAATCCGGATATGGAAAAGCTGGTATCCATTGCGGTCACGGTCGAAGATCTTATCCGATTGGTGGCTGGCAGTATTCCGATTCGGCCGTATTTTTCCAGCCGTCTGCATCGGATATCGGATGCCGGCGGCTATCTGCTGTCGTTGCTTGGAGAAGAGGGGAATGTCATCCAAACCATAATATTTGATACCAGCCGCTCACAAGTGAAACACATCGAAATGTTTACCCCAAAAGGAACACTGGCATATCGGGTGGATTTTGGCGGAAAAACTGAATTCGAGGGTTTTGGGGTACCTGAAAGGCTCGTTTTCAGTAACGATAATGGATCGGGATTTCAACTGGATATGGATCAGTTCTGGCCCAATGCCCCTGTGTCTGCTGAAATGTTCGTGATTACGCCTTGATGGGAAAAGTGCCATGACGCAGCATTACAAAGCGGTTGCCCTTGAAGCCCGACTGAAAGCCTGTCGCAATGTTCTCACCCTCGGTGTCAGACCGAACTTTTCCCTATACAGTCCGGCGGAGATCGAGCTGATTCTCCATTCCCGCAAGGTTTATTATCCATCGTCTTTTTATGCCGATCTCCTGGATACGGCGGGTATCGCCACTTTCCCAAGTTACCATACTTACAAATATGCTCAGGACAAAATCAAACAAACCGCATTGCTGAATTTGCTCGGCATTCCCCATCCGAGAACACGGGTGTTTTACGGACGTCGTCATTTCGCAGCCATTATCCGGCATTTCCCATTTCCGTTCATCGCTAAAATTCCCCGCGGATCAGCCATGGGCCGGGGTGTTTTCATCATTCGGAATGCAGACGATCTCCAACGCTATACGCAAAAAACCCATATCGCCTATATTCAGGAATACCTGCCCATCGATCGGGATATGCGGGTGGTCGTCATTGGAAATCGGGTGGTTCATGCCTATTGGCGGATCGCCCCGGATGGCGATTTCCGCACCAATGTGGCCGTAGGGGGAACGGTGTCCTTCGATCCGGTTCCTTCTGCAGCTCGGGAGCTTGCTCTGGAAACCGCCCGAAAATGCTGCTGGAACGATGTGGGAATCGATATCTGTGAATATGCCGGACATTATTATGTTATCGAAGCCAATATGAAGTACGGCAAGGAAGGCTTCCGGCTGGCGGGGATCGATTATTTTCATCTGATGGAGACACTGATCGAAAATGGCGACATTTGATTCCATTCCTCATATCATCCAGCAGGCGCTGAATCAGCGGGAGGTGGACTATCACTGCCCGGTTGGTACATTCAGCCAGGATGGCATCCGTCGATTTCCGGATACGCATCCGGATCCCGATTTCCGCCAGTCGTTTTCGATCGATGCAGACCGCATTCTCCACTCCCTGGCCTATACCCGGTATATCGATAAAACCCAAGTGTTTTTTCTGATTCATAATGATCATATCACACACCGGGTGCTACATGTTCAGCTTGTTTCCAAGATCGCCCGCACCATCGGCCGTTTTCTGGGTCTGAATGAAGACCTGATCGAGGCGATTGCGCTGGGTCACGATATCGGGCATACGCCGTTCGGGCATGATGGGGAAACATTCTTGTCCGAAATCTGCCGGGCAAACGGTATCGGCGCCTTTCTGCACAACATCCAGAGTGTGCAGTTTCTGGAGCGGGTCGAGCGCAAGGGAAGGGGATGGAATCTCTGTCTTCAGACACTCGATGGCATTCTCTGTCATGATGGTGAAATCCATAATCAGCGGCTCGAACCGATGCGCGGCAAGACATTCGAGACGCTCGATCGGGAAATCGCGTTGAAACATCAAGACCCGGCCCATGAGCTGACGCCCATGACCCTGGAAGGATGTGTGGTTCGGATGGCCGATACGATCAGCTATGTCGGTCGAGACATTGAAGATGCCATTCGTCTTGACATGATACGGCGATCCGATCTGCCGGCGGATAGTGTCCGGATATTAGGCGATACCAATGGCACCATCGTCTATCGTTTGGTAACGGATATGATTCAAAACAGCTTCCAACATCCGTATGCCGCATTCAGTCAGGCAGTGTCTGACGCTTTGGAATCATTGAAAATTTTCAATTTGGAAAGAATCTATCTGAATCCGGCAATCAAACGACATACAACCGTTATACGGGATCTGTTTTCGCTTCTTTTCGGTCGCTATCTGACCGACATCGAAACAGAGAATCAAGCATCTGTGATATTTACCGGTTATTTGCAGGATATGTCGCAAGACTACATCCGGAACCATCGTCCGGCTGAAATCGTGCGGGATTTTATCGCCGGTATGACCGACAGTTATTTTCTGTCCCAGTGCCCTGCATCGATGCGCCCTCATTCCCACCCGTTTTAAGCCCATGAAATTCCAGCAACGGTCTTACCGAAATGCCATTTTCAACGACCGGTTGGTTCATTTTCAGATGACGGTCAAAGAAACCGATTTGATGATCAGTGCCGCTCATCCGCTTGAATCCGAGGCCCGGGAACTGGTATTGACCCATCGCGGTTATCTTGAAAATTATATTGAACAGCATCCGGATTTTATTAAAACACTTGTTCCCTGGCGCCTTGACGGGCCGGCACCCGCCATTGTCCGGAATATGTCGCTGGCAGGTGAAAAAGCGGGGGTCGGCCCGATGGCGGCTGTTGCCGGTGCTCTGTCCGAAATCGTCGGAAAAGGGCTTCTAAAAAACTCGGATGAAGTCATTGTGGAAAATGGCGGGGATACATTTTTCAAAACGAAGGTGCCGGTGATTGTCGGTATTTATGCCGGCAAATCGCCATTGAGCATGAATATCGGTCTGATGGTTGATTCTTGCGAGCACCCGGTTGCATTGTGCACATCATCGGGTACGATCGGTCATTCATTGAGTTTTGGAAAGGCCGATGCCGTATGCGTGATGTCCGACTCCTGCGCATTGGCCGATGCGGTGGCCACGGCTGTGGGCAATCGTGTGCAGTCTTCCAAGGATATTTCGACGGCTATCCAATTTGGCAAGTCCATTCATGGGGTTATGGGACTGGTGGTCATTATTGGCAAAGACATGGGGTTGTGGGGAGATATTGAAGTCATGCCGCTCAGAGGAAAAAAATATTGAGTTTTTGGTATTGACAGCGTAAAAAAGCTGGAAGAATATGCTCGAACATGTCGAAGATCGGGAGATCAACAGTCGTCTGATTCTCTCAAAATAACCGGTGAGACGAGCACTGCACCGTTGATCAGGAGGAAGGCTGTTTTGGAAACCATGTGGGCGCCGTGGCGCATCGAATATATCAAGTCTGAAAAAGCGGGGGGATGTGTATTCTGTCAGGCGCTGACAGTTCATGACGATTTGACCCTTTACAAAGGTGATATCACGATGGTGGTCATGAATAAATACCCATATATCAACGGACATCTGCTGGTCGCACCGGTTCGGCACGTATCCCGGCTTGACCAACTTACCCGCGACGAAATGACAGCGTTGCTGGCAACTGTTGAAAACGCGGTTCGTATCGAGAAGGAAGTCATGAATCCCGATGGTTTCAATGTCGGCCTCAATCTGGGCAAGGTGGCCGGAGCCGGTATTGAAGAGCACCTGCATTTTCACATCGTTCCAAGATGGTTTGGCGATACGAACGCGTTGACGGTTTTTGCGGATATCCGCGTGATTCCCGAACACTTGAAGGCTACTTACGACTCTCTGAAGCCGTTGTTTGCGAAATTGGGTTCGGCCATCTGATTTCAAACCGGATTGTTACAGATTGAATTGTATTCCGTTCCAGAAGTGTAAAACATCCTAACATCCATCCATGGAGTGACCCATGAAAAAAATACAAATCGCCCTGGGCCTGGTGGCATTGGGTTTTATCGGGTTGGTGATTTATCAGAACATGGGCTATTTATCCGCTTCGGCCGGCCTGCAAATCGATTTCTGGATTGCCGGACCGTTCCATACCGAAAAAGTCGTCAACCTTCAGGTGATTCTGGCGTCTTTTTTTATCGGAGTTCTGGCTTCCTATTTCTGGGGGCTTTCATGTCGTTTCAAAAATAACCAGACAATCAAAAGCCTCAATGATACCATTACGGCTTTAAACGATGAACTGAGTCGTAATCAGACATCATCCCCCCGGCAGCAGCCCGGGCAGACCGAGGTTTAGGCCGAACCCTCCTGAGTTTTCCCCATGCTTCCTTCCCAACCCACCCCCATGATGAAGCAGTATCTCGCGATTAAAAGCGAGTATCCGGATACCCTGCTTTTCTATCGTATGGGGGATTTTTACGAGATGTTTTTAGAAGATGCCGAAACGGCATCCCCCATTCTGGAAATCGCCCTGACATCCCGGAACAAGAACGATGATTTTCCGGTGCCCATGTGCGGAGTTCCCTACCGGGCAGCCCAGGGATATATCGCCAAATTGATCGATCAGGGGTTCAAGGTCGCTGTTTGTGATCAGACCGAGGATGCATCCCAAGCCAAGGGTCTGGTTCGGCGTGAAGTGGTTCGGGTGATCACGCCAGGTATGATCATCGAAGACGGGCTTCTGGATGAAAGAACCGAAAACTTCACCCTGGCAATGTGCCGGCGAAATCGGGAAATCGGGCTGGCCAGTCTGGATATTTCAACCGGTACCTTCCGGCTGACTCAGTCTGAAGATACGGATGTGATCCGGGATGAAATTATTCGGATATCTCCCCGTGAAATCCTTCTGCCGGAATCGTTGCGGGAGGATACCCCTTTTTTGGATATCTTTCAGCACTTGTTCAACGGAAAAGCGGTGTCCACCACGCTGGATCAGCATTTTGAGTATCCCTTCGCTCGTGAAAAACTCATTCGTCAATTTCAAACGTTGTCTCTGGAAGGTTTCGGATGTGAAACCATGTCTGCCGGTGTGGGGGCGGCCGGTGCGCTCATCACCTATGTTCAGGAAACCCAGAAACAGGCAATCGATCATATCAGTCGGATTGAAACCTATTTTCACAGCCAGTTTCTGGTGGTTGATGATGTCAGTTGCCGTAATCTTGAACTGCTGAAGACCATTCAGGGAGATACACGGAAGGGAACACTGCTGAGTGTGCTGGATCGGACGATGACGGCAATGGGGGCGCGTCGGCTGAAAAACTGGATACGTTATCCCCTGATGCACGCCGAAATGATTCAATTGCGGTTGAATGCCGTGGAAGAGGCTAAAAATCGCATCCAGGCCACCCATGACATTCGAAATGCATTGAAAAGGATTTCGGATGTGGAGCGTCTTGGAAGTAAAATCGTCATGGGGCATTGCAATGCGCGGGATATGCTTAGTCTGTGCACGTCTCTGGAGGCCCTCCCCGATTTGCGCAAAGCACTTGCCGTTTACGATGCCGAACTGCTTTGTTGGGATAAGCATGGTCCGTGCCTCGATGAGCTCGAACAATTGGCGGAGCTGATTCGACGCGCCATTCGAGACGACGCTCCACCGACGGTTCACGATGGCGGTATGATCAAAATGGGCTTCGATCCGCAGCTCGATGAATGGATACAGATCAGCCGTGACGGCAAGGGATGGCTGTCGAAACTGGAAGTTCAGGAACGGCAGGCTTCCGGAATTCAGTCTCTCAAGGTTCGGTTCAACAAGGTTTTCGGATATTATATCGAAATATCCAAAAATCAGTCCAAATCGGTTCCGGAACACTATATCCGTAAGCAAACTTTGGTGAATGCCGAGCGATACATCACCGAAGAACTCAAAACGTTCGAAAGCAAAATTCTCAGTGCCGAAACAGAGCGATCCACCTTGGAACATCGGATTTTCATGGATATCCGGCAGGCAGCGGCGGACCGGCACAAATGGATTTATCAGGCAGCGGATTTTATTGCACAGGTCGATTGTCTGCTGAACCTGGCGGATATCGCCGATCAATATGACTATACCCGCCCGGAAATTCGAGCCGACGGCGTTCTTTTCGTTGAAGAAGGCCGCCATCCTGTGGTAGAACAAATGACCATCGATGGGCGGTTCGTTCCGAATTCCATTGCAATGGATGATCGACACCAGCAGGTATTGATCATCACCGGCCCCAACATGGCCGGAAAATCGACGGTGCTCAGGCAGGTCGCCCTTCAGGTGCTCATGGCACAGATGGGCTCTTTCGTTCCGGCCCGGCGAGCCGCCATCCCGATGACAGACCGGATATTCACCCGAATCGGTGCCCTCGACAATCTGTCGAGCGGCCAAAGCACGTTTATGGTGGAAATGGAAGAAACCGCCAATATTTTAAACAGTGCAACATCGCAAAGTCTGGTTATCATGGATGAAATCGGCCGTGGAACGAGCACCTACGACGGTTTCAGCATCGCTTGGGCCGTGGTGAGCTATCTTCATGATTTGAAAGGCAAAGGTGTCAAAACCCTCTTTGCGACGCATTATCACGAACTGACGGCATTGGAACGGCTGAACCCCCGGATCAGGAATTTCAACATCAGTGTGAAGGAGTGGAAAGACCAGATTATTTTTCTGCGAAAGCTTGTCGAAGGCGGAGCAAGCCGCAGCTATGGAATTCAGGTGGCCCGGCTGGCCGGCATACCGGAATCCGTGATCAGCCACGCCAAAACCATTTTAAACGATATCGAAGATGAAAAATGTCATTTGCCAGACATTACCCGAACCCGGATTCGGAAAAAAATCAGTAAACCCGCTCCGGTTCAAATAGGTTTGTTTTCCGATGGCGGGAATGCTATTATCGAGACGTTGAAAAACATCGATATTTCCACCATGACCCCGCTCGAGGCGCTGAACTGTTTGCACGAACTGCGTTCCCATGCTCTCCAGCAGATGCTTTGAATGCTTTATTTGCGGGGTACCGACCGATGGCTTTCGGGTGCGAAAGAGAATGATAAGATTTTCAATTATGGGGGAAGGCCTCATTCAAAATTGTATGAATATCGTTTCATTGAAACACCCGGATACTTATTCCTGTCATCATGAAAAGATCTGTCTGAAGAAATGAGAACCAATTTGATTCATTTTTCGGGAATAGTGTTTTTGTGTGCCGTGTTATTATGGGTGCCCAATGCGCATGCATCCACGGCAAAGGAACAGTACGCTCAGGCAGATGCCTGTTATCAGGCATTGCTGAACAGTCCGGAAAAGCAAAAATTTCGGCACCACTGGATGCGGTGCATCGAAGATTATCAGGATGTTTATAAATCGGATCCGAACGGCCCGCTGGCGTCCTCTGGGCTGTATATGGTCGGCTATATGTTTGACGAGATGTACCGGGTTTCCAAAAAGACATCCGATAAGAAAGAAGCCATCGACTGCTACGAGCGGGTTGTCAAACGATATCCTAAGAGTTCACAGATGCCAAAGGCCCAGGCCGCCATCGAGCGATTGTCGAATCCGGAAAACTGCCTCCCCCCTCCTCAAAACGGTACTTCTTCAAAGCCGGAAAAATCATTGGGCGAATCCGATACGCCGGCCGCTTCCGTGGATTCATCCTGTCTGCCACTTTCCGGTTACAGCCGAATCACCGATCTGCGGGTTTGGTCCAATCCGAGATATACCCGAATTGTCATCGATGCAGATAAGGAAACTACTTATGAACATCGTCTGTTAAAAAAAGACACAGCACTCGACAAACCTCAAAGGCTTTATATCGATTTCACTCACAGCAAGCTCACCAAGAGTTTTAAAAACTTTATTCCCATCGATGACGATCTCTTGATCGATGCCCGGGCCGGCCAATATACACTGGAATCCGTCCGGGTGGTGGTTGATATCAAATCGTTCAAGTCATACAAGATATTTTCGCTGAACAACCCATTTCGGATCGTTCTCGATATCTGGGGAGACGAATCCGGTGCTGTCCGGGCTGAACAGTCGCCGGCACCCGAAAAACCTTCTTTGTCGGCACCTCGTAAAACTGCGAACAAAAGCATTCCCCGAAAGACTGGTAAGCAGACAAAAATTGAACCCGGTGCGCTGGCCAAGCAGTTGGCTTTGGGGGTGAGCCGTATCATTATCGATCCGGGGCACGGTGGGAAAGATTTCGGTGCCCCCGGAGCGGTGAAAGGGGTTTTCGAAAAAGACATCACCTTGGCGATCAGTAAGAAACTGGCGACGAAAATTCAGGATTCATTGAAATGCGAAGTGGTGCTGACAAGATCAACAGACCGGTATCTGACGCTTGAAGAGCGTACCGCTATCGCCAATACCAAAAATGGCGATCTGTTCATCTCAATTCATACCAATGCAGCCAAAAATCCGGATGCATTCGGTATTGAAACCTTTTTTCTGAATCTGGCCACCGATGATGAATCCATCATGGTGGCGGCGCGTGAAAATGCCACATCCACCAAGAACATCAGTGACTTGCAAAGCATTCTCACCGATTTGATGCAGAATGCCAAGATCAATGAATCCAGTCGTCTGGCGACCAGCGTTCAGGATCATTTGTGCAATCACATGAGCACGAAATACAGTAACATCAAGAATAAGGGCGTGAAGAAAGCGCCGTTTTATGTGCTTCTGGGTGCCCAGATGCCTTCCATTTTGGTGGAAACATCGTTTATCAGCAATGAACGTGAATGTGCTCGGCTGACATCTCCGGAATATCAAGATCGGATCTGCGAAGCCATCATTGCCGGTGTCGGTCGTTATATCAAGGAAATCAACCCGACGGCTTATTACAAGCAAAGGAACAATAGTTCCACACTGGCCCAGGGGCTTGGAGGGTAATGCCGTCCGGTGGCAATGATGTCATCGGTGATGGGCCGATGGTGATTTCACAATGCAATTGGTGGAAAACCACCAGAAATTTATCAACAATCTGACGGAGGATGTTTCATGGATTTAAAAAACTTATTGTTCCAGGTCGAGGAGGGAATTGCCACGCTGACCTTCAATCGTCCCAAGGCACTCAATGCATTGAATGGTGAACTGCTGGCAGAAATGGCTCTGGTTCTGGATGCAGTGGCTGCGGATGAAAATATTCGTGTGCTGGTTCTGACCGGTGCTGGAGATAAGTCTTTCGTTGCGGGTGCGGATATCTCAGAATTGGCCAAATGCAATCCGCTTTCAGGAAAGATTTTCGGATCAAAAGGGCAGGCGGCCATCAACAAGCTGCAATGCCTGAGTATTCCGGTCATCGCTGCTGTTAATGGATTCGCTCTCGGCGGTGGCAGTGAAATCGCTTTGGCCTGCGATTTCATCTATGCTTCAGAGAGCGCCAAATTCGGCCTGCCGGAAATCACCCTGGGAATCATCCCCGGTTTTGGCGGCACCCAGCGTTTGCCGCGTTTGATCGGCCCGAGTATGGCCAAAGAAATGATCTTCACCGGAAAAATGATTTCCGCTGCCGAAGCTCAAAGTTTAGGCATGGTCAATCGGGTGGTGCCTGCGGAATCGCTGATGACCGAAGTGATGACAACGGCCAGGGCAATCGCTCAGAAAGGAAAAGTCTCCCTGCGCGCTGCCAAACATGTGATCAACGCCGGGTTGAATGTCGATTTGTCAACGGGTTGTCGGATGGAAGTGGATGCTTTTGCGTTGTGTATGGCCAGTGAAGATGGCAAAGAAGGAACAACAGCATTTCTCGAAAAGCGCAAAGCGGTTTTTCAAGGCAGTTTGACCGGACAATGATTTCCATCGGTATGCCACGTTCTTTGTGCGTCGACTCTGTCGGGTGAGAAGCCCCGATTTTGACAATGTTCTGTGACACCCGGGGAGTGCGGACATTCAACAGCCTATGATGTTCGCACTCCCTGATTTTTTTCATTATGGAGCAACGGATCAATGATTTATGACATGGAGTTTGAAACCCTGCCGCGTGAAGCGCTTATTGCCATTCAGTTGAGGCGTCTCAGAGCGACACTGGAACGGGTCAATGCTACGGTGCCGTTTTATCGAAAACGCTTCGAAGAAGCCGGCATCACCCCCAACGACATCAATTCGTTAGAGGATTTACAGCATATCCCCTTTACGACCAAGCAAGATCTTCGGGATAATTATCCTTTCGGCATGTTTGCGGTTCCGATGGACAATGTGGTCCGGATTCATGCTTCATCCGGAACGACCGGCCAGCCAACGGTGGTTGGATACACAGCCCGTGATATTAACACCTGGTCCATTCTGATGGCCAGAGCTTTGACAGCAGGCGGTGCCGGCCGGCGCGACATCATTCACAACGCTTATGGTTACGGCTTGTTTACCGGTGGTCTGGGTGTTCATTATGGGGCCGAAAAACTGGGGGCATCGGTGATTCCGGTTTCCGGCGGCAACACCAAGCGCCAGGTTGTCATTATGCGTGATTTCGGGCCGACCATTTTGACAGCAACCCCGTCCTATGCGCTGCATCTGGCTGAAGAAGCCGAGTCCATGGGGGTGTCTTTCGAAAATCTCAAATTCAAATACGGCATATTCGGGGCTGAACCCTGGTCGGAGGAGATGCGGCAGGAAATCGAGCGCAAACTCCATCTCAAGGCGGTGGATATTTATGGGCTCAGCGAAATTATCGGTCCGGGGGTGGCGGCGGAGTGTCACGAGGCGCAGAAAGGGCTGCATATTTTCGAAGATCACTTCATTGCTGAAATCATCGATCCGGCTACCGGCAAAGTACTGCCTTACGGAACATCCGGGGAGCTGGTCTTCACTTCGATCACCAAGGAAGCTTTCCCGATCATTCGATATCGGACTCGTGACATCACGACCCTGAACCCTGAACCCTGTATCTGTGGAAGAACGCTGGTTCGAATGAAGAAGGTCAGCGGACGAACCGATGACATGCTCATCATCCGCGGTGTGAACGTCTTCCCGTCTCAGATAGAGAGTGTGTTGATGGAAATCGAAGGGATAGAGCCCCATTATCAGTTGGTGGTGGATCGGGTGGACAATCTGGATACCCTGACGGTCAAAGTGGAAATCAGTGATCGGAGTTTTTCGGATGAGGTCAAGGTGCTGCAAGAACGTGAAAGAAAGATCGCTTTCAGTATCAAGGAATTGCTGGGTGTATCGGCCAGGGTCAAACTGGTTGAACCCCGAACCATTACCAGAAGTCAGGGAAAGGCCATACGCGTGATCGACAATCGGAAAATATGATATGAACCATTGGCCGAGCATGAGATCGTTCTGCCAATCAAACGCAAAGGATGATGCGGATGCAAGTGAAACAGATTTCAGTTTTTCTTGAAAACAAGGCGGGAAGGCTCTCGGAAGTGACAGCGGTGCTGGCGGAGGCGGCGGTCAATATCCGTGCCCTTTCGGTGGCGGATACTTCCGATTTCGGGGTGTTGAGACTGATCGTCAACGACAATCAAAAAGCCATGGAAGCACTCAAGAACAACGGCTTTTCTGTAGGAATCACCGATGTGTTGGCGGTCGAGGTGCCGGACAGACCCGGCGGGCTCCATCAGATTCTGGATATGCTGCACAAAGCGCAGATCAATGTGGAATACATGTATGCCTTTGTTCACCCGAGCGGGAATAATGCGGTGATGATTTTCCGCTTCGATCACATCGATGCGGCTGTCAAGTTGTTGGAAGAAAGCGGGTTGACGGTGATCGACGGGGCAACGGTGTATGCGCTGTAAACCGATTGAAAAAAACGAATGGGGTTTTCCCCTTCCGTTTTTTCAATAATTTCATGCCAATTAAAGATGCGCGAAGGATACGGCCAGTGGTTACGATTGTTATCGATGGAAATGAATATGTTGTAGAAGAAGGCCTGTCTTTGCTGAAAGTGCTTCGGGCCGAAGGTAAAAATATTCCTTCTCTTTGCTACCATCCCGCGCTGAAAAAGCCAATTGCCGCCTGTAAACTCTGTGCTGTGCAGATTCGGGCAAAGGATAGACCGGAGAATGTAGCACTGTCATGTGCAATTAAAACCAGTGCGGGGCTATGTGTGGAAACGGATACCGATGCGGTACGGCAGTCCAGAAGCCAGGCAATCGTGCAGATGCTGGCATTTGCCCCACAGTCTCCGGTACTGCTCAAACTGGCTGCGGACTACGGCATCGAAATGCCTTTTCAACCGGATGGCTGCATCCGATGTTTATTGTGTGAGCGTGTGTGTCGGGAAATCGTCGGTGTCGATGCCCTACGCGTCGTCAAAAAAGACGGTCGAAAATTTATCGTGCCGATTGAGGGAGCTTGTATCGGTTGTGGAACCTGTGCCAATATATGCCCCACTCAGGCGATTCGTATCGAAGACCGGGAAAATGTTCGAACCATATCGATTCGTGATGAAATCATCGGTATTCACCCGTTGGAAAGATGCGAAGTCTGCGGCAGGCGGTTTGCCACTCCCAAATTTCTGGCATTTACTCAGCAGCGAACCCAACCCGTTCCAGAAATCAAAGAACATCACGCTTATTGCCCGTCTTGTGCCAAATTATTTTTGAAGGGTAAACAGCCCATGCCCGCCCGATGAAAACAGCAGGCGGGTTCGGGATTGAAAAAACCGGGAGATAATGTCTCTGTGCTGATGCGTCAGAGAGCCCAGCCATTGGTCGAAAAGATCGTATCGAATCAGCAGGTGGGTGATCCCCTGACGATGCAACAGTCCTTCCACTGTCGTGTCCAAGCCTGTTGTGCCGGTGCCGGGAAGCGGCAGTTTCATGTCGAATACAACTTCCCTGTCGAAATAATATCCACGGTTTCCAAGAAAAATGGCCAGGATTCGGGCGGTTTCCGGCAGATTCCGATTGGCATGCTGAATGACCGGATATTCCGGTCGGTATAGCGTAATATATGCATCCCGATCGAGTTTTCCCATCAGGTAGGGAATGGGGTTGACCTGTGTGAACTGTCCGATCAGGTAATCGATGGGGCAGAGTGCCAGGATGCCGATCCAAAGGCCGATTTCAACCCATAATCGGAAGTGATGTTGCCTGAATGCCCGAATCCAAGTTAGCAGGGTGTGCAGACCGATGATGGACAGAATCACCAGAGGGGGAACGATGGGGGCAATATAGCGAATCCGCATGTCGGTGGTAACGAAGGCATACAGCAGAAACAGCCCGGAAAAACCTATAAATGTTTGTATTTCATATTGAAAATGTGCCTTTTTGCTTCGAAATTGCAGCAAAGAAAAAAATGGCAGCAGAAAAATCAGCGGTGTCAACTTTCCATCGAATTTGGCTGGATCGTCATCTTTTCCATCAAAAAAAATGCGCACAGGAATCGATGCGGTTTGCCACCAGGATTCATGGAAGACGAATTTTCGAATCAGGTAATGATTCATGTGTTTCGTCGGCATGTTGCTTCCGTCTTCAGTCGCCGGTGTTGATGATATCTGTGCATTTCGATGAAACCAGGAGTCATAGAGAGGATACACGGGATTTTGCTTCCACACAATATTTCGGATCATCCAGGGGGAAAAGATTACCAGGGAAACAAACAAGTAAAGGCAGGTACATCCGACCGGTTTCAGCAGTCTGTTCGTTTTGAGATCAGAGAACCTGATAAAGCTGAATGAAACGAGTATCGTCATCAGAAAAAGCGTTATCAACCCATTATACTTTGTGCCCAGTCCCAATCCGCATCCGATGGCGGAGAATAAAAGATATTTCAGCCGAAAATCATTTTCTGCCCACTTCTGAATATAGATGAGTGATAGCAGGGTAAAGAAAATCAATCCGAGGTCCACATAAGCGGTGATGGACAATTTGACGATGACAGGAACCATCAGAAAGAGGAGAACACCATATAGGGCAAAGCGGGTGTTCAGTCGGAACCTCAGATAATTGAAGATCAAACCAGCGGTGAGCAGTCCGAAAGCGAAATGAATGTATTTGGGCAGGATGTCATTTCCAAAATACAGTGCGGCGGCGTAAAGCATGTCCAGATTCATCGGATAGTAGGAAAATTCTACGGACGGAATTTCATATATACCGCCGTGCTTCAGATATAGTTTCGGGATATAGAGATGGTGTGTCAGCGAGTCTCTGTCCACCGGAGGAACGGATCCAAGTGTTCCGATGGCCAGGACGATCAAGACGACGAGTACCGGGCAGATACTTCGAACGGGTATTTTCAACACTGGAAACGTTTCACTGGATTGGATAGGGATGGGATTAATTTCCGGCATCTTTCAAATCCTTATTTCCCGGTTATTTTGTCGAGGATTTCCGGAGGAATCTGCCCGAGATAAACCTGTTCTTCGATGACATAGGCCGGTGTGCCCATGATACCCAATTTGATTCCTTCCCGGATATCGTTTAGCAGCCTGATCTGGATCTGAGGATCGTAAATGTTCGGAGCCGTATCCCCGATGTCGATACCAGCCTGCTTCATCAGGGCTCGCGTGTTGATGGATTCCTGATGAAGATCGGTGTTGAAAAGGATATCATTCATTTCCCAGAATTTTCCGTGGGTCTGAGCATATATGGATACCAGGGACATGGCGGCCGATCCCACATGAAAAGGATCTTTGACGATCGGGTTGACCTTGTGATCCATGGGATAGTGGCGGTGGATCAGCCGGATTTTATCCGGGTGGGCATCGATCATACGACGAAGAAAAAAATGCATTTTTTTGCACTGGAAACATTGGTAATCGGTAAATTCGGTAATAACCAGAATCGGTGTTTCGGCTCCGATCCACGGATGATCGTCATCTGTGACGCCACTGGAAACGGATTGAGAAACCGGAGGCGGAGCGAGGTGCCAGTAATCCGGAAAACGGGAGATCATGGTCAGAAAAACCAATGAGGATGTCAGGATGACACGTATTGTTGACATTCTTTTTTGATACCACAGAAATTGCATATCTTGAACGAAACCGGATAGCCACCCGTTTTTTGCGAATCGCCGACGGATCAGCCATGCATAGAACAAGAGCATGAAATTGATACCATAGCTAACAATGCACATCAGACAGTAGCTGTGAATCACCAGGGCCGAAATCAGCCCGAGGGAGATGCTGTAAATACTGAAACACAGAAAAATGCCAAGGAGAAGCGACCATATACGCTCATGCATTGCTTCTTTGGAACCGGCAAGTGGCAACAGCGCCAAAATACAAGCATAACCAAAAACACCCCATACCGGAACAGGAACGCCCCAGAGAATGGAAGTCGGGCTTTGGGAAACCGTGTCACAGTTGATGGCTTTGGAAATGGCGCAAAAGCTGGCATAACCGATATCTGTATAGACCCGATAGTGGGATATCGACAGATAGATGGAATCTGCCAGGCCGGATACTGTCAGTATCACAACCGGCCAGAAATAGACCGGAAACGGCAAGGGAACGATGGGGCGGGATGTATTGTTTTTCATAGATAATCGATACAGTGAAAACAAAATATCAATAACTGGTTCAACATAACAAAAAAATGAAAATTGTCTTTGACCGAATGAATGCTTAGATAGTATATCTTGACTGCTTTTACCAGCACTTGTTGGCGGAATCAAGCGGCAGCACGTTTCGTCGAAATAAATATCCCGTGTCATAGCATCGGAATGTGGATGGCTATCGGTTGATTCCAGTTCAAGGTTTTGTGAGTGCAAGCAATCACGAGGGCGGATGGGCCGTCGCGCTCATCATGCTGGGGATTCCGGCATTGAGCGGCTTGGCGTTTGCGTGTGATCGCATCGATGCCCGCGTTTGTGGACAGAATCGTTGTCGTGGATGATGCCAGCACCGATGATATGATGTCTGTTGTGTCGGCATGTCAGCGACAGGATCCCCGTGTGGTGTATTTGCATCATGACATCAATCAGGGATGCGGCGGGGCGCTGGCTACCGGTTATATCTGGGCAAGAGACAAAGGGATGGATATAGCCGTGAGAATGGATGGCGATGGGCAGATGAATCCGGAAGATTTGCCGGCGCTGATCGAGCCGATCGTGCGGGGAACGGCGGACTATGCCAAGGGGAACCGACTGGTGACCGGAGAGGCTTACCGGAAGATTCCCAAAGTTCGATATTTCGGTAACGCATTCTTGTCTCTGCTCACCAAAATCGCTTCGGGATACTGGCACGTGGCCGATTTTCAGTCCGGCTATACAGCCATGAATGGCAACGTCCTTGATACGATCGATTGGAATCGGATGTACCGTCGTTACGGCCAGCCCAATGACCTCATGGTGCGCCTGAACGTTTTCAATTTTCGTGTCGCTGACGTGCCGGTCGAACCCGTGTACCATATTGGTGAAAAATCCGGCATTCGCGTTCGGAAAGTTGTTTTTACCATCAGTTTTCTGCTGTTGAAAATGTTTTTATGGAGAATGAAAGAGAAATACATCATTCGGGATTTTCATCCCCTAGTGTTTTTTTATATGCTGGGAATGATTTTTGGGATGAGCACGTTGATACTGTTCTCAAGAATGATCTATTTGAAATGGCTTTTCGGATTTTTTCCTGCAAATAGCTCACTGGCAGCGATGTTTTCATTCATGAGTTCCAGCCTTTTTACGCTGTTTGCCATGTGGTTCGATATGGAAGCCAATAAGGACTTGAAGAGTGGAACGTTTTATGAAAGGCGAAGGCAGTAATTTATATGCTTCCGAAGACACCGACGAGAGATAGGCCAGTTTAAACAAAGTCATGCGATGGCTGGGAGATCGTCTGGTAGGTAAAATCTGTCTCTCCATCGATTGTATCGGGTCATGAAAGAAAACAATAACCCAACCGAACGAATTTCAGAGGATTTTGTACGTTCCACTGCCGACAGAAACTACCAATCCTCTCACAACTGGGAAGTGTGTGACGGAGATCTATGCCGCTGTGATGTGGCTTGTTGTGAATAAAAGATGTTGATTGGATTAAAATCAATAGACAAGGAGAGATCATCATGAATCGTATTAAATTCAGTAAAGTATCCATCATCATTGCACTGTCTTTATCTTTGTTTCTGATATCCAAGTCGATAACAGTGGCTGCTGAAGGATTTAAGTATCGTTGCTCGAATCAGATTTTCAAAGCTTTTGAAAGCGAAAATATCGAAGCATTTACCAGAGAAACCGGATACAGGATCGATGTGAAAGCATATCCTTCGGATGTCGCGGTAAATCTTCTATCGAATGGTTACTGTGATCTGGCCAGTACGGCCAGGCAGATTGATGTTCGAATGGAAGAAAACGGATTTAAAGCCACCCCGATTTGCTCTGATCCGCTGGCAATCATCGTGAATACAAAATGTGAAATAGACAATGTAACAGATAAACAGCTCGAGGATATTTTCAGTGGGGATATCAAAAATTGGAATGAGCTGGGCGGGGCGGACCTGCCGATTGTCGTTGTCATTCCGGCTGAAAATACAGCGGCAAACAAAAATTTCAAACGATGGGTTATGAAAAATAAAGAAATCAAGCATACGATTGTTACAGCAACGGCAGATTTGGTTATTGATGTGGTGAATTATCTGCCGATGGGTGGAATTTCGTTTTTTTCTCATGCCGGAGCATCAAAATATAAAGAAATAAAAATCATCAAAATAAACGGTATTTCATCAAAAGAAAATTCTTATCCATACATTCAGTTATTTTATTACGTAACCAAGGGGGAGCCGACGGGGCAGGTGAAGGAATTCATCAAATTTACTTTGTCTGAAAATGGGATTCAACTTATCAGAAAGAATGGGATGATCCCCCTTTCACGATAGTTCATCAGAAAAGGATGTTGCCATGCCAGAAAGAACCACCTTCAGTGTCTGCGGTATGTGTTCGGTTCACTGCCCTGTTCAGGTGAATGTTCAAAATGGTGAGTGCCGATTTATTCAGGGAAATATCCATGTGGCCGACGGCCGACGGCGGGCGGGGGGCTGGCATTACAGGATAATTTCGTGTCGATTCAGAAAACTGTCAGATTGAATCGCTAATCAAAAAAATAAATTTATAGCGGATGATCTTTTATGCTTGACAGGGTTAATGTCATCAGTGTAAACGAACACTGTTTGTTTTTTTAAACGTTCCGCCAATCCAAACAAAGGGTAAATCTGATGCAGTTTGACTGGTTGAATTTTGCGATCATCTTGTTTCTGTTTGCCGGACTCGCTTTCGGCGGTCTTCCTGTTATCCTTTCACAGTTTCTTGCCCCAAAAAGTAAAGCCGGAGATCTTGCACTTCCCTACGAATGCGGGATCAAACCGTTCGGTTCAGCACGTGTAAATTTCGGCATCAACTACTACTTTTATGCGTTGTTGTTTCTCGCCTTCGATGTGGATGTCCTTTATCTTTTTCCGGTGTCGGTCATTTATACAAATACTCCTGGATGGACACTGTTCTGGGAACTGACAGTCTTTCTGGGTATTCTTGGGCTTGCGGTGCTTTATTTCTGGCGCAAAGGAGTGTTTACATGGCCAAGAAGGATTACCTTTTAAATATGGCGGCAAAGGATGTAACAAATATGCCGAATACAGGTGCAATTACGCCGCCGCTGATTCAGATTCAACCGGTACAGCAGATTGTCGATTTGTGCAGAGCGATGTCACTGTGGCCCATGACATTCGGATTGGCATGCTGTGCAATCGAAATGATGGCTGTCGGTATGGCGAGATTCGATATTTCCCGGTTTGGCGCGGAAGTTTTTCGGCCATCTCCTCGTCAATCAGATTTGATGATCGTGGCAGGCACGGTATCCAAGAAGATGGCACCTTCTGTGGTGCGATTATATGAACAGATGCCTGCTCCTAAGTGGGTTTTGGCCCTTGGTAACTGCGCTATTTCAGGTGGCCCTTTCAGTTTCGAAGGACAATATGGAATTGTTGAAGGAGTCGATCGGCTGATTCCTGTGGATGTTTATGTTCCAGGTTGCCCCCCGCGACCCGAAGGACTTCTTGAAGGATTGTTCGAATTGCAAAAGAAAATTACCGGACGGCGGTGGTGGCCGGAACCCAAAGAACATAAGTGTTAAAGAAAGACCAACTTATGAATCACTCAATACCAGTTTTTTTAGCCAGTCTCGATGTTCGCGGAAAATCGGAATCCAATTATAAAAAAACCGGGTCGTATGCAGGCGTGTTGATCGATAAAAGCCAGATTCTGCATGTAGCTTCACTTTTGTTTGAACATGGTTTTTTTATTGAAGATGTTTCCGGAGTCGATATTCTGGAAGGGATCATGGTGGTTTATCATTTTGATCGTTATGATCGGTCCGAGCGGGTGACGGTACGTGTGATGACATCTCACGAAGAACCCTCAGTGCCATCCATCGTATCGGTATATAGCGGTGCCGATTGGCACGAACGAGAGTGCTTCGATTTCTTCGGAGTGATATTTGAAAATCATCCGAATTTGAAACCTCTGCTGCTTCCTGATGATTTGGGTTTTCATCCGCTGATCAAGGAAAACAATCGGCAGTCGATTTATGCAGTGCTGCCCTTCGAGCAAATGGTAGATACGAATGTGGCTCACCCGTGAACAATTGGTGATCGGTAACGATACCGTGATTTAATGAATGGATTATTTATTAACAAAACGATTTCGGACTGCTAACATAAAGCAAAAAGGCATACCGGAAGGATCCCATGAAGAGTCAATACACTATTTCCCAGGATAAAGAACGATGTATCGGCTGTCTGAGCTGTGAAGTTTATTGCTTGCAGAACAAACAGTTGGCAGAAGGCCCCCGGCTTTGTGAAATTGTCGTGTTGGGCAAGAAAAAACTAAACGGCATTCCGCGTGAAGCTTATGTGTACATGTCATGTTTTCATTGTGAAAATCCGGCCTGTGTAGCAGCTTGTCCGACGGGTGCGATGACAAAACGTGAAGCAGACGGAATCGTTTATGTGGAATTCGATCGGTGCATCGGATGCAAGGCCTGTATGGTGGCCTGCCCATGGGGAGCTGTGCAGTGGAATCCTGATACGCAGAAAGTCGTCAAATGCGATTACTGTAAAGATCGAATAGATCAAGGCTTGAAGCCAGCATGTGTGACTGTTTGCACTACTGGATGCTTAAATTTCAAAGATCTGGCTGGAAGCGACTCGGAGTTGGAGTAATAAATGTAAACCCATGAAGCCTATCCATATACCTTATATAGAAGGAAGGCTTCCGTAAATTTGATTATCATCCAGCCTAAGGAGGCATGAATGTCGGGGACAGCGTGTCAGTGCCAGGAGACCTCACGAGCGGAAATAGAAATTGATTACAGTCTTCTGGATAAAATCATTCGTGATGATTATGGTGAAAATAGGGAATCCATGATCATGATGATGCAGGCCATTCAGCGGATATATCGTTTTTTACCCGAAGCGACTCTGAAGTATTTGGCCCAGGTCATCCAGGTTCCGCTAACCAAAATATATGAAGTAGCCACTTTTTATGCGTCATTCAGTCTTGAACCGAAAGGCAAATACATACTCAGTGTTTGTACCGGCACTGCCTGTCATTTGAGAGGAAGCGGCGGTATGGTGGAACATGTCTCTAAGCGAATGGGAATTTCCCCCGGTAAGACAACTGCTGATCTGAAAATGACTCTGGAAACAGTTAATTGCGTCGGTGCCTGTGCAGTGGCACCGGTGGTAGTCATAGATGAGAAATACTACCCCAAGGCAGACATCGCCACACTGAACCATTTTATGGATCATCTGGATGCGGAATAAGGGAACGATGATATGATCGAAGCAACTCAAACTGTTACATATCCTGATGTTTGCAAAATCGCGACACCTGCCGGACTGGAGCTATTTCGCCAGGAACTAATGTCCAAATATGATCCGAACGCTCCGCAAATAATTGTGTGCTGTGGTACAGGTTGTCAGGCTGCTGGCAGCGCCGAAATCGTAGATAAATTCAAAAAGGTTTTGTCCGAAACAGGATGGAGTGGTAAAGTCGTTCCATTGGTCAAGCCGACTGGCTGTCATGGTTTCTGTTCGCGTGGCCCACTGGTAATCATTGAACCGCAAGACTTGTTTTACCAGCGGGTTACAGTTGATGATGTAGAAGATATCGTCAACAAGACTATTCTGAACAATGAAGTCATCAAAAAACTGCAATATAAGCCAGCCAATTCAAAAGAAGTTATCTCCAAAGCAAGTGAAATCCCTTATTATGCCAAACAGACCCGTCTGGTACTTAAAAACATCGGTAAAGTCGATCCTACAGAAATCAATGATTCCATAGTTCGCGGCAGTTATGCCGGACTCGCAAAAGCATTGACACAAATGACGCCGCAGGAGGTTATCGATGAAGTAACAACCTCGAAACTGCGGGGGCGAGGAGGGGCCGGATTTCCGACCGGTGTAAAGTGGGAATCGTGCGCCAAACAAGAAGGTACACGATATGTTATTTGCAATGCAGATGAGGGAGACCCGGGAGCGTTCATGGATCGCTCTTTACTCGAAGGAGATCCTCACAGCGTTCTTGAAGGAATGGCAATCTGTGCCTATGCAGTCGGCTCGAATCGTGGATATATGTATGTACGGGCCGAATATCCGCTGGCAGTTCGAACGTTGACAACAGCGATCCGTCAGGCCGAAGCACTTGGTCTTTTGGGTGAAAATATCATGGGTACGGGTTTTGATTTCAAGGTCACCATCTCTACGGGGGCAGGCGCATTCATCTGTGGTGAATCATCGGCATTGATGGCTTCACTCGAAGGTAAAGTGGGCAGGCCTCGACCGAAATATATCCGTTCAGTTGAAAAAGGTTTCCGTGACAGTCCGTCGAATCTTAACAATGTCGAGACTTATGCCAATATTCCAGACATCGTCAATCATGGAGGTAACTGGTACAAATCTTTTGGTACAGAACGCTCAGCGGGTACCAAGGTTTTTGCTCTCACGGGCAATGTGTACAACATCGGTCTTGTTGAGGTTCCGATGGGAATTTCACTGATGGAAATTGTTTATGGAATCGGTGGCGGAATTCCCAATAAACGCTCTTTGAAAGGGGTTCAGACAGGAGGTCCGTCAGGTGGCTGTATCCCCATACCGCATAAGATACCCGATATCAACGTGGGTTTTGGTAAATTGGCTGAGGTTGGCTCCATTATGGGTTCAGGTGGAATGATCGTCATGGATGAAGACACCTGTATGATCGAAGTGGCACGATATTTCGTCAATTTCCTTGTAGAAGAGTCCTGTGGCCAATGCACACCCTGCCGTGAAGGACTGATTCGGATGCGGGAAGTGTTGAATCGGATCACACAAGGAGAGGGTAAAGAGGGCGATGTTGAACTGCTGGAAGAAATAGGTAATTTTACTAATGATTTTTCGCTTTGCGGGCTTGGAACATCGGCAGCAAATCCGGTGCTTTCGACCATTCGGTATTTCCGTGAAGAATACGATGCACATATTCGCGATAAGAAATGCCCATCCGGTGTATGCAAGCCCTTGTTCTATTATGAGATTGATGCTGAGACATGTACAGGCTGCGGCTTGTGTAAGACCAAATGCCCAGTTAAAGCAATTAGTGGTGAAAAGAAAAAGACTCATGTAATTGATCAATCTATCTGTATCAAATGCATGGAATGTTATAAAAACTGTAAGTTCAGAAGTGTCAAGATTATGTGATAAGCTTTAATTCGTCATCATCACGTTAAAGGACAACCCCCGATGAAAGTCCTCAACATAGTATTAAACGGAAAATCGGTTACTGCAAAGATGGGTCAGACAATTTTAGAACTGGCCAGGGAACATGATGTTTTTATTCCGACACTTTGCGATAGTCCTGCATTGGAAGCTGCGGCAATGTGTCGTTTGTGCACAGTGCAGGTTATAGAAGGTAAATGGCCGAAATTCGTGACAGCCTGCAATTTTCCGTTAAGGAGGGATGCAGAGGTCGTCACAGATTCGCCGGAAGTTCGACATGGCCGTAAGCTGATCATAGAACTTTTGATGGCAAGATGCCCGACATCTCCTGAGTTGCAACGATTGGCAGTGGAGTATGGTTGTGATCTTGAACGTTTCACGCCGTTGAATGACGACTGCGTTGTTTGTGGACTCTGTACACGTGCCTGTGAAGCCGTGACGGGCCGAACACTCTCTCTTGCCGGACGTGGTGTCGCCATCCACGTTGACACCGCATTTCAGAAAGAATCCAATTATTGCATCGGTTGCGGTGCATGTGTACAGATTTGCCCCGTTAAAAAAATTGTTATGGAAGATGTTAACGGTGAAAGGCGAATCATACTTCATGGAAAGATCGCCTCACGGGTACAGTTGCCGAAATGCACTTCCTGCGGCAAGTATTATGGTCCGGTGATTGATCTCAATCAAATTATGGAGCGTATGGGCGAGCATTTGATACCACCGCCGAATACTACGGTTTGTCCAGAGTGCTCGCGAAGGAATCTGGCGATAAAACTGGGAAAACGGTATTTCGAACAATACGGTGTTTTCGAAGATGAAGAAGGGCGCACGAATGCTGGATAATCCCGATTTAAGTCTGAACGGCGACTACTATTCGTCACGATTTTCGCAGCTCAGCAGGGGTGAAGGAGATACCCTTGTTCTGAATCTCGGTCCGCAGCATCCATCGACGCATGGTGTTTTGCGAGTGATAGTGGAGCTGGATGGCGAATATGTCTTAAGAGCTGAACCGGTATTGGGCTATATTCACCGGATGCATGAGAAAATGGGTGAAGTAAAGACTTATGTTCAGTATCTTCCAAACATGGGTCGAGTCGATTATCTCCATGCACTGGCCTGGAACTGGGCTTATGTTGGTGCTGTAGAAAAACTAATGGGCATTGAGGTGCCTTCGCGTGCCGAATATATTAGAGTCATCACCTGTGAATTGAACCGGATATCCTCGCATTTGTTATGGTGGGGTGCGTATGTACTTGATCTGGGTGGGTTTACTCCGATACTCTACGCATTCGATGATCGCGAGATCATTATGGATATCTTACAGTTACCTACCGGCTCACGGCTCACCTACTGCTATTACCGATTTGGTGGTGTATCAGCAGACCTAACGGATACTTTTTTAAATCAGACCCGTAATTTCGTTGAACGGTTTAAAACACGCATCCCCATGTACCATGATCTTGTGACGGGAAATATGATTTTGCGAGGACGGTGTGAAGACATCGGTATTCTACCAGTTGAAATGGCGAGAAGATATGGAGCCACCGGACCGGTTTTGCGCGGATCTGGGGTAGCATACGATGTACGGCGATTTGAGCCTTATTCGGTATATGAGCATCTCGATTTCGATATACCGGTAGGCAAAAATGGGGATGCTATGGATCGATACGATGTCCGGCTTGCCGAGATGGAACAAAGCATTCGGATAATCGAGCAGGCATTGAATCAGATACCTGACGGGCCGTATATCAATTCAGATGTTCCTGATCGTATCATGCCTCCTGCCGGTGAAACTTATTTTGCAGTAGAAGGTGCCCGCGGAAAAATTGGTGTATATTTGGTAAGTGATGGATCGGCAAAGCCATATCGTCTTAAACTGCGTGCTCCTGGATATTCAAACTTGCATGTTTTTGCAGAGCTTGCACAGGGTACGATATTGGCAGATGCGGTTTCCATACTGGGTAGTTTAGATCTTGTGATTCCGGAGATCGACAGATGACACAATTACTTCAGCTTCTATCGAACCCACTGATATATCTTCTTGTGGCATTGGTTGCTATCCTCACATTTATTGCACTGAACGGCCTGATTCTTGTTTATGTTGAAAGAAAAGTTGCCGGTTTTATTCAAAGGAGACCCGGTCCTTATGAAGTTGGCCCCCATGGATTATTACAGCCGATTGCAGACGCACTTAAGCTTGTTGGGAAGCAACTGGTCATGCCGAGAGGAGCTGATCGTATCTTATATTGGGCGGCACCTTTACTTTCATTTGCACCGGTTGCTGTCTGCCTCTTACCGATTCCGTTTGGCCCGCATCTAATCGGTCAAAGCGTCAATCTTGGCGTTTTACTGGTTTTGGCGTTTTCCGGACTGAACGTATTGGCATTGTGCTTGGCTGGATGGGGTTCTAATAATAAATATGCGTTGCTCGGTGCAGCACGTGCCGTGGCGCAGTCTGTTGCATACGAAATACCGTTGCTGCTCTCAGTTTTGAGTGTGGCTTTTACCAGTGGATCATTGAATTTCAATGAAATCACCGCCACACAGACCAAAGGACTGCTCTCTTGGAATATCTTTATTCAACCACTGGCTTTTCTTATTTTTTTTGTATCTGCTTTGGCCGAAACAAACCGAGCGCCATTCGATCTTCCTGAGGCAGAAAGTGAACTCACAGCCGGTTTTCATACAGAATATTCCGGTATGGGATTTGGACTGTTCTTCTTAGCTGAATACTCATATATGATTGTCGTCTGTGCTGTGTGTTCCGTACTTTTTCTGGGCGGATGGAGTGGACCATTTTTGCCGGGACACTGGTGGATGCTTGCAAAAATCTACACACTGATATTGGCAATGATGTGGTTTCGATGGACATATCCTCGTGTACGGTTCGATCAGCTACTGAATCTCTGCTGGAAATGGCTGATTCCCCTTTCCTTGATCAATCTGATGGCGACTGCTTTGATCATTAACCTTGTGAGGTAGGATGACACCGATTCAAAAAACCCTGAAAGGGCTGTGGAGCCTGATTGTAGGCCTGAAGGTCACAGGAAAGGAATTCTGCAGGCCCTGGATTACCGTTCAATATCCAAGGCAAGAAGTCTCAAATCTCGATTCATACCGAGGACATATTGAATTAGTTTCTCAACCGAATGAGCCTAAAAAACCACTTTGCATTGTATGTAAGCGTTGTGAAGAAGTCTGTCCCTCTGGGTGTATTCGGGTTGAAGGACATTTACCGGGAGATGGATTTGTCGAAACGCGTCAACTGTTGCTCATATCGAACGTACGATTGCCTGGATCATCATCCAAAGAGCCTATTTGTTCTACAGACAAAGCCCTGCGTATTCTAGATAGTTTTACATTAAACTTTAATTTATGCAGCCTTTGTGGTCTGTGTGTTCAGAGCTGTCCGGTATCTTCACTGACGTTTTCGAAGGATGTATATTTAGCGGGAAGAGCACGAAAAGATTTTGAATTTGATTTGATTAAACGACTAAAAATTAAAAGAAAGTAAAATGTTATGAAATTATGGTATCTTTGTTGTGGAGCCATATAAATGCCTTCAAATTTGTATATAATAATTAACAATACCTGATAGGACAGAAGAGCATGAATCTTCTTTCGACAATACATCCTGCTTATGGGTTGTATCTGGCCATGATTATTGGTGGAGGAACCTTAGCTGTATTGGCAGACAGCTTGGTTAGGGCTTTGTCCGGGCTGATCATCACTCTTTTTGGTGTGGCAGGAATGTACCTGCTCATGGCGGCTCCTTTTCTTGCATTCATGCAAATATTGATATACGTGGGAGCTGTTACGGTACTGATTTTCTTTGCCATCATGCTCACGCGTTCAGATGAAGGTGTGTCAGGCACGGAGAGTGGTCGCAAAGGTAAGAAGTTTATGGCGGTATGGGCGTCTGTTTTTCCGAGTTGTATTCTGCTAATTATTGTCACACGCCACATGCCCAAAGATATTCCACTGAAACCAGAGGTTAGTATGGGGCGTTTGGGAGAATTTTTAACCGGTCCTTATGCGTTGTCATTTGAATTGATCTCTGCTGTTCTTTTTGTAGCTATGGCAGGAGCTGTGCTCCTTGGGTTCGAAAGGAGAAAAGCTAAATGAATTATCTCGTATTATACCATCTGGCGGCGCTGATACTTTTCGGTCTAGGACTGTTTGGAATAACCTGTCGCCGGAGTTTGGTCGGAATGCTGATATCGGTGGAGCTGATGTTGAATGGTGCGGGTTTGGCACTTGTAGCTAGCAGCCGACTGACACCAGCAATTGACGAACTTGGACAGTTGGGCACCCTGTTGATAATGGGATTGGCAGCCGCTGAAGCAACGCTGGTGCTTGCCATTATTTTGGTCGTATCCCGGCGTTTCGGAACCACTGAAATTGCCGAAATCGCTACATTAAAGGGCTAACGAATCATGACTGAAAGCGCATCACTTCTTTTTCCTATTCTCATAACCGGTTTGTGTCCGCTATTTATATGGTTGTTACGTAGGAATATCAACCAAAGAGAAAGTGTATCTTTTATTGCGGGCATACTAACTTTTGTATCTGTTATGAGCTTTGCACCGTCAGTGCTTAAAGGTAAAATTCTCATATTCAAATTATTTGAGATATTACCAGGCATTGAGGTTAAATTCTGTGCTGACGGTCTTGGAATGATATTTGCCATTGTTGCTTCATTTTTATGGATTTTGGCGACTTCCTACAATATTGGATACATGCGCTCTCTTGAAGAACATGCTCAGACGCGATATTATTTCTGTTTCGCGGTGGCAATATTCGGTGCTCAAGGGGTGGCACTGAGTGGGAATATTTTTACACTTTATTTATTTTATGAAGTAATTACTGTTTTTACTTACCCATTGGTTGCTCATCATCAGGATGAAGAAGGATTCAGTGGCGCACGGAAATATTTAGTTTATTTGATGGGAACATCCAAATTATTTCTTTTACCGGCCATGGTGCTGACATACATATTGTGTGGTACCCTTGATTTCAAACTCGGCGATATGATGACGGGTATCTTTCCAAAGGACGCCAACCCGGTTCTGGTGCAAATCACGTATTTTCTATATATGGCCGGATTGGCAAAAGCTGCGATCATGCCATTTCATAACTGGCTCCCATCAGCCATGGTTGCACCCACACCGGTATCTGCATTGCTGCACGCAGTAGCAGTTGTAAAAGCTGGCGTATTTTCTGTCAGTCGAATACTATTGTCGGGTTTTGGTGTAACACTGATGACAGACTTGCACCTAGGTTTTGTAACTGCCTGTTTTGCGGCGTTCACTATTGTAGTCGCATCGGTGATTGCGTTAACCAAGGATGACTTAAAGGCAAGATTGGCATATTCAACTGTCAGTCAGTTGTCTTACGTTGTGCTGGGTGTGGCTATGCTGACCCCTTCATCCATCACCGGTGGTCTTGCCCATATAGCGCATCACGCTTTTAGTAAGATTACGCTCTTTTTTGCTGCTGGAGCTATTTATGTAGCGACTCATAATAAGAAGATCAGTATGATGTCTGGGCTTGGGAGGAAAATGCCATGGACTTTTGGTGCCTTTGCACTGGCAAGTTTATCTATGATCGGTGTTCCGCCTGTTTGTGGTTTTGTTAGTAAATGGTATATGATTAACGGCGCAGTCAGCGCAAATTATATTATTTTCTTGATTGCTCTACTGGCCAGTACAATATTGAACGCATCATATTTCACACCAATTATATACAAGGCTTTTTTTGAAGCACCTACATACGATCATTCACATTTTTCTGAAGCACCGATGACCATGGTAGTACCTTTATTTTTCACAGCGATCGTATCAGTGACACTCGGTTTATATCCACAGATATTTATTCAGTTTATCCAGACGATAAAAGGTTTTTGAGATTTTGAAAATATTACATCCTAGAAGTTGGAGTCACCGGATATGTCATTAATAAAAAAGTTCACGGATGCTGTTTTTCTTAAAAAAGCCATGTACACTGTGTTGGTATTGTTGGTATTGCTGAATATCTTCATTCTTCCTCATCACCCACATTTTGCACTGGAAAAGATACCAGGATTCTGGGCAATATTTGGTGCAGTTATTGCCATTGCATTAGCGAGGGTGGCAAAGGGCGCAGCCCACACATTTTTAGGGAAAGATGTCGATTTTTATGTGAAAAATGAAATCAACCCAACTTCATCTCTGAAGGAGGACAAGTGACAGAGTTTATTCATCCTGCCATCCTGTTTGCCGGTTGTGCATTGATTGTTTTGTTTCTGCCGGTGAAAATTGGAAGATGGTTTCCGCCAATAGCCGCATCCCTTGCTGTGTTCTGCGTTATTGATATGCCGCAGGGATCTTTCGCAACATTGAATTATCTTGGTATGACGATGAAACTGGGCCGTGTTGACGCTCTATCAATGGTTTTTGCCCATGTTTTTGCTATACAGGCGGTTATTGGTTTCATATTTGCCTTTCACATTGAGGACCGCGCTCAACATGTGGCTGCTTGTATGTATATCACCGGTGCTTTTGGTTCAGTTTTTGCTGCCGATTATCCAACCTTGTTCATTTTTTGGGAGTTGATGAGTGTATCTTCAACATTTCTTGTTTGGTTACGGCGAGCGCCTGCTTCAACACGTGCCGGATTCAGATATTTTCTTTTTCATACATTCGGAGGTTTGCTTTTACTGGCCGGGTTGTTGTTACGTTATAAAGCAACAGGTTCATGGGCATTTGATGCTGTATCCCCAAACGATGCAAAAATTTATGACTATCTGACAATGCTCGGATTTTGTGTAAATGCAGCGGTGATTCCCCTGCATGCCTGGTTGCCGGATGCTTATCCGGAAGCGACAGTGACAGGTGCTGTGTTCATGAGTGCATTCACCACTAAAACAGCTGTATATGTACTTTTAAGAGGTTTTTCTGGATTTGAAGTACTTGGAGTTATGGGGACCCTCATGACTCTGTATGGCGTTTTTTATGCGACTATTGAAAATGACACTCGAAGGATTTTGGCATATCATATTGTTTCGCAGGTCGGGTATATGGTGGCTGGTGTCGGTATCGGTACGGCAATGACTGTTAACGGTGCCTGTGCTCATGCTTATGCTCACATCCTGTATAAGGGGCTGCTGTTTATGAGTGCCGGAACATTACTGTATGCGGCTGGTACATCCAAACTCACAGAACTTGGCGGACTGTTTCAAAGATTGCCGCTTGTATGTTTATGGTATATGATTGCTGCTGTCAGTATATCCGGTGTTCCACTGTTTTCGGGGTTTATCAGTAAAACGATTACTATAGCGGGCGCAGCAGAAGCGCATCATACTTGGCTTGCGATAGGAATGGAAATTGCTGCTGTTGGAACTTTTCTTTCAGTGGGGATCAAATTGCCCTATTTTGCTTTCTTTGCAAAAGAAGATCCAGGGATGAAACTTGTATCGATACCTAAAAATATGCACATTGCAATGGGGATCGCCGGTTTTCTTTGTTTTTTTATTGGTGTGTATCCTAATTTTCTTTATAGACTTCTTCCGTATCCAGTTGAGTATGTACCATTCACCCCTTGGCATGTCTTACAGTCATCATTGTTGCTTGGTTTTACCGGACTGGGTTTTTATATTATGAACAAGAAACTAAAACCAGAAGCTAAAATCAATCTCGATTTCGATTATGTTTATAGGCTTGTCGGACGGATTGTACTGCTCATCGCTCGTAAACCAATTGAAATGATAGATATATGGTGGAGCGAGTTTTACAGAATCGCCGGACTAAAAAGCATGCTGAAAACAGCAGCAGTTTCAGCATGGTTCGATAAGGCGGCCATAGATGGAGTAGTGGATGGCTCGGCATATACCGTACAGAAAATAGGTCGCGTCGCTGCAATGATCCAGACTGGACGTTTCCAAGATTATTTATCAACAGCCATTGCCATAGGGTTGACGATATTTGCTCTGGTTTGGTTTTTATAGTTAATCAAGTGCTGGTTCTTTGCTCTATTTGAATATTGGATAGTTAATAGAAAAGAACTTGTTGCATAACTAACAAAGAATTGTAAACTGTAGATATTTATCGTTTCGTCGAACGGAGAACGAATGAGTCAAACCAACATGCCGATATTATCCATTTTGACGTATTTCCCCTTGGCCGCGTGTTTCGTTTTACCTTTTATAAAGAACGAAAAAACGGTTCGGGTATTTACCCTGATTGTTGGCATAGCTGAGGTGTTTCTTTCACTCCCCTTGTTTAAATTTAATATGACGACATCGGGGTACCAGTTTGTAGAAAAGATTGAATGGGTGCCCCAATGGGGGCTGACCTATTACATGGGGATGGATGGGATTAGCTTGTTGATGGTGTTGTTGACCATCCTGCTTCTTCCGCTGTGTGTCCTCTGTTCTTGGACTTATATTTCAAAGCGCGTAAAAGAGTTTCACTTCAGTCTTTTAATGATGACATCGGCTTGTATCGGTGTCTTTTTGGCACTCGATTTAGTCCTGTTTTATATTTTTTGGGAAGCCATGCTCGTGCCAATGTTTTTATTAATTGCTGTGTGGGGTGGGCCAGATCGTCGTTATGCATCAATTAAATTCTTCTTGTACACGCTGGCAGGAAGTACGTTGCTACTAGTTGCCATCATTGCGTTTTATAAATCTGGAGGAACATTCTCCATTCCGGATTTAACAGAAAAGACATATTCATTTCGCTTCCAGTGCTGGGTTTTTCTTGCCATGTCTTTGGCTTTTGCGATCAAAGTTCCGATGTTTCCTTTTCACACGTGGTTACCGGCTGCTCATGTTGAAGCGCCTACTGCTGGAAGTGTGTTCCTTGCATCAATTTTGCTGAAAATGGGGGCTTATGGTTTTCTGCGGTTTTGTCTTCCTATGGCACCCGATGCCAGTGTCTATTTTGCACCGATGATGATCGCTATTTCTGTTGCATCCATATTGTACGGTGGTTTTGTCGCTTTGGGCCAGAAAGATATGAAAAAGTTGATTGCATATTCGTCTGTTGCCCACATGGGATTTGTAACATTAGGAATATTTATATTTTCCCTGAGAGGGTTTCAGGGTGCGCTTATGGTCATGTTGAATCACGGAATAACGACCGGAGCACTCTTTATGCTTGTTGGTGCGATCTACGAGCGTAGTCATAGTCGGGAGATATCTCAAAATATGGGGTTGGGCAAGTACCTGCCAGCATATATGTTTTTCTTTGGATTGTTTGCATTATCATCGCTGGGCTTTCCCGGTACGAATAGTTTTGTCGGTGAGTTATTGGTTCTGGTTGGAATTTTTAAAGCCAAACCTTGGGTCGGTGCTGCCGTTATACCGGGAGTGATGCTCGGAGCTGCTTATATGCTCAGACTTGGGCAGAAATTGGCATGGGGCGAACCAACACACGCAAAATCATGGCCTGATTTGAATTTTAGAGAATGGTCTTATTTGCTGCCTCTGGCCGCCCTTGTGTTTTATATTGGTTTAGCCCCCGGTCTCACTTTGCGGGCTATTGACCCATCTTTAAATCGAGTTTTGGAACGATTTTCGCCATCGAAACCCAACACTGCAATTGTTCAAACTGCTATTTTGCCGAATACTCAGAAAGGCTTTATTGCCGGACTCTTCTCTTTATCACGCTGAGGAAGGAGACCCTTGTGAAGGTTGATGTTATGCTGATTTTACCGGAACTGGTACAGCTCCTGATCATTCTGGGGCTTTTTGTTCAGACCCTGAAAAAACCAGGTGTAGAGAATAAGGGGATATATAGCTTGGCATGGTTGCCTTGGGCAGCGGCTGTCGGTATTGCTGTATCAATTTTTAGTATGAAACGAACAGGCCTGTTCTTTTACGATGTTTATCAAGTTGATGGTTTGTCTCAGTTCTTTAAAGCTGCAATATCTCTAGGCTTTGCAGTCGCATCATTGAATGCACTGTCTGCACCAAGTGTACAGGATGATCAACGAGCTGATTATTTAATGTTTTTTGCATTGAGTTCGTTGGGCCTGATGCTGATGGCGGGTTCAGTTGAACTGATCACTATCTATATATCTCTGGAAATTGCTTCGTACAGCTTATATGCTATCATACCTATTCGTGGTAAAGATCCGCGGGCTGCAGAAGCAGGTATAAAATATATTCTTTTTGGTGCTGCGGCAACGGCCATTGCATTGTTCGGACTCTCATATATACTGGCAACTCAACATACCACATATCTTTTGTTACTTGCAAAAAAGACGTGGACTTGGGCAGAGTCTCCACTGGCGGTTACTGGTTTAACTCTTTTTATGGTTGGTTTCTTTTTTAAATTGGCGTTGTTCCCATTTCATTTCTGGTGTCCCGATGTTTATGATGGAACCAGCAATGAAACGGCCGCTTTTGCAGCAACACTTCCGAAACTTGGAGCTGTTGTTATTTTGATCCGGCTAGTGTCATTATTGAAGCCGGAAATTGAGATTGTTACATTGATGGCCGTATTATCTGCGGCGTCAATGACATTTGGCAATTTAGCAGCACTTATTCAAACAGATGTAAAAAGAATTCTGGGGTATTCCAGTGTAGCGCATGCTGGTTATGTCTTGGTAGGGCTGGTTGCTGCCAGTGCCGCAGGCCTTTCTGCCGCTGGGTTTTATAGCTTAATATATTTGTTGATGAACTTGACTTGTTTCTGGGTCTTATGCAGTTTGTCCACTGATGGAAAGAATATTAAATTAAATGACCTGAATGGGCTTTATAAAAGAGAGCCGTATTTAGCCTTTGTTTTGGCTGTTGGTGCATTTGCACTTGTCGGTTTACCGCCGACCGCCGGTTTTATGGGAAAACTTTTTCTGTTAACCGCTGCCTGGAATTGTGGATATAACTGGTTGATAATTATTGCTGCATTGAATACGGCGATATCGATTTACTATTATCTGAATATTGTACGTCATGCATATACTCAGGAAAATGATTCTCTTGATGTTGAACCTGCACGGTGCTACAGTTCTTTGTGGGGTGGCGTAATGGCAGCTTCCCTTTTATTGCTGGGTGTCATACCTCAACCAGTATTTCGGTGGATGGAGGATGCAACGCGTCTTATGCTTCCATGAAAGCTCCATGAATATAATAATGATTATGAATATATTTCGATAGTCATTAGAAATTGATATAGCTGAAACAGGAATAGACGCTCTTTGATTTATCATTGATTATGGTATCAAAGAGCGTTGGCTATTTTAAATATTTAAAAAGTTGTTCTCATGTAGAATATTCATAATCTTGAAAATTTATTACTTGTTCACAAATAATCTTTTGATTTGATACAATTTTAATGTGTTTTAAAAAATCACCTGCCTATAAAAAATCCTTTCTAAAAGTGGTTTAACATGATTGGTTCAAAGAGCGAAAAAATAGATTTAAAGAATCGTGATTCTATTCTGCGCCTCATCGCTGTATCTGTCGTTATTCTAGAGCTTTTTATATTTGTGTGCACTTTGATCTTTCAATTAGATGAAAAAAATCATATTGAAACTCCGATTACTGAAGAAATGGCGCGGTTATATATCGATCATCCTGAAAAATTAAAGACGGGTGAACGGATAGCCATTAGCACTCGCAACAGCATGTATAATAATCAGCAGATATATTTGCTGATCAGTGATCAGGTAGTTGAAGTGCCATTTCCTTGGAAAGGGTGGATATTGATTTCAATTGGAGCTCCGATAGGTCTGTTTTTTTTGGTAACTTTAATTACAAAAGCCTATTTTCAAGCTATTGAGCCTGATTTTAAGGAGAATGATGAAAATTCCAATCAGTGGATAAACGCTTTAAATAGGCTAAGTAAAATCAATGTGATCTGGTTTATGTTGCTTTTGGTTTGTGCTTTATTCTTGATATGGTATATACCGGAAGTCGTGAAATTCGCCGGAAGTGTTACTACTGCATGGCTGTCGAGGTTTTGGTGGATTCCTACCATTTTGTTTGGTATTGTATTTATGACAATGATTTGGTGGATATATTTACAGTATCGCTTGAAAGTAAATGTCATGCATATGGAAATGGAGAAATATAAGTTGCTCCGCTATGAAGATAAAAAGACATTGATGCTCCCTGATGAATCTGCTGGTAATGTTAAGATGATTGAGCATGAACAACCGATTTTTCCTTGATGAAAAAAGATGAAACGGAGTAACGAGTCGGAGAAAAATGTTCGAGAACAATGATTACATTGAGCCACCGTTT
>CAZBUL010000004.1:0-41223 GCA_964495045.1 uncultured Desulfobacterales bacterium | reverse complement strand
TGCAAACGGCGGTGATGTTCTGTGAAAGTCCACTTCGCCTGATTGGAAATCGTTTAATCGTTTGTAGTGATTGTATTTTGTGTTACGGATTGCCTGTCTGGGGATGATATGATTTCATAGGTTGGAGACCGTATTTCTGAATTTTGCTTCGCAGCGTCGGTAGAGACACCCCAAGCAGCTCGGCAGCGCGGGATCGGTGCCACTGGGTGTGTTCCAGTGTTTTCAGAATATGGGCCTGTTCCGAAGATTCCAGGGAAAAATCCACAGAACTGGATAGCACCCTGCCCGGTGCAGCGGCCAGTTCCTGTTCGATATCTTCCAACAGAACCCGCCTGCCGCGGGATCGAAGAGAGGCTGCCATAATGACGTTTTGAAGCTGCCGGACGTTTCCGACCCAGGATTGGGCGCAGAGCAGATCGATCACACCGTCTTCGAACTGCCGGGCTTCCGTGCAATGCTCACGGGCGGCTTTCTGTAAAAAATGCCGTGCCAGGTCAGGGATATCTCCAATGCGCTCTCTCAGCGGCGGAACATGAATGGAAACGACTTTGAGCCGATAGTAAAGGTCTTCCCGAAATCGGCCCTGACGCACCATCTCCGCCATACCCCGATTGGTTGCCGAAATGATCCGGCACCGGGATTTATGGATGCGGTGGCCTCCCACCCGCATGTATTCCCGGCGCTCAAGAAAACCCAGAAATTTCGACTGAAGGGCCAGGGGCAGCTCCGCCACTTCATCCAGAAAAAGTGTTCCCCGGCCGGCCAGCTCGATCTTGCCAGGCTTGGTTTCGACGGCGCCCGTAAAGGCGCCCCGCGAATGGCCGAAAAGCTCGCTTTCCAGAAGGGTTTCGACAATGGCCGAGCAGTCCAGCGTAATCATGGGCTCGTCGGAGAAGCAACTGTTCTGATGAATGGTCCGCGCCACCAGTTCTTTTCCGGTGCCGGTTTCTCCCTGAATCAAAACGGTGGCCTGATTTCGGCACAACATGCCGATCGTTTTGAATATTTCAGAAATCTGCGGACTTTTTCCGATAATCACCCCTGTCGCAGAAGAGTCTTCCTCCGGCAATTCGGGTTGACCATTCGGGCTGTTGATGCGAAACGCACGATCGACGGTCCGTTCGATTTCGCCGACGTCCAGCGGTTTGTTGAGGTATTCGTACGCACCGCTCTTCATGGCCTCGATGGTGGTTTCCATGTCTTGAAAAGCCGTCATCATGATGACCTTGGGCGGATTGGGGGCTTCGAGGATTTCCTTGAGAATGTCGAGGCCGTTTTTGTCCGGAAGCCGGATATCGAGCATCACCACTTCCGGACGATGCTTCCGGAATTGCATTTCTCCGTCCGTCCCGGTGGCCGCCGTGATAACCCGGTATCCTTTTTCGCTCAGAAACATGTCGAGGGATTCCAGAATGGGCGGTTCGTCATCCACCACAAGAATCGTTCGCATGAATTTCTCCTTTACATTCTACTCTTTCTGATTTTAAAAATCCTTACCAATCAATCGCTTGTCGATAACTGCGAAGAATCGACAGGAAGTCCCACCATTTTACCTTGAAAATTCGGTTGACCCGACCGAATTTTCAAGGTAAATGCCTGCCATGATCGATCGAAAAAGAGAAATCGAAGCCATTCAAGGGCTGCTCAAACGCCATCCTGTTGTCGGCATCATCGGCGCCCGACAGGTGGGGAAAACGACACTGGCCCGGTCTTTTGCCATGCAATATCCGGGCTCAACCCATTTTTTCGATCTTGAAAACCCGGAGGATCTGTCTCGTCTTACCGATCCGATGCTGGTGTTGAAATCACTGCAAGGGCTGGTGATCATCGATGAGGTCCAACGACTGCCAGAACTCTTTCCGATTCTGCGCGTGCTGGCGGATCGCATCGATGCCCCCTGCCGATTCTTGATCCTTGGCAGTGCCTCGCCTGACCTGCTGCGTCAAAGCTCAGAAACGTTGGCCGGTCGCATTTATTATCACCGGCTGCATGGCTTCGACTTGGAGGAGACCGGTGTTTCCCATTTGGACCGTCTCTGGCTGCGCGGCGGATTTCCTCGGTCTTTTCTGGCAGACACCGAAGCAGACAGCCACGAATGGCGTCGGGCTTTCATTCGGACATTTCTGGAAAGAGACCTGCCGCAACTGGGTATAAGTATCGCTTCGACGGCGCTGTATCGTTTCTGGCGCATGCTCGCCCATTATCACGGCCAGGTGTGGAATGCCTCCGAATTCGCCCGATCCTTTGGGGTAACCGATACCACTGTGCGCAACTATCTCGATATTTTCACGGCGGCACTGGTTGTCCGGCAGTTGCTTCCCTGGAGTGAAAACATTTCGAAACGCCAGGTCAAATCCCCAAAAATCTATATCGAAGACAGCGGCGTGCTGCATACGCTGCTCAATCTGCCCACACAACATGATCTGGAAGGACATCCCAAGATCGGTGCATCCTGGGAAGGTTTTGCCATTCAGCAGCTCGTGGCCAGACTCGATGCCGATCCTGAAGAAAGTTTTTTCTGGGCAACCCATGCCGGTGCCGAATTGGATATGCTGGTCGTTCGCGGCAGACACCGGCTGGGTTTCGAAATCAAACGCACCAGCAGTCCGAAAATAACCCGGTCCATGCATTCTGCCATTGCGGATTTGAAGCTGGAACAGTTGACCATCGTCCATGCCGGACAATATACATTCCCGCTGTCTGAAACAATCCGGGCGGTGGCCTTTTCCCGGCTGCTGACAGACATCCAGCCGTTGTGATGTCCTTAGACGGATTGACACTCTCGATTTGGAATTCCTTTCTGTGAGACGTCCTCTTCGGGCACAACAACCGTAAAAACAGATCCTTTCGGCACGCGGCCCGATACGGATACGCGTCCGCCGTGGGCTTCCACCAGGCGTTTGACCACACTCAATCCCAGGCCGGCCCCCCGGCTCTTGGTCGTGAAAAAGGGTTTGAATATGCTTTCACACAACGGCGGCGGAATGGTTTCCCCCTCGTCTTCCACACAAAAAGCTACTTCCCAGCTCCCGTTTCCGGATGGGCGCCGGTCGCTGCTGACCCGGATATGCGATGCGTCCGGCGCGGCCTCGACCGCATTCAACAGCAGATTGAGCGCCACCTGTTCCATTTTCCGGCCATCGATGAGCATATCCGGCAGATCGTCCAGATACAGTGAAACATCCAGCCTTTTTTCCGCAAACTTCATCTCGAGCAGTTCGACGACCTGCATGAGTATCCGGTTAAGGCTGCCGGGGGTTTTATCCAGAACGACCGGTTTGGCGAAATCCAGCACTTCCTGTAGAACGCTTTCCAGCCGATGCATTTCATGCACCGCGATATCCACACGCCGGCGATCGTTTCCGACCAGCTCCGGACGACGCTGCAAAATCTGGAGATTCATCTTGATGGCAGACAGCGGATTGCGGATTTCATGGGAAAGAGAGGTGGCGATCTGAGCGATATCGGCAAGGCGCTCGGCTTCCCGCATTTTTTTGGCGAGTTCGATGCGTTCGGTGATATCCCGGCAGATACCGACCTGCCACCAGCGGTCTCCATAATGAATGGTTTTGAACTTGATTTCCGTCGGAAAAATATCTCCCGTCCGGGTAATCCGGGAATACTCCAGCACCGGCGGATCCTCTCCATCGACTGTAACATGATTCAGCCGATTCAATATCTCCGCATGATCGGCGGCCATGACCAATTCCAGAAATATGTTTCCCGGAAGATCGGAATCCGAATATCCATGCATGGCGCGAAACGCCCGGTTGGTAAAGAAGATGGCCCCCTTGTATAAAACGACATACCCATCCGTAATTTCTTCCACCAGTGTTTTATACTTGAGTTCAGATTCCCGAAGCTCGGCGGTTTTTTCCGATACCTCCAGCTTCAGTTGTGTGGCATAATCGGTGAGCTGTCGGTGGTGAAGCGCCTGAAAAATGTCGCTGAACTGGTAAATGGTATAGGCCATGCAATCGTTGAGATCGACAACCGCCCGATGGAAGGTGTCGATGGTGCAGGTGTCGGCCAGCAGCGGCAACGCGACATGGCGGAACAGGTCGAAGGCTTTTTGGACATCCATGAGGGGAAACCCCCCTTCCAGCCGGAGGCGGGAGATAACGCCGATGAATTCGTCCAGTTTGTCTTTTTTGCCATCGATCAGCAGACGGCAGTTGGCTTCGAAGGAAGCACCGATTGTCTGTCTGAGCTCGGACTCCGGGCGTTGAGAATAGCGCTCGCTGATCTCCTTCCCCAGGCGCCTGGCCCATTCATCGACAATGGCGTCCTGGTGTCGGTACAAAAAATCGGCCCAATCGAAGCGAATGGATTCGGCCGGAAAATTCATGATGACATTCGTCCCATTGTCTGCCCGGTTGCAATCATTCACTCTTTCCGGCGGCGGGGCGAGGAGCGAATGAAAGTGTTTTCCCATCCCAGTTTTCGAGATCTGCAACGTCCGTAACGCTGATTTCAAGCATCTTAATGCTGGCCAGTATGCGGGCGGTGTTCCGATCGACGGCCGGCAGCATGGCCGCCATATCCTTCAGCTCAACAGCGGCCTGCTTCATCAC
This sequence comes from uncultured Desulfobacterales bacterium, assembly GCA_964495045.1. Lineage (GTDB taxonomy): Bacteria > Desulfobacterota > Desulfobacteria > Desulfobacterales > Desulfatirhabdiaceae > RAAP-1. The sequence goes on along the minus strand of CAZBUL010000004.1, from coordinate 36,649 downwards.
CGATATTTTGTCATTCAATCCCCGAATATCAATATTATGGTGCATGAATCATTACCTCCTTCCGGTCAGGGTTTTGTGCGTAAATCCTTGAAACGTCTGGCTTTGACTTCATACCGTGGCAGGGTGCCGATGGGATGAAATTCCAGATTGTACCGCAGATTGGTTTTGAGCCGCAATTGATCCGTCAGCTCCCGTTCGACTTCCGGCCGCTGAGTTTCCGCATCCGGGGCCAGCTCCACTTTCAGTGCGATCCGATCGGTGTCTCCGGATTTATCGACGATGACTTCATATTCATTGCCCAGTCCCCGGATGCTTCGAACCACTTCCTCGATGGCCGATGGCGCCAACAGCACGCCTTTGACCTTGGTGATATCATCGGCCCGGCCGACGACACCCCCTTTGATCATCCGATAGGTTCTGCCGCAGGGGCAGGGTTTTTCGGCCCATTCGATCACGTCTTTGGCATCGAAGCGCACGCAAGGCTGTGCGAACCGGTCGAAGGCCGTAATGATCATTTTGCCTTTGCGGCCGAATGTGGTGATCATTTCACCGGTTTCGACATCCTGGATTTCAACGAGAAACAAGCCTTCGTTGACATGCATGCTGCCGGGTTGCGCCTGACATTCATAGGACCAGGCGCCGATCTCCGTGGCACCAGCATGGTCATACACCTTCGCGCCCCATGCCGATTCCATCCGCTGTTTGGTGCTCGGAATGCTGGCGCCGCATTCGCCGGCACAGGTGATCTTATTGATGCCCAGGGATTGGGGATCGATTCCCAACTGGTTGCGGGCTGTATCCGCCATCCCCAGCACATAAGTCGGAGTTCCCATAAGCGCAGTGGCCTTGAGTTCCTGGATTTTCAGGATTCTGGCGGCTGTATCCAGCACCCCGCCGGGGATGACTTCACAACCGACTTTTTCCGCGCCGTAATGGCCGGCCCAGAACGCCACGAAAATATTGTAGCCGAAGGGAATGAAGACCCGGTCTTTGGGACGATAGCCCTGCGACCAGAGAATGTAAGACCAGCATTCCGCCCACCATTCCCAATCCTGCCAGGTGTCGGGCTGATAGACCGGCTGACCCGTGGTGCCGCTGGTTTGATGAAATTCAGAAACTTCTTCGAGGGGCACACAGAGCGCATCGCCATAAGGAAATGGGTCTTTTCGCTGAATATCCCGCATCATGGATTTTTCGACGGTCGGCACATGGCGGATATCGTCCATCGTGCGGATATCTTTCGGCGAAATGCCGGCTTTGTCGTAAAGACTGCGATGAAACTTGGACCGATCGTAGGCCCACTGAAAAATCCGTTGAAATTTTTTCAGTTGGAGTTTTTGAAGCTTCTCCGGATCCATGGTTTCCAGGATCGGATTCCAATAAGGTTGTTCTATCATTGTTATACCTCATTTATTGAATATTACCACGAAATAGACGAAACAAACGAAAAGACGGGCACTTCATGGTTTCGTGCAGGATATAGACATCCTTTACCGATTCAATTTATCCAGGCATCAATCCCATGGCTTTCCAGTACAGGGTGCTGACCAGAATCCCCACGATTACGGACACCGCATATAGCAGGCCCGCCATCGACACATGGCTGCTCGACCAGCCTCTGGATTTAGTGACGGAATCAGCGATGGTGATGAAGGGCTGATGATAGGCCATAAAAAAGGAGTTTCCTGCGGCAACGACACTGACACTGACCAGAACCGGATGCAGTCCGAATTTCTGGTACAGGGGGATGAAAAGGGGAGACAGCAGGGCCATTGTTGTAAAACCCCAGGGAATGTCGATGAAGCGAATGATCCACAACACGACAGTTCCAACCAGTAAAAACATCAGGGGTGAGCCGGCCAGTGAAAGAACCCCCGGTTCGATGATCGGTTTTAACCAGTCGGAAATTCCGGCTTTGATAAACATGGCCGTCAAGCTCATGACAATGGCAAAAAAATTGATGATATCCCAGTTGACGCCTGCTGAAATTTCCGGAAGTTTGATGATGCCGAATATTATCAGCGCTGCAAACGCCAACAGGGCCGCCACTGTTGTACTGACACCAGTGTATTTTTCCGCTGAAAACAAAATGAGCGCGATGACGAGGATCGTGCCGCAGATGATTTCCTGATGGGTAATTTTTCCAAGAGCCTCATACTGCTGTTTGAAGGCATCCCGGCTGAGCCGAAGCGGGGTTTCGGGCTTGAGGAAGATATAGATGAGTACCATGAACAAAATGGTGATCAAAAACCAGGGAAACGCCATATACTGAAACCATACACCGGGCGTGACCAATGGCTTCATTTCAGCGGGGTAGAACCCCATCATGAAAATTCCCCATAAAGAGCCGGTTTGCCACCCTGTGCCAGGCAGGAGAGCGGTGGCAAATGCCGTAAAACAGATGAGCGCTGACCCTTTCGACCGGTCTTCGAGTTTGCAGGCTTCCACAAGGCTGATAGCAATGGGCATCACGATAGCGATACGGACGGTGATGGACGGTGTCAGGGCCGAAAGAGCCAGCCCGATAATGAACCAACTGATGCAGATGCTCAGGTAGCTCGGTTCGAAGGTTTTCAGAACGAAATAAGAGATGCGTTTTCCCAGTCCTGTTTTCATCAACGTAAATCCAAAAAACAGCGCTGGCACCAGCACCCAGACTGCCGGGCTGGTATAGCCTTTGGTGACGACATCCAGGGGCAGCTTATAGAGGAGACCGCCGGCCAGCAGGATGGCACCTCCGGCAAAAAAAGGCATGGTGTCGGGTTTGAAAATCCAGAATGCCAAACAGACCAGCGCCACCCCGATTACACCATGGCCTTGGGGAGAAAGGTCTGAGAATGGTTTGGCGAATGCGATGATGGCTGCAATCACCACAAAGACAATGATGCCCGCTTTTCGTGTGTTACTCATTTACGCCTCCTTGTTTCTGAAAATCCATCGCGCAAACATATTTGAAAAATAAATATGATTCAAGAAATCAAATTCGATGCAGTCGATAGCAATGGGTATGCCAAAAAGATTGCGTTCAGAAACAAGTGTTTGGGTAATGAGATTCAGTTTGTTATTTTATTGATTAAACCATTTGAAATACATAGCTATATCATGCATGAAAAATGTTCGGGAAAGAGGATGCATCACGCAGTTGGTGGAAATATTCAGGGGAAACGGCTTACTGAAAAGAAATTTAAAGGAAAGAAATGTGAAAAATAATTTCAATCGTTGAAATTATTTTGCTATGGGTATCCATTGATGATTTCCGCTCTCCGAAAGCAGTCCAGACAATGATCGTTGACCATCCCCGTGGCCTGCATGTGGGCATAGCAAATCTTGGAGCCCATGAACTGAAAGCCTCGCTGCCGCAAATCGCGGCTCAAGGCATCGGATTCGGGGCTTGTAGCCGGATAATCCTTCAGCTCCCGCAGGGTGTTGACAATCGGTCTTCCGTTCACGAACCGCCAGATGTAGGCATCGAAACTGCCGAATGCTTCCTGAATTTTCACGAATTGTTGGGCATTTCGGATGGCTGCGAGAATTTTGGCCCGGTTGCGGACAATACCGGCATTGTTGAGAAGTTCCTGCACGTTGTGTTCACCGAAGCCGGCCACCTTTTCCGGATCGAAACCGGCGAAAGCCGTGCGGTAGTTTTCCCGCTTTCTGAGGATGGTGTACCAACTGAGTCCGGCTTGGGCTGCTTCGAGGGTGAGAAATTCGAACAGCCGCCGGTCGTCGTGAACCGGCACCCCCCATTCCGTGTCGTGATAGGCGATATAATCCGGTTTGCGAAGGTCCACCCACGGGCAGACGGTGCCGCGCGTTGTTTTCAAGTCGATGATATTCATATTTTAACCAATGTTACGTCTCTGACTGAAATTCGGACTGAATTCCATCGTCGCTCCCTTCCACGTCGAACTACCGCCAATGAATTTTGGGCGCCCGGCGTTCGGGCAGGCGGTAATATTTGGGTTTGGCATAACCGATCATCATCGGAAAGTGGACCGGATAACCCAACGGAATTCCCACCGCCTCCTTCAGAGACGGGCTGGCGAGTATGGCTCCTTGCAGCAGGCCGGCCCAGCACGTGCCCAGTTCGAATGTGGGGGCTGCCAGTTCCAGATAACCGAGGGCCAGGGTGATATCGACCATGCGATTGGCAACCGGCCCCGGCGCCATCGCCGTTATCAGACAGGGCGCGGACCGCAGCACCGTGTCGATCCCGGCATCCCAGGCTTTCACCAGCAGGTGTTGATACGGCATGACGACGGAAGTGGGATTTTGCAGGAGAGCGCGCATCCAGTCGATTACTTGACCAGCGATGTCATGGAGCCGCTTGGGATCGTTGATGACCACCCACTCCACCAGTTGTGAATTGCTGGCTGTGGGAGCATAGCGGGCGATTTCGACCAGCCGCTGCAAGACAGACGGCTCTACCGGCTTGTCTTTGAAATGCCGGATCGATCGGCGCGACCGTAAAAATTGTTCCGCCTGGGCTGAAGAGATGACAAGATTCTTGTCGATATCGGTGCATGCAGCCAATGGCACCGCGGTATGATCCAGCGCACCATGGGGACATACCGCTACACAATGACCGCAGCGGATGCATAAGGCTTCATTTTCGGGCGGCATCTCTGGATAGCTTTCTTTTCCGGTGAACCGGATAATCCCCATGGGACAATCGGCGGCACAGAGACCGTCCTGCTTACATTTCGACGGATCGACATTTAAAAGACGCATAGATCACCTCCAGGTGGCATCGGCTGGTTGTTGGAAAATACATTATTGTTTGTTTGTCTTGGAAAATGCATGCAATATCCAACAATCGTGTCATTCAATCAAGAAGATATTTGTGTTGTTCTGAAACCGGTCATTTTTGCAAGATTTCTTTATAATGATTCCAGATGGTTGCTCTTGGGGTATTTTATGGCACATATTGTGCTTTAAATATCAATAACACATCGCACAGTTGTGAAAAACATTTTTTTATAAAGTCATGAGGAGGCTGTATGAAGCTGCATGGGATTCCAATCAAATTCGAAGATACCAATCAGGAGATCGTGGCCAGAATCGCCAAGGCCACATCACGGAAATACAATTGCGATGTAGAAATCGACTTCAGCAACGGCGTTCGAAAAGTGATATTTTCGGGCGATGAGACAATGCGGGTCTATATCGCCGGCGAGGTGCTGGCGTATTTTTCGGCCGGAACAGCCGCAGCTTGCTGTCTGTAACCGACAGAAAACGCAGCGTCCACCGTCGGCATTTACCTGATGGGATCAATCAAATACCCGAAAGTTTCGAGTCTTTTTCTGACAAGATTGATATCTCGTGACGAAATAATGACATGGTAGTCTTCGGCTTTCAGGATGAGCCGCTGAAGAACCTCGTCCATGGCCATCAACTCGATCAGCTCCGGATGATCTTTGAGCCGGAACACATGCATGTCGGGTTCGGGAATGAGGGGGTTGATTTTTCCCTGGATGTCTTTTAGAAAATCCTCCCAGATACGGGGTGGCCTGGCCGATATCTCTTTTCTGAACAAGGATATCTTGTTCTTGATATCCTCCAGCGTGGCGCATGATTTCAGAAATGATCCGCTGCTCACCTTGAAGCAGTTCTCGCTGATTCTCTCGGCAATCTGACCCAGTATCATGGATCTAAGACGATCCTTCCCGTCCAGTGTGATCAGCAGGCGCTTGTCATCCAGTTCCAGATTGGCGCTTTCCCTTTCCTCATTGAAAGAGAAATCCTTGGCTGTGCCGACAATATAGGCTCCCAGAGGTGTCAGGCGGATATAGCGGGCACCGTCGAAAACAGAGAGATAATCCAGGCCTTTTTTCTGGATGCGTTCGTTTCTGGGGGAATCGTATGCCAGATCCACCATCCCGAACGTCGCCAGGAAAAACATGACGCCTTTGAAAAACGGAATCTCCAGGGCATCCCGATAGATCATATCTGAGATCGATTCCGTCCGGTATTTTTCGTAGCGCAGAGAATCGTCACGGACATCGACGGAAAGATAACTCGCGGCAAACGATCGGTTGACGATTTCCAAGTCCATATCCCGGTACCGACAATAGTCGATCAGTTTTTCAACGGAATACCACTGTCCTGGCGCCAACGATCGCAACAGATTGCGTAGGGACGACCGAACGTTTAATTCGTTTTTTTGATGGCTTTGTCCATGATATCCGCCAATTAAATTATGAGCCCCCTTGAGGTGAAAAACGAACCGGTTCAAGAAAAATCCGTCATAAGTGGGAACTTTGGTAAAAAACACATCAAAGACCTGCTTCAGGAATTCCTGGGTGCTCTGCTTTTCCGAGACGGATTGTTTGTCTATAAAATCGATGATCAGACCGGTTTTCAGATACGTGTTATCCGGATTTTCCTGAAAAAATTCCTGAATATGACAATAAGCAGCCATTTCTTTGAGGGATGTTTTCAGGATTTTCCCGTTCTTGGCATATCTCAGATTTCCCTGAGCAATATAGGTGCAGATCAAATGGATATGATTGAGAAAATCATTCCCGTCTGCATAGATGAAATCGGTTTTTTCGATCGTATCCAAGGCTGTGAGGTGGTATTCCTCGGGGGACGGCAGAAATTTTTTGAACTCATTCCGAAAGCTGTCCGGTAAATACAATAGATTGTTTTGTGGATCGAAATAATAAAGATAGGATTTGATATTTCGACTCGGGATAATCACATAATCGGGGTTCAATTTCTTGGTGGTATGTTTCCGGCCGCCGGCGATGGTTTCCACAGACTCGATGACAATCGGCGGATCGATAGGCTCGGGGAAAGCCTGAATGCTCACCCCCCCTTTTTCCCAAGTCAACAGGTTCAGCACATGGGCGACACCCGTCGGCAGATTCTTCAGCAATTGTTCAAATTTATCTTTCTGGGAAAATGCCTGCCCCAGCGCCCACACTAGTTGCCGTTTTGTCAGTTTGCTGACAGAAAAAGCCCCTCGCTTGATCGGAAAACAGGTTTCACAAAACAGAGAAGCCAGATATTTGGAATAAATGGCTTTTAAGCTGTCATTGGAATAAATTTCCATGATGGCGCTTTCCAGAGGGGTGAGCTGTTCGGGAATTTCATACATCCTGGCGGGCTCCGCTGCAATGATCTGCTTTTGTTCCTGGGGTTTCTGTGTGTCGGCCTCAGATTCCACCCTTACCATGCCGGCTGCAACGCCGCGGTTGTTCAATTTTTCAAGAAATTTTTTGGCCCATGATGATTTTTGATTGGAGATGATGGAAAGGATTTTATTGCGAACCATATCGACAGGATGCTCGATCGCATTTTCAAGTAATTGCTGAACTTTTGGATCGTCGGGCCCGATCGTACTGGCGCACAGTACGATATTGAAATAGAACTGCCAGGGGTGCTGCTTGTTCCGATACTCCAGAAGGATCGGCAGCATGGGCTTTCCCGCTTGAACCACGGCATGAACCGCCATTTGACGAATCGACCGATTCAGGGGGTGATCGATCATACAGCCCAGGTTTACGACCAGCGCCCGGTGCAAGCTTCCCACATCCGATGTTTTCTGTGCGTTGGCAATTTCCACCGCTTCCCCGTATCGGGTCAGCACCGTGATGCGCCACCGCAGCGATTCATGACCAGACAATATATGAATGAAACGCGAATGATGCCAGGCAGCGATTTCCTGTTGACCGGCGAAATCGCGATACATCGCTTCCGCACAAGAGATACAGATTTTGCCGGTGGGAATTGTGCAGGAAACCCCCTGAATTTTTTTTGCACAGCGGATGCAGTGACGGCCCTGATCGTTCCAGTTTTCGGGATTGTCGAATAAAACGATAAGATCCATCATCGATTCTGCTGCTCTTTTCCTGATGGCTACCATATCAGCCTCCTAGAACAAAATCCACATCCGCTTCGTTCAATGATTTGATGGATGCCCCGTCGCTCGATATCAGCCGGTCGAACAGCTCGCTTTTCCGCTCCTGGAGCAGAAGAATTTTCTCTTCGATGGTTCCCCGTGTGATCAGTTTGTATGCGAAAACGGTTTTATCTTGTCCGATTCGATGCGTGCGGTCGATGGCCTGATTTTCGGCGGCTTTGTTCCACCAGGGATCGAAGATGAAAATATAATCGGCGGCTGTCAGATTGAGCCCGATCCCTCCGGTCTTCAGTGTCATGAGAAAAACCTTGCAGGTTTCGTCTTCCTGGAACTGTTCCACCAGTACCTTTCGGTCACGGGTGGCGCCGGTCATGATCAGGTAAGTGATTCCGTCCTTTTCCAGATCTTCGGCAATGCAGTCCAGCGCATTGAGATAATTGGCAAACACCAGCACTTTATGGTTGTTGGCCACCAGGTCTCGAATCTGATCCACCAGCACTTCCCGTTTGGGAGAAATGATGCCGCTTTCACTTTTGGATTCGGGAATGCTGGCGATTTGACGCAGCTCGACCATGGCCTGAAGAATGAAAAACTGGGATTTCTGGATGCCGCTCTGAGCGATCTGGGCTTTCACGGTTTCGTAATAAAACCGCCGGCGCTGTTCATAAAAGGCTTTTTGTTCGTCGCTCATATCCACATACAGGGTCTGCTCCACTTTTTCCGGCAGCTCGGTGAGCACATCGCGTTTGAGCCGCCGGAGAATGAACGGATAAATTTTTTTCTTCAGTTCGTACAGGGCATCCTTGTCGTCGTTTTTCTGGATCGGAATGGCGTAGTTCCGGCTGAATTCATCCGAAGAGCCGAACATGGCCGGATTCAGGAATCGAAACAAGGCATAGAGTTCGCTCAGACTGTTTTCGATGGGCGTTCCGCTGAGGGCCAGCCGGTGATCGGCGTTCAGCAGCATCACAGCCTTTGAAATCTGGGAGTTGAGATTCTTGATGTTTTGGGATTCATCCAGGATGACATAGTAGAACGATTCCGTGCGGAATGTCTCGATATCGTTTCGTACCATGGCATAGGTGGTGATGATCAGATGTTTTTCCCTGGCTGCGGCCAGATCGCGATCCGTACCGTGATGGATGGCGTATGTCAGCTCAGGTCGGAATTTCTGGATTTCGTTCTCCCAGTTGAAGAGCAGACTTTTGGGAACAACCACCAGCGAGGGCTTTTTCTGTTCGGGATAAATACCGGCCAGAAGGGCAATGGCCTGAAGCGTCTTCCCGAGCCCCATATCATCGGCCAGACACCCTCCCAAGCCGTGCTGATGCAGATAATCGGCCCATTTATATCCCTGTTTCTGGTATTCTCTCAAGGTTGCCCGCAGTTCGGGTATCTGGCAGCGGGATTTTGCCAGTTTGTTGAACCCCAGAAAGATTTCCCGGGATTTCTTGAATGCGGTTTCCGCAATTTTCTCGTCGATCAGTTCTTCGACCAGCGGCAGATCGAAAAACGAAACCTTGACTTTGTCCTTTCGTTTTTTGAACAGGCGCATCAGCCGGGCCATATAGTCCTGATTGACAATGGCGTGGGTGCCGTCGTTCAAGGTGATATAGGTGTTTTGCTGATATTGGTTGAGCGCATCGAAAAGAGGCAGCGAGAATCCATCGAAATCGAGACTGGCATCCCCTTCCAGAAAGTCGATGCCGTGAGACAGGCTCAGCTTTAACTTCGGCTTGATATGCCGCATTTTATAGGATTTAAGTTTTTCGGCGCCCAGAATGGAAAATCGGGAAATCAGACCGGGCAGTTCGGCATAGATGAATGCGCCGGCCAGAGATTCATCGATGATAAAGAGATTGTCGTCCATGAAATAGCCGGGTCCATCCTTCAATCCTTTTTTGTGTTTTTTCAGCAGTTTCTCGACTTCTGAAAAAATGGCGTAGGTGTCCGCATGAAGGACGTCGGCGGTGACAATCTTTTTTTCAAGATCGTTGATCGATGCCACCCGGGTGATGTCGTAGGATTCCATGAAATCCGGGTCGAATCCGGGCAGTGAATTGGAAACCCGCAGGTGCAGCGCATTGTCCGTATCGATTTTTTCGATCAGCAGGGTGGAACGGGCCTGTTTGGGCTCCCCGGTGGTAACGGTGTAATCCAGATAACGGACGGAGATGTTGCTGAAATAGGAATAAAGCAGGGAAAGAAATCGTTCCAGATTGTTGGGCATCAGAACGGTCTGAAACAGCCGCAGCATTCGGAAATTTTCACTCAAGGCCCGAACCGGGTAGATGGTACCGTCAATATACGCATGGCTTTCATTCAGCAATTGGACGGGAGCAAGCTGCTTTCCCCCATGGGAAAGCACGATCCGGCTGTCTAACCGGGATTTTGGGCTTTGGGAAATGATCACCCGGATGCGGCTTTCCTCATCCGAAAACCGCAAGGGCTTCATGTCGGTGTTCACAAAATTGTCGCAGTGCCGCAGCGGCCAGAACAGGTAATCGTGATCGCTTAGATAAATATTTCCGCCGGCGTTGTTCCAGTCTATCCGGAAATGGCTCTGCCGCTTGATGTTTTCAATGGATTTGAGAACTTCCCGAACCGGCCCCGAAAAAAATTCATGTCCGGTACTGACCGGTTTTCCCTTTTCATTGACCACATCGAGATAGGCGCCACCATCATCGAAGTTGAGTTGAAAAAAAATGGTCTGGGCGGTTTTTTCTTTGGAGATGACGGGGCGAGATCGCTTCAGCGTTTCAAAAATATCGGTTGTTGCTTCCTTCATGGGAACTGCCTGTAATGGAGATGTTTTTCCGGCCGAATTCCCGGAAATTGTTGTGGGTGTTTGGATTCAAGAAAATCCTATACCACAAAATCCATATAATTGAAATGCAAACAACCACGACGACATTCCAACACGCCGATAGACTTTCAGAAAAGTCATTCTCCTTCCTTCATCTGAAGCACGTCCCCCTTGATGCCGATGACGATTTCTGTCAGGGGAACAGATGCACCCGATGCGGCCAGTCCTTTTCGCACAATGGTCGGCAGACCGGAACAGCAAGGAACTTCCATGACCAGCACGGTGATGCTTTTCAGCCCGGCATGAGCGAAAACCGCGGCGAACTTGTCGATGTAGCTTTTGGCATCATCGAATTTGGGGCATCCCATCATGACAACCCGGCCCTTCATGAAATTCTGGTGAATCGAAGGATAGGCGATGGGCACGCAATCGGCCACGACCAGCAAATCCGCTCCTTTCAGAAAAGGGGCATCGGCGGGTACCAACCGAATCTGCACCGGCCAGTGCGTCAGGGCAGAATCTTCTCCGGCCGGAATCGATGCCGGCCGATTGGCAGTTTCGCAGGCGGATGGGGCCGAAAACACCTGAAGACCGGTGGACGGACAACCGCAAGGTGCCGCCGCTTTTTCATGTTTATTTTCCAGAAGGGCTTCCACGGCGGCTTCGTCAAATTCGTCGGCTTCCCGTTCGATAATGGTCAAAGCGCCCGTGGGGCATTCGCCGATACAGGCGCCCAGTCCGTCGCAATATTTCTCGCCAATGACGCGCGCCTTGCCGTCAATCAGTTCGAGAGCTCCTTCGGCACAGCCAATGATGCACTGACCGCATCCGTTGCAGCGTTCTTCATCGATCTGGATAATCTTTCGGAGTACTTTCATGGCATATTTCCCTTTATGACAACAATGTTTCCTGGGCGACCCGGCGTCCGCTTTCGGTTAAAAATGATTTCCCCACAATTTTCCGAAGATGATCCAAAGAAATCGGTGATTCCTTGTGATTTTCTTCGATGTTGGTAATCAGATCGGCATCGTAGAGAACCTTGAAATTGACAGTCTCTTCCGTCCGGGGGTGGTGGTGATGCCCCACGATATCGCAGACTTCATCGATCATATCCGCCTTGGCTCCCAATTTTGTCAAAATTGTCCGGGCGATGGGCGGGCCTTCGATTTCCTGAAACCGTCCGGCCGTGCTGCCGTGTTTTCTCTCGGCTTCGTGAATGCCGATGTCATGCAGATAGGCGGCACACAAAATGACCGCCATGCTGCCTTTTTCAGTTTTGGCGATCCGTTCCGCATAGCGGGCCACCCGGGAGGCATGGCCGATCCGCTTGAAATCGGTTCTGAAATACCGTTTCATTTCGATGGCCACCCGGTCTTTGAGCATGTCTTCCTTCTGGGCCAGAAGTTCCGACGGCATAGCGCCCAGGCACTGTTCCGCGAACTGGCAGTATGCGGCACATCCGAAATCCATATTGGGGTTGACGAAACGGTGATCGCAGTGCGGACATTTTCGGGTGGTATCGTCCTTGAAGAACTCGACCGTTCCACCGCATTGGGGGCATGTCGTCTCGAAAATGGCGCCTGGTTTCCAGTACTGGGTATCTTGTCCTGGGCATTTCATGGTGTAACCTCTTATGGTCTTGATGATCGTTTCGGCCGGCCCCCCTCCCGACCTCCCCCCGCTGGGGGGAGGAGCAGAACGCAGTTCCCCACTGGGGAGGATCTGAAATCCCCCACGGGGGTAGGAGCAGAAGGCATTCCTCCACAGTGGGGAACCGCTGAAAATCTCCCTCCCCCAGCGGGGGAGGGCCGGGGTGGGGGCCTGGCGATATATCAGACAATATTTATCCCAGAATCGCTTTCAGGTCTTCATCCGGGGTTTTGATGGGCATCATGTTGAAATTTTTAACGATCACGTCCAGCACATTGGGGGAGATGAATGCCGGCAGGCTTGGCCCCAACCGGATGTTTTTGATGCCCAGATGCAGCAGGGTCAACAGAATGGCGCAGGCTTTCTGTTCATACCAGGACAGAATCATGGACAAGGGCAGATCGTTGACACCGCAGCCGAAGGCATTGGCCAGGGCGACCGCAATCTGGATCGCCGAATAGGCATCATTGCACTGGCCGATATCGAGCAGCCGGGGAATGCCGCCGATGGTTCCCAAATCCTTGTCGAAGAAGCGGAATTTTCCGCAGGCCAGGGTCAACACCACACAGTCCAAAGGCACTTTCTCCACGAATTCGGTGTAATAGTCCCGCCCGGCTTTGGCGCCGTCGCAGCCGCCGACCAGGAAGAAATGTCGGATGGCTTTGCTCTTGACCGCATCGATCACCGCTCCGGCGACTCCCATGACGGCATTTCGGCCGAAACCGACCAAGACCGATTTACCGGCCACATCTTCCGTAAATCCCGGCAAGGCCAATGCTTTTTCGATGACCGGCGCAAAATTTTTGTCCGCGATATGCGGCACGCCCGGCCAGCCGACCAGACCTGTGGTGAAAATGTTGTCCTGATAACTCTCTCGTGGTTTTTGAATACAGTTGGTGGTCATGAGAATGGCGCCGGGGAAGGCCGCGAATTCTTTGGCTTGATTCTGCCAGGCGGTTCCATAATGACCATAGAAATGGGCATATTTTTTGAGTTCCGGATATCCGTGGCAGGGCAGCATTTCACCGTGGGTATAGACATTGATGCCTTTTCCTTCGGTTTGTTTGAGCAAATCCGCCAGATCTTTCAGGTCATGGCCGGAAACCAGAATGGCCTTGCCTTTTTTGGCGCCAAGCGGAACGGCTGTCGGCACCGGATGGCCATAAGTGCCGGTATTGGCGGCATCCAGCAGCTCCATGGCCCGCAGGTTGACTTCCCCGCATTTCAGGGCCAGCCCGACCAGTTCATTGACACCCAGGCTCTTGTCAAGGGTGGCGGCCATGGCTTCATGAATGAAGGCATAGACCGTGTCGTCGGACTGGCCGAGAATGGCGGCATGGTCGGCATAAGCCGCCACACCCTTGAGGCCGTAAATCAGCAGTTGATGCAAAGAGAGAATGTCGGCATCGATGGAGGTGTCCGACTTGACACCGACGGATTCCCCCTGTTTCACCATGCCGTCCAACGTTCCGGCGGGGATGAAATCTGCAGGGCCGACCGGAAAGGCCGCCTGAACTTTGCTTTTGAGTGCATCCCGTTTGGCAATGCATTCCTGGATCATTGTCACGAAACGGTCCGGATCGAAATCCACATTGGTCAATGTTGAAAAAATGGCTTCACAGGTAAAGCGGTTGATGCTATCATCCACCACTCCCGATTTCCGGGCGGCGATAGCCACCTGAGAAAGTCCTTTGACCGAATAAATCAACAGATCCTGAAGGGCGGCAACTTCCGGCTGTTTGCCGCAAACGCCGATTTTGGTGCATCCTTCGCCTTTTGAAGTTTGTTCGCATTGATAACAAAACATGGTAATCTCCTTTCGAAATTGGTTGAGTGAGGGGTTCAGGCTCACAGAATGACCTGTCGCCTGTTTGCATGAACTGTTTGCATCGTCATTGTTGAGATGGGTTTTATCCCTAAACCAACAAAACTTCCTTGACTTAAGTCAAATGTTCAAAAAAATCGCAAATAAATGAAAAATCCATCCATATCAGCCATCGAGATTGTTTCGAAAATCCCGCTTTTCAACGGGCTGGAAGCACTGGCGTTGCAGAAGCTTGCCGTGATCACGGTGCGCAAGTATTTTGAAAAAGGGCGGATCATTTTTTCTGAAGGAGACGCCGGTGATGGTTTTTATACGGTCGTCAGCGGAAGAGTCAAAATATATAAGGCAACACCCGAAGGAAAAGAGCAGATTCTGCATATTTTCGGACCCGGAGAACCTTTCGGTGAAGTTCCCGTATTCACGGGCCGGCCGTTTCCGGCTACCGCTCTGGCCATTGCGGCAACCAGTCTTCTGTTTTTTCCCAAAACGGCTTTTGTGGAATTGATTCATCACAATCCCTCTCTGGCCATGAGCATGCTGGGGGTGCTGTCGCTTCGGCTGCGGGAGTTTACGGTACAGATCGAAAATTTGTCGCTGAAAGAAGTTCCCGGCCGGCTGGCGTCTTATCTGCTGTATTTATCGGAAGAACAGGCCAATTTCCATGCCGTTACTCTGACCATATCCAAAAGTCAGTTGGCAAGCCTGTTGGGAACGATACCGGAAACCCTGTCCCGCATTCTGACCAAAATGACGGCCGCACAACTGATCGGTGTTCACGGCGCCGACATCCGGCTATTGGACAGAAATGGGCTGGAAGAGCTGTCTGAAAACGGGAAACTGCCGGAAAAATGATGTCCTTCCCTTTCAAAAAAGGGAAGGACGGCGGGGTTATTTCAAAGACACCAGCTCTTTGCTGAGCAGGCGGATATGGCCCATTTCCTCCTTGATGATTCCGTCAATCCGGTTTTTTCCGAGGCTTTCGGGAACCACGTCCTTCATGCCCAGATAAAACACGATGGAATCTTTTTCGGCCTCGATGGCGGCCTTCAGAATTTCTTTCATGGAGGTGAGATCGATCGTTTTCTGAAAGAACACACGGGTGTCGGCCAGTGCCCGTAGATACAGCACGGCTTCATGCTCGGGGTCGAAGATGGTCGCGACTTTTTCTTTTTCATTGAGCAGCACGCGCATTTCCTTGTAGGTTTTTTCGTGCTGTTCTTCCATTTGCGACAACTGAATGAGAAATTTTTGATACTGGGGATCCGTTACATTCTCGGATGCGCTTTTGTAAAATTTTGCCCCGTTTCGTTCCATTTGTTCGGCCATTTCAAAAATATCGTCTGCATTGAAATCATAGCTCATGGTCATGTTTCCTTTCGGTAAGAGGTGGCAGGCAAAGCGGATGTCTTCCGCATCGGCAATCACTTTTCCGTCAATATAATGAAAGGCTGTCGTTTTGTAAAGTATTCCAGAACGGGTAATCCTGATATGATATTGACTCTGTAAGCAATCATCGATTTCGGTACAATCGATAACTCAAAACAATTATTCACCGCAAAGGCGCAAAGGGCGCAAAGAATATGGATGAAACCAATTTAAAAAACCTGATCGAAAACATTCAGCACGGCCGGATCGGCACCGATGCCGCCATGGATATTCTCAAACGGCTGCCGTTCGAAGATATCGGGTTCGCCCGTATCGACCATCATCGGCATCTTCGAAACGGCGCACCGGAAGTCATTTATTGCGAAGGAAAAACTCTGGCTCAGATTCAGGGAATCGTCACCCGGCTTGCCGAACACCACCGAAACATCCTGGCCACCCGCGCCAGTTCGGCCGTTTATGAGGCCATTCAGGCCACCTCCCTTCCCTGCACTTACCACGAAATGGCCCGAATCGTCGTGATCCATCCCGAACCTGTTGAAAAAGTCGGCCGCATTGTCGTCGTGTCTGCCGGCACATCCGACATGCCGGTGGCTGAGGAAGCTGCGGTCACGGCCGAAACGCTCGGTAATCGGGTCACCCGGCTTTACGATGTGGGGGTTGCCGGCATCCACCGGCTCCTGGCGGTTTGGGATGACTTGTCCCACGCCCATGTGGCCGTGGTGGTGGCAGGTATGGAAGGGGCGCTGGCCAGTGTGGTCGGCGGGCTCGTTTCCTGCCCGGTGATCGGTGTTCCCACCAGCATTGGTTACGGTGCCAGCTTTGGCGGTATCGCCGCATTGCTCAGCATGCTCAACAGTTGTGCATCCGGGGTCTCGGTTGTCAATATCGACAATGGGTTTGGCGCGGGGTACCAGGCGAGTATCATCAATCATCAGGCGGCGAAGGTTGGCACGGGTCAACAGGATGCCTGATTTTGTCCGTCTGAAAGTCTATAACCAGGTCAAAGCAGAGAAGATATGGGCAGTGCATGAAATATTCTGTTATCGATCCTGAAGGGGAGCACCTTGTCGCCTGAATAGTAGAGCACCCCGCGGAGAAACTTCTCTCCGGCATACTCCGCAAAAGCGGTAAGTCCTGAAAAATCTTTCGGTTTAATCGTCATGGATGCTTTGATTTCAACCCCCATGACTGCGCCGTCGCTTCGCTCGATGACAAGATCGATTTCGTGACGGGATGTATCCCGGAAATGATAAAAAACGACATCCTCATCGGACCAGGCTGCATGTTTCAGGAGCTCGCAATAGACGAAGTTTTCGACAAGACCGCCGAAAAACTGTGAGAGATGAAGTGTATCGGCCTGTTTCAATCCCAAAAGGTGGCACGCCAGACCCGTATCGATAAAATGAAGTTTTGGCATTCCCACAACGCTTCTCTTGGCGCTGTTACGGACGTACGGGTGGAGACTCCGGATGATAAACATGAGTTCGAGAATTTCCATATATCGTTTGACGGTTTTGTCGTCCTGAGAGATATCATTCGCAATATTGGCATATTTGATGAGATTGCCGGTCATCCCGGCCAGGTAGCGAACGAGTGCCGACAGTTTGGTATGATAGTCTCCTTTGACCTGGTGCATGGTTTCAAAGTCTTTCATCAAGCGTCCTTCGACATAGGAGGCGAACCAGATGCTTCGTGAACGGGGGCTCATGGTTATGGCTTCCGGATACCCGCCTTCTATGAGGATATCTCCCAGCATTTTTCTGTCGAGCGGTATCAGCCGCGGATGTTCGAAGTTCCCCTGGACCAGCCAATCGACGGCATTCAGATTTTCTTCGCGCCGTTCCGTTCGAGACAGTGGATATAACTCTAGGCGCGCCATGTGACCCGGTAAAGCTTCCTGAACCCGTGCCGAACGGAAGACGTCGGATGATCCAGTAAGAAGAAAAATTCCTTTTTGGCCGTCGGCAGCATCGGATATCATTTTGATTGCGCCCACCAGGTTTGGAACCATCTGGAATTCATCCAGAACCAGCGGTTTGGGCAGCGCTGCGAGCATTCCCTGTGGATCGCTTTCTGCGGATGCTGCCAAAGCGGCATCATCGAGTGTGTAGTATCCCATCCCCATGCCGGCGGCGATTTCCTTCACCAGTGTGGTTTTCCCGGATTGTCTGGGCCCGGTGAGGTAGATGATGCGAAAATCGTCGAGCAGTTCCATAAGGCGGGATTTGATATGTCGTTTGAAAAACATTTCTGTTGTCTCCCGAATTTGACTGTACTTGATATTCCGGATAAAGTGAATACATATTCCGAATTATAGCAGTAGATAATCCGAATGGAACTTGGGAATCAGCGGGTACCACTTTCATACTTGGGGGTCAAGTTCGACATGATTTATGAGGGTTTCATTGACAGTTTATCCCACAAATTTTCCGAATCATATTATCGAGAATCAATTCTGCCGGTAGTTTGCTGGATTTGAGGCTCAAGTTGGCTTCATCCATGCCGATGATGGCGTCGATCAATTCGGCGGAGGTGAAGCGATCGGCTTTCTGCATCGTGAGAAAAAGCGGATAGGGGTTGGGTGACTGTTTGACCAGCAGCAGGTCAGTTGTGGGCGCTGCGGCTTTTTTTTCCGTTACCGCCCCTTTTTTCTTTTTTTTCTCCACAGGCGGCGGATCGGATGCCGATGTGGGATGCAACTGTGCTTCCCATTCTCCGAGCTGTTCGATCAATACGGCATCGTGGGCCTGAAGCGCCGGCAAGATGGTCGGATTGAACTGCTTCTTGAATTGATCGAAGGTCAGGCCGGGCTGCCAGAATTTACCGCCAGCGCTTTCCAGGAAATCCTTGACGATCAATAGCCGCCGCACCTGATTGACGATGCCGGCAATGATTTGCAGCGGGAAAAATCCCCGCGCCAACAGCGATTTCAGATAAAATGCCGCCGCATCATAATTGCGGTCCGTCACGGCATTGGTCATCTCGTAAATCGGGTCCTGCCGGGTGCGGGTAAGCACCGACTCCACATCCGCCTCGTCGATGGTTCTCCGATCACCCGCATACTGAATCAATTTCTCGAGATTTCCGGAAAACATCCGCAAATCGAACCCCGTCATTTCCACCAGCTTCTGAAACGCCGCTTTGTCCAGGCTCTTTCCGGTTGGCGCCAGCATCACTTTCATCTGCCCGGCAAGCAGGGTGCTCTGCGCCTGCCGATCCGCCCAACTGTCGCCTTTGGGCACCGAACAATCGACAGTCAGTCCTTTTTCGGCGATCAGCTTGTACAATCCTTTTCGTTTATCTATCAGGTCGGTTGTCAGGATGAGATGATGATTTTTGGGAAAGCCCTTTTCAATCGCCGACTGAAGGGCCTGGAGTGGATCCGATCCATCGCTTTCCTTGGAGGAGGGGGGATTTTCGGCGCAATAATCCACCAAAGCATCCAGCCATGCGGTATCGCCGATGGCATCCATGTCGATGTTTAATCCGGCATAGCTCTTGTTTCGGACATCGTCGAATGACAGACCGGTAAGAGACAATAAACTGAAAAAATTGCGGGCCGCTGCTTTGAAATCCTTTTCGGCGCAGGCTTCTTTGGTTTTCTCCAGGATATCGGCCGCATTTTTTTTGGCATAAAAAATCCGGGTATCCAGAAAACCGACGACTTTCCGATCCGAAAAAAAAGAATAGGTGTTGAGATTTTCGATGGCCAAATAAACATTTTCCGGAATACCGTCCATTGGCTCGTAACAGACGGCCTGTTTTTCCGGGGGAATCAATGCGTCCAAAAGTGTCTGGAGAGCAGTCTTGTAGAGCATTTCATCGCCGAATATCAGGACGACCGACGGAAACGAATCGCCGTTGGCACCGGGTTTCAGTTCGTTTAGAAAAGCTTTGATCTGTGAATACAGGATCTCAGACATGGCGCATGATCCGAAAAGGAGCTTGAAAAAAAATATTTCGTGGGGTTCGTGTTTTTCGTGGTTTATTTCACGGCACGAATATGACAGAGTCGTTCCGCTGCGGCCTGCAGGGTTTCGTCCTTTTTGGCAAAGCAAAACCGCAGCACCCGGTGGTCGTCTTTTTCCCGATAAAATACCGACGGTGGAATGGCGGCGACTCCGAATTCCGTGGTCAGGCAGGTGGCAAAAACTTCGTCAGGTTCATCGGACAGGTTCGAATAATCCAGCATCTGAAAATAGGATCCGGCACAGGGCAAAATTTTGAACCGGGATTCTGCGATCAAGGTACGGAAGTTATCCCGCTTACACTGATAAAAGGCAGAAAGACCGATATAGGCATCGGGGGATGAGATGAAATCCGCCAGGGCATATTGAACCGGGGTGTTGGACGCAAAGGTCACAAATTGATGAACTTTCTGGAGTTCCTGAGAAAGAGATTGAGGTGCCAGGCAGTAGCCGATTTTCCAGCCCGTGGCATGCACCATTTTTCCAAAAGACGCCACGACAAAGCTGCGCTCACGCAGTTCAGGATATCGGCTCATGCTTTCATGGGTGTTGCCGTCGAAAATGATGTGCTCATATACTTCATCGCTCAGGATGAATATATCTGTGCTTTGGACGATATCGATGAGTGCGGCCATGTCGTTTCCGGTCAGCACCGCACCGGTGGGATTGTGGGGCGAATTCAAAATGATCAGACGGGTTCGGGAAGTGACGGCTGCCCGAACCTCATCCCAGTCGATATGGTAATCCGGATAATGCATCTTGACGTAAACAGGGATACCGCCGCACAACCGGATGGACGGCAAATATGAATCGTAGGCCGGCTCGAAAACGATGACTTCATCGCCGGATTGCACCACGGCGGTGATGGCATCGAAAATGGCCTCCGTGGCGCCGGATGTAATGGTGATCTCGGATTCCGGATCATAAACGGCCCCATGCAGACGCTGGACTTTTTCGGCGATTTTTTCCCGCAGCACCAGGACCCCCTGCATCGGCGCATACTGATTGCGGCCAGCCCGGGAATGGCTGTGGACTTTTTCGATCAGATCGACGGAAATATCGAAATCCGGAAAGCCCTGAGACAAATTGATGGCGCCGTGGGCATTGGCCAGCGCCGACATGCGGGTGAAAATCGTGATGCCGGTATCCGGCAGTTTGGATGGGATGTTCATGTCTCAGCCTTCACGAATCACTGCTGTTCGATTTTCTTCTTTCGGTACTGGATATATCCGTCTTTGAACGACGCATAGGGATCGATGGCCGCATCTTTCAACTCCTCATACTGTCCGATCCGGAAGGACAAATCGTTGATGGCTTCCCCGCCCTTGAGCGACCAATTCACAACCGTCTGGTTGTTGTAGGCCAGAGGCGTGAAAAATCCGTCTCCGGCGATGCCGACGGTATCCCGCAGGGTGGATGGCCCCACAAAAGGCAGCACCAGATAGATTCCGTTGCCGATGCCGAGTCGGCCCAGTGTCTGCCCGAAATCTTTGTCGGGTGGATTCAGGTGAGCGTATTCTTTGGAAGGGTCCAGCAGTCCCGCAACCCCAAATGAGGTGTTATAGACAAATCGGCACATTTCCGATGCCATATCCTCCATCTTCCCCTGCAAAAGGCTGTTGGTGATGCGGATCGGTGCGCCGAGATTGTGCAGAAAGTTTCTGACACTCTGCCGGGCCGGTGTGGGAACTACTGCCCGGTATCCCTCAGCGATGGGCTTCAGAACCCAGAAATACAGTCTATCGTTGAATTCGAAAATGGCACTGTTCAGCCCGGACAGGGGATCGGCAACCGTCTCGCGGGGCTCCTCATCAAGATAATCCTCATCTTCGGATGTATCGGTCTGAGCGGTTGGGGTATCATCGGAATGAACCGGGTGAACGCCCGGTAGGAGGACGAGTATCCCGGAGAGTATCAGCAGCATCGCAACCTTTTTCAAAATGCCTCGTTTCGGATGGGACGAGCCCACACAATCAGTTTTCGATTTTGATATCGTTTTTCTTCTTCAGCCGTTCGATCAATTGCGCCGGCGTTTCCTTGGACAGAATCTGGTCGAACTGGGTGCGGTAGTTTTTGATCAAACTGACACCTTCGACATTGACATCATAGACCCGCCAATGATTGTCAATAATCAGCATGCTGTAATCTACGGATATGGCGTTGGGCTCGCGCTGAACTTTAGTCGTCACGGTGGCTTTTGCATCGGAAATCATTTCCTGGTTCAGGAAAATGACCGTTTCACCCTTGTATTCTCCCTGTACCTTGTCCATATATGTGTTGTTGAGGTGTTCGGAGAACACATCGACGAACTGCTGCTGTTCCTGCGGGCTGAAAGATTTCCAGTTGCGGGCCAGCGCCCGTTTGGACATTTCGGTGAAATCGAAGATTTTGTTGGTGATTTGGAAAATCTTGTCCCGCTGCTGCTGACTATGCATTGGATCCTTAAATTTCGGATCCTTTAGCAGCTCCAATACTTTTTCGATTGGATACTTCAGGGCGTCCAGGGGTGAAACCGCCGCTGCCAGGCTCGATTTTCCGGTCAGAAGAAACAGCATGATCAGTATCGGAACGAAAAAATTGCGGATATGGGATTTGGTCATGAAAACACTCCTTCATACCAGCCTTATAAAATAAAGGGCCGGTTTAAATTGAAATTGGGAAAAGTCTGTCTTGTTGCTGCATCACTCACCGTTGCAACTCCGGCAAGGAAGGCCTTTAAAACAAAGCAATAAACGGGAATCGTTAATTTTAACCAATTATTTTTAGTGTCAGACACTTGAAAAAGCAAGTGATATTTTTCGTATGACTGTTGAAATCCAAAGCCCGTCAAAGGCATTGGCTTGACACATCCGGATCGTTCGCTGTACTATTAATATAAAAAAGCTTGATGAAAAAAGGGGTTATCATGGCGATCCTGTCCGCTGTCAAACTATCGGTTTCCGCTTTGGGACGTATGAGCATATCTCCCGTCCAGAGATTGGGCAAAATCACCGTGTTTTTTCTCTGGGGGGTGTATCATATTTTTACGCGGCCTTTTCAGCTCTATAAGATTGTAGAGCAGGTTTTTTTCATCGGCATGAAATCGGTTTTTGTCATCTGTCTCACCGCAGCATTTACCGGGATGGTTCTAGGCCTTCAGGGATATTACACATTGGTGAAATTCGGTTCCGAAGGCATGCTGGGTGCAGCCGTGGCCCTGACTCTGATTCGGGAAATGGGACCGGTGCTGACTGCTGTCATGGTCATCGGCCGAGCCGGATCGGCCATGGCTGCTGAAATCGGCATCATGCGGATTTCCGAGCAGATCGATGCCCTTGAAACGATGGATATCGATCCCATTCGATATCTGCTCAGCCCCCGTATTGCCGCCGCAGTTATCAGTTTTCCGCTGCTGACCGCCCTGTTCGATGTCATCGGCATTTTCGGCGGATATCTGACGGGATCCCTCCTTCTGGGCATCAACCCCGGCATTTATTTCGCCCGGGTGGAATCCAGTGTCGTGATGAAAGATCTTTCCGGTGGTTTTTACAAATCCATCGCCTTTGCGCTGGTGGTGGTCACTGTCTGCTGTTTCAAAGGTTTTTTCACGCATCTTCAGACCGACGGCTTCGGTTCCAAAGGGGTCAGTCTGTCCACCACCTCGGCGGTGGTCTTGTCGTGCGTTCTGGTACTGATCATGGATTATGTGCTGACTTCCATCCTGCTGTAAAGGTCATTCATGAAAGCGCCCCTGATTCAACTGAACGACATTCACAAAACATTCGGCGACAACAACGTCCTCGACGGCATCACCCTCAGCATTTTCCAGGGAGAGATCACCACCATCATCGGAAAGAGCGGCGGCGGAAAGAGCGTTCTTCTCAAACACATTATCGGCTTGATCGAGCCGGACACCGGCCAGATTCTTTTCGACGGTCGGCCGCTGTCCGACATGAAGCGTCCCGAACGAAAGGAACTGAAACGAAAATTCAGTTATATGTTTCAGGGTAATGCCCTTTTCGATTCGTTGACGATCTATGACAATGTGGTTTTGCCCCTTAAGGAGACGGCTGTTTTGCCGGATAAAGAAATCCGCCGACGGGCATCTGAAAAAATGGCGCAGCTCGATCTTCTGGGAAACGAAGACAAATATCCTTCCCAGCTCTCCGGCGGCATGCGAAAACGCGTGGCCCTGGCCCGTGCATTGATGACCGACCCGGAAATCATTCTCTTCGATGAACCCACCACCGGGTTGGATCCCATTCGAAAAAATGCGGTGCTCAGCATGATATCCGACTATCAGAAAAAGTTCGGATTCACCGGGATTGTGGTCAGCCATGAAATACCGGATATTTTCTATATCTCTCAGCGGATTGCCATGCTGAATGACGGCCGCATCCTCTTCGAAGGCAGTCCGGAAGACATTCAGCGCAGCACTGTTGCCGAAATCCGCAATTTCATCTATGGATACGAAGCGCCCAAGGGAACGCATGACGGCGGCACCAACCAGCCTTATGTCGAACGGCGTTTCATGCAGGAAATGGTCAGGCTCCAGAATCACGGCATCGACTTTTCGCTGATCGTCTTTACCTTCGACAACATCGACCAGATATATGAGCATGCCGAGCATATCGCCGGCCAGACCGCCATCGAGAACCTGGCTTTCAAAATCCGCAGGCGGATTGCCATTACCGATTCGTGCTCCCGGATCGGGTTGAATAAAATCGTACTGCTCATCACCAATGCCGACCGAGAACGGGCCCATGCATTCTGTGAAAGTCTGTCCCGCGAAATTCAAGCCAACGACCTGATCTATCCCAAACCCAGTCCGGAATTCTGTTTTTCCATCAGCGTCGGTTTTGCTCAGGCAAACCGGGGCAGCAGCCTCGAATCCCTGCTGGAAAATGCAGAATCCAGCGCCAATACCTTTTATCAATTCAAAGTCTGTTGATTCTGGAGGATCCATGAAAAGAGCATCCGTTGAAATGGCTGTCGGCATATTCATGCTGATTGGCATAGCCAGTGTGGGATATCTGACCATTCAACTCGGTAAAATGCAGTGGCTCGGAGACAGTTACTATTCCCTGGACGCCAGATTCAAGTCTGCGGCGGGTCTCAAATCCGGATCCCAGGTGGAAATCGCCGGCGTTCAGGTGGGGCAGGTCGGTACCATTCAATTCGATCAGCAGCGTCAGGTGGCACTTGTCCGGCTGAAAATCCGGAAAGATATCGTGTTGACGGATGATGTCATCGCATCGGTGAAAACATCCGGCCTGATTGGAGACCGCTATATCAATCTCACTCCGGGAGGATCGGATACGGTTCTCAAGTCCGGCGATCAGATTACGGAAACCGAATCCGCCATCGACTTCGAGTCGTTGATCAGTAAATATGTGTTTGGAAAAGTCTGAGATGAATTGTCAGGCTTGACTTGATTCGGAAAACCTTTTATGAATTCAAGGCATCGCGTCATACCGAAAAATATTCACCGCAAAGGCGCAAAGTTCGCAAAGAACCAATCGATAGGATTCATCTTTGCGTCCTTTGCGTCTTGGCGGTGAATTGAATCTATAGATTATTTCGCTGATACATCGATCATCTCTGAACCTATGGATGTGATATCAAATTAATGAAACAACTGCTTGAAAAACTCATTTTGCAGGCGCTGAAATCAGCGCATGAAACCGGCCTGTTCGCATCGTCTGCTATCCCGAATTTCGTGATCGAAGTTCCCAAAAATCTGGCACACGGAGATTATTCCACCAATATCGCCATGGTGTCGGCCGGTCTTCAGAAAATGCCTCCCCGAAAGATTGCGGAATCGATCATTTCACACATTTCGGATACCGAAGGACTGATCGACCGGCTGGAAATCGCCGGTCCGGGATTCATCAATTTCTATCTGCGTCCGGCATCCTGGCTCCGGTTTCTTAAAAAAGTTCATGTGCAGGGCTCCCGGTACGGGTCGGAAAATATCGGTAACGGTAAAAAAATTCAGGTGGAATTCGTCAGCTCCAATCCCACGGGCCCGCTTCACGTCGGTCACGGCCGCGGAGCGGCCGTCGGAGACAGTGTTGCCAACATTCTTTCCTTCTGCGGATTCGATGTTCAGAAGGAATATTATATCAACGATTCCGGCAGACAGATCACAACATTGGGCAGATCGGTCTTCATCCGGTATCAGGAACTCCTGGGCGAATTCGTCCGATTTCCGGACGATTGCTATCAGGGAGACTATATCCGGGAGATCGCCGAACGCATTCGGAATCTGAAAGGTGCGGAACTCCTCGACGAACCCGATGAAAAAGCCGTGATATTCTGCGCCCGATATGCCGCGGATTTGATTCTGGACGGCATGAAGGCTGATCTGGAAACATTCGGTGTCGTCTTCAACTGCTGGTACAGCGAACAGGGGCTATACGATTCCGGAAAAGTGGCCTCGGTCATCGACGATCTGAAAAGCCGCAGCATCATCTATGAAAAGGACGGCGCCCTGTGGTTCAACACCACCTCCCACGGGGACGAAAAAGACCGCGTCGTGGTTCGCCAAAACGGCCAGACCACTTATTTTGCATCCGATATCGCCTATCACTACGACAAATACGCCAGAGGATTCGAGAAAGTCATCGATGTCTGGGGCGCCGATCATCACGGATACATCCCCCGGGTGACGGCCGCCATCGTTTCCGGCGGATATCAAAAAGAACAGTTCGAAGTCATTCTGGTGCAACTGGTCAGCCTGCTGCGGGCCGGCGTTCCAGTAGCCATGTCCACCCGTGCGGGTGAATTCGTCACGCTGCGGGATGTCATTCAGGAAGTCGGCCGGGATGCGGCCCGATTTATCTTTCTGACGCGCAGCTCCGACAACACGCTGGAATTCGATCTGGAACTGGCCAAGCAGAAAACCAACGACAATCCGGTCTATTACGTCCAGTATGTCCATGCCCGGATTTGCAGCATTATCCGGAAAAGCACCGCTTTGGGAATTCGCGGCGCCGTGCCATCCGACGATGCCCTCGGTCTGCTGAAAACTTCGGAAGATATCGCCCTGATCAAAATGCTGATCAAATTTCCGGAAATCGTCCGATCCGCTGCGGAGATCCTTGAACCGCACCGCATCACCTTTTACCTGATGGAGTTGGCGGCGGCCTTTCATGCCTATTACAACCGGCAGCGGGTCTTGTCCGACGATGAACCGCTGACCCTTGCCCGCCTCTATCTGATGACGGCGGTCCGTCAGGTTATTGCCAACGGTCTGTCTCTTCTGGGGGTTTCCGCACCGGAATCCATGTAAGCCATCGCACCGGCGGTCCAAGTCAAGGCCGAATCAAGGATTGATGATAGTTTTATGGAACATATTCAATGAAGTCAAAACAGCATTCGGAAAACGAGCCGGCCTCATCATCCCGCTCCGATTCCAATCAGAATCGATCCGCGCTATGGATTGTGCTCATCATGTTCATTTCCGGCTGGATGTTTTTTCTGGGTGTGGTTATTGGCAGAGGCACCGCACCGGCGATGTTCGATTATCAGAAAATCGAAACCGAAATCGCGGCGCTGTCCAAGACGTTCATGGAAAACCGGAAAACACAAAACGACCTTGATACCGACATTCTGACCACCCAGGCGGAACTGGAATATCCCGAAGAGCTCAAGAAGAAAACAGAGGATCCGGCCAAATTATTGTTGCCGACACCGACACCGACACCAACACCATCTCTGTTGCCATCGCCGGTGCCGACGCTTTCACCGGCATCACCGCAACCGGCCGTCTCCCCTGTTCCGGAAAAACCTGTCAAACCGGCAGACAGCCCCAAACCCGTCCATCGCGAACCGGCCCAGGGAGCACCGCCCGCTCCGATAAAAGCCGATCAGAATATGGCGGCCAAGTCGGAATTGGTCGAGTCTCCACCGGATACCATCCGAACCCTACCGGAAGGCAAGATCCGATCCATGTATGATATCAAAGCCATGCAGGCAAAAGAATCGGCACAGGAAAAAACCGCGGCAGCCGCTCCGGAACGGACACCGGTCGCAACGCCCAAATCACAGCCGCAGCCGCTGGCAGCCGCTCCCAAGCCGCAATCTCAGCCGACGGTTGCCGAAGTTCGGCCATCTGCGGCCCAGCCGGTCACCGTTCAGATGCCGTCGTTGTTAGACAGGAAGTCCGCCGATGCCGTCATCGAAAATCTTCGGAGCAAAGGGATTTCCGCTACGAAATCACCCAGAATGATTCAGGGAAAAGGTGTATGGTACACGGTCGTCATCGGAAAATACGCCAGTACCACGGAGGCCGATGCCGTCATGAATCGCTTGAAGCAGGAAAATGTGGACGCGGTAAAACAGTAATTATGAAGGCTGAAGGCCGAAAGAGGTCGGCAATCGTTTGGTTCATCCTTCAACCTTTTTTTGATGCATAATGTCCGGGAAACAATCAACTCACAGGCAGCCCATGAAAATATCGAAAGAAGATGTAATCCATGTCGCCCAATTGGCCCGTCTCGAGCTGGATGACGTGTCGGTCGAAAAATTTTCCCAGCAGATCGGCTCCATCCTTGAGTATGTGGATACCCTGAACCGGTTGGATACGGCTGGTGTTCGTTCCACCTCACATGCCATTTTTCTGACCAATGCCTTTCGGGAGGATGACGTCCGGCCTCATCTGCCGCGGGAAGCGGCGCTGGCTAATGCGCCGGATAAGGACGACAGCACATTCCGGGTACCCCGAGTGATCGGATAATTCGACTTTTTACGAGTTCATCAGGATAGAACAGATATGAAATTGTATGAATTGACAATCAGCCAGGCAGCGGCCCAGCTCCGCGATCGACGGATATCCTCGCGGGAGCTGACACAGGCCGTTTTGGAACGTATCGATGCCGTCGAAGGCCGGATCTGTGCCTTTATCTCGATTCAAGCCGATCTGGCTTTGGCGCAGGCCGACACGGCGGACAAAATGATTGCCGAAGGCCGGAGCACGCCTTTGACCGGTATTCCCCTGGCCCTCAAGGACCTGATCTGCACCGAGGGTATTCGCACCACCTGTGCTTCCCGCATCCTCGAAAATTTTATTCCGCCCTACGATGCCACGGTTGTTCGGAAATTGAAGAACGCCGGTGCCGTGCTGATCGGCAAGGTCAATATGGATGAGTTCGCCATGGGATCATCGACGGAAAATTCCGCCTTCAAGACCACCCACAATCCCTGGGATGTTTCCCGGATTCCCGGCGGCTCCAGCGGCGGGTCCGCAGCGGCGGTGGCAGCGGACATGTGCCTCGGATCGCTGGGATCGGATACGGGCGGGTCGATCCGTCAGCCGGCTTCCCATTGCGGCGTGGTCGGCATGAAACCGACTTATGGGCGGGTGTCTCGTTTCGGGCTGGTGGCTTTCGCCTCTTCCCTCGATCAGATCGGGCCGATCACCAAAGACATGCGGGATTGCGCCCTGATGCTGAACGCCATTTCCGGCCACGATCCCCAGGATTCCACATCCGTTCCGGAGCCGGTGCCGGATTATACCTCTTTCTTAAACGGCGATCTCAAGGGGCTGGTGGCCGGGATTCCCAAAGAATATCATGCCTCTGCCGGACTCGATCCGGAAGTGGCATCCGCCGTGAATCGGGCCGTTCAAACCCTTCAAGACCTTGGCGTCCGCTGTGTGGAAGTCTCGCTTCCCCATACCGAATATGCCGTGGCTGCCTATTATGTCATCGCTCCTTGTGAAGCCAGCTCCAATCTGGCCAGATACGACGGCGTCAAATACGGCTTTCGGGATCAGGCGGCCGGCAGTCTCATCGACATGTACCGAAACACCCGCTCCAAAGGCTTCGGGCTGGAGGTGCAGCGACGGATCATCCTGGGAACGTATTCCCTTTCGGCCGGATATTATGACGCCTATTACGGCAAGGCCTCCCAGGTGCGAACCCTGATCATGGACGATTTCAAGAACGCATTCCAATCCTGCGATCTGCTGCTGTCACCCGTCACTCCCACACCGGCATTTACCATCGGCGACAACACGGATGACCCGCTGACCATGTATTTGTCGGATGTGTTCACCCTCTCGGCCAATCTGGCCGGGATTCCGGGCATGTCTGTTCCCTGCGGTTTTTCCGCGGGGGGGCTGCCTATCGGACTTCAGCTTATGGGGCCGCATTTCAGTGAAGGAACACTGCTGAAAACGGCCTACCATTTTGAACAGACAACGGATTTTCACAACAGAAAGGCGATGTTATGACAACTATTCTTCCCGAAGGTGAAGACCTGAGAAAAGCGACCCGGTGGATCAGCGAAGAGCGCAGTGCCTATCCCCAGAAAACTGCCACGGAACTGATCGAAGAAGCGTGCCTGAAATTCGATCTGTCTCCAATGGACGCCGAATTCATCCAGCGGTTTGTCCGGGAAAAGCTCTTTACGTGATCAATGTCCTTTATCCGGATTCTGCCTGAAATTCTTTCAAACAAAATTGCGGCCGGTGAAGTGGTGGAGCGGCCGGCATCGGTGGTCAAGGAGCTGGTGGAAAACGCCCTGGATGCCGGTGCCGCGCGCATCGTGGTCGAAGTGGAAAAAGGCGGGCGATCTCTCATTCGGATCAGTGACAACGGCTGCGGCATGAGCCGGGACGATGCCCTGCTGTCCATCGAGCGATACGCCACCAGCAAGATATATTCAGACAGCGATCTCTTTGCCATCGACACGCTGGGATTTCGGGGGGAAGCCCTGCCGAGCATCGCTTCGGTGTCCCGCCTGACCCTGGTGACACGGGAAGCGCATGCCGCATCGGGAACGGAAATTTTTCTGGAAGGCGGAAAACTCCTGAACGTTCAGGATACCGGCTCCCCGGTGGGCACTCAGGTGACGGTCAAACACCTGTTTTTCAACACCCCGGCCCGCCAGAAATTCTTGAAGACCATCCCCACGGAAATGGGGCATATTTCCGACGTCATTTCCAACATGGCACTGGGGTGGCCGCTGATTCATTTCAAACTGGTCCATAACGGCACGGTACTGCAAAACTGGTCCGCCGCCCGTGATCCGTCCGACCGGATTTCAGATATTCTTGGCAAAGATTTTGCCGCCGGATTTTTTACGGTGCATGGGGAAAATGACGGGGTGGCGCTTTCTGCCTGGCTGTCTCTGCCCCGGATTCCCCGTTCCACAGCCCAGGGGATTTTCGTTTTTGTCAACAGCCGGCCGATCCGCTGCCGAATGGTGCAGCATGCCCTTCTCCAGGCTTATGGCGGACGGCTGATGAAAGGGCAGTTTCCGCAGGCCGTGCTGTTCATCACCGTTCCCTGCGATCAAGTGGATGTCAATGTTCATCCCGCCAAACACGAAATCCGTTTTTCCCGTCAGCAGCAGGTGTATGATGCCATTGTCGCTGTGGTGTCCGCCGGACTCGTCCGTGAAGAAAAGCCGTTATGGGTCGCCGCTCCAGGCAATGTTCCAGACGCGCATCCCTCCCCCTTCATCCCTCCCCCTTCATCCGTTATCCCGGTATCCGAGGCGCAGCGGCCGCTTGAAAAAAGACAGCCGGATATTCTTTCGGCAAGTGATAACCGGACGCAGGCCGCGACAGCAGGCCTGAAACCCGTTCTGAGATCGGAGCTGTCCATCGAATCACCGGCAAAGACTTTCAGTGCTCCGACCCCCAAAGAACAGCCGGCTTTGTGGGAAACCCCGCGCCCCTCCATTCATCTGACGCCCATCGGTCAGTTTTACGATTCCTACATCCTCTGCGAATCCGGAGAAAATCTCATCCTGTTGGATCAACATGCAGCCCATGAACGGATTCTTTACGAAAAACTGGCTGACAGATCGCAGGAGAGACGACTTTCCGTCCAACGGCTGCTGATTCCCGAAACCCTGGATATGGGGTATCGGCAGGCTCAGGTACTTGAAGCCCTGATTCCGGAGCTGGACCGATACGGCTTTGAGATCGAGATATTCGGAAAGAATTCTTTCGTGGTCAAATCCGTTCCGGCCATTCTTTCCGAAAGAGAAATCAAACCATTGGTGATGGATATGGTCGATCGCGTTCTGGAGACAAGTTTGACGGCCAATCCCGAAAAAGCCATGGAGGCCTGTCTGAAACTGATGGCCTGTCATGGGGCGGTTCGTGCCAATCAGCATTTGACACCGCCCGAAATGACAGTGTTGATCAAAGACCTGGAAGCCTGCTCTGTTCCAGCCCACTGTCCTCATGGCCGTCCGACCTGGATCGCATGGTCGAAACAGGATGTCGAACGGCTGTTCAAGCGGTCATAGTCCTATCAACGTCCGCTGAAACCGGTGGATTAGAACTTTTTGAAATTCTTCTCGTCCATGTGGTCCAAGTTGTCTGAAAGAACCCGTTGGGATGAGGTGGATGTCAGCCGTTTTTTCTTTTCGGGTTTTGGGGGAACGGGCAGTGCCTGTCGATGGGGTTGTTGGGTGGACTTTCGCTGTCTGTTGATGTGGAAGCTTTCGGCCGGCATGACAGGTTTCCCCGAAACGATGGCGGACAGTTCATTGACAAATGATTTCATTTCTTCGGCCTGGGCATTCAATTCTTCCGAGGCTGCGGCCGACTCTTCCGCGGTGGCGGCATTTTGCTGGGTGACTTTGTCCATTTCGGTGACCGCAATGTTGACATGTTCAATCCCTTGTGCCTGCTCACTGGATGCCGCCGCAATTTCATCGACTAGACCGCCGACTTTGGCGGTGCTGTCGGCCACTTCCTGAAATGCGTCATGGGTTGCTTTGACCAACGTGGTGCCTTCGGTGACCTTATTTAAGGTTCCTTCGATCAGAACGGCAGTGTTTTTGGCGGCATCTGCGGCGCGCATGGCCAGATTTCTCACCTCATCGGCTACGACGGCGAATCCGGCACCGGCTTCTCCGGCGCGGGCGGCTTCGACAGCGGCGTTCAATGCCAGCAGATTTGTCTGAAAGGCGATTTCATCGATGGTCTTGATGATTCTCGATGTTTCTTCACTGGCCTTTGAAATTTCCTGCATGGAGGCATTGAGCTGGTTCATGGATGTCTCCGCCTTACTCACCACATTACGGGTTTGTTTCATGAGTTGGTCGGCCTGACCGGCGCTGTTGGCATTCTGCTTGGTCATGGACGACATTTCCTCCAGGGACGCCGATGTCTCTTCGACAGCGGCGGCCTGCTGGGCGGAACCTTCCGCCAGCGATTGACTGGAAAAAGCCAGTTGGCCCGACGCATCCGCTACTTGCTCATGTGAGGCGGTCAATCCGCGGATGGTTCGGTTCAGCGTCTTGACAATCTTTCGGGTTTGAAAAAAACTGACGGCGACCAGGACAACCGCAATGATCAAGGTGGCCAGAAGGGTCGGAAGGATGGTGCTGCTCAGGGTTGCTTCGATCAGATACCGGTCTTTGCCGACGAATAACATCCCGACAATTTTACCGTCCGCATCTTTCAATGGCCAATACCCGGCATCATAATTCCTGCCCATGACGGCGTTGGTGTTCACAAAAATATCCCCTTTTTTCAGTACGGTTTCGATGACCTGGGGATTATCTATTTTGGTGTTCACCGCTCTTTTTCCATCTTTGATGAGGGTGGTGGCCGTCCGCGTATCGCCTTGAAATATGGTGCATTCCACACCGTATTTATTTTTGATCTCATCGACAAAAGCATCCGATGACAGATCGAATCCAGTGGTGATGGTGCCGATGACCCGATTTTCTTTTTGAATGGGATTTCCGGCCCGCAGCGAGAATTTGACCACAGTTCCCTCTTCGATATTCGTTGATGCCTGGCCGGAAAGAGACTTCTGAACATTGCTCTGAGAACGGACACTGTCTCCGGTTTTGTCGGAATGCCCTCGCCCCAGCACATTGCCATCCTTATCGGCGATGGTCAGAACCGAGATGACGCGGGCCTTGACAAAGCCTTTGCCGATATTCTGGACTTCAGCCTTGTCTCCATTCTCGACAGCAGCGACCAGATTCTTGTTTTCAGCAAGGGATGCGGCGGTGACAACGGCCCTGTCTTTCAAGTCATCGATATGCCGTTGAACCATTTCCATCATTTTTTTGATTTCTGAGCGGCCCTGATGGTTCAGGCCGCGATTCAGCATGAAATAGCTTGTTCCATAAACAACACCTCCGACCAGTACTGCTGTCATCACAATCAGTCCGATGATTTTTCCGAACAACGATAACCGCATGAGCTTTCTCCTATCCGATGTTGATGTTAGATACGGATCACCGATTCAAATGATTT
This sequence comes from uncultured Desulfobacterales bacterium, assembly GCA_964495045.1. Classification (GTDB taxonomy): domain Bacteria; phylum Desulfobacterota; class Desulfobacteria; order Desulfobacterales; family Desulfatirhabdiaceae; genus RAAP-1. The sequence goes on along the minus strand of CAZBUL010000004.1, from coordinate 2,929 downwards.
ACATTGTCTTGAAAGCGAGGCGTGAGATTCGCGATGAAAAACAATGGCCGAATGTTTACCCTGAATTTCTGGTAAAATCAATCATCTGATGCAATCCGTGTGCAGCAAGGTATAGCGGATCGATTTGCAAATATACAGCGACCCCTCGATATCGGCGGGATCATATAGACTTTCAGATAGGGGGAATTCCAGCTTGATTCGTGATCCTTTTATTCGTAAGGTGATTTCCAATAAAGAATCCATTATCATGGAACGATCGTATCACCGTTCTGCGAGCTCAGAAAGCGATATTGCCTCCATGCTGTTCCAACAAATCATCCGGCCGACTGCCCGGGATATTCCTCCGCTCACCGATGATTTCGCTCCGGTGGACTGGTATGTGTCTTCTGCCGGGTGAACGATCACGAGAAACATCTTCCATCTGGAAAGGAATGATCATGAAAAAATGGCTGGTGTATTTTGCGGCCGGCTGCCTGGGAGCCCTTATCGGCAGTTTGACCCTCTGGTTTTTCGGCCGGCAGGGATATCCCCGGATGATCGGCGTTTCGATGGCGCCGGCACTCAGTCTGGACTGGCTGTATCCGAGAATTGTATGGGGCGGGCTGTGGGGGCTGCTCTTTGTTCTTCCGGTACTCAATGCAAAGCTTCTGGCAAAAGGCAGTGTTCTGAGCCTGGTTCCGTCAGCGGTTCAGCTTTTCGTCATATTTCCCTTCGTCGCCCACAAAGGTATGGGAGGAATTCGGCTCGGGGTTTTTACACCGGCATGTATTCTTTTTATTAATTGGGTGTGGGGCGTGGCGACGGCCGTTATCATCAAACTGGCCAAATAATATCGATTGGATGGATCGCCCCCCCTGAAGAGATCAGGGGGGTGGAGATTGGGAGATATCTCTAAGCGGTTCCAAACTGCGGTTTTCCTTAAGCTCCCTTTCCCAGCGGGGGAGGGTTGGGGTGAGGGTATAAAAGCGCAGTTTGAAACAACTTGCAGTAAAATTTTCATTTTCGAAAGAGCCCCGGCCGGTTGGTTCAGGGCTTCAACTCCTGATATTTTCCATGCCAGGCGCATTGGTTGCAGTAAGTTTCCGTATCGGCTTCGATCGGCGGAACGGCGGTGGTCTCCACATCCGGTTCGAAACATATTTCTCCGTTCCGACAGTGGAACGGATAGGTTTCATACGCATCTTCGGGGTCCTTGACATAAAAGTGATCCGAGCGGCATAAGGGGCATTTCATGGGAATCTCCGTATCGTTTCTCAATCGACTTTGTTGAATGCCTTGGCTTTGGCCTTGCAAACCGGGCAGGAGTCGGGCGGTTCGTTTTCACAGGTGTAACCGCATACCGAACAGACATAAACGTCCGTCATCTCCTGATTGCCTATATTGTCGATCGCTTTCTGATACAGAGCGGCATGGACTTTTTCCACTTCGTTGGCATAAGTGAAAGAGCGAACTGCATCCTTGTTTCCTTCGGCCTCCGCAGTTTTGATCATTTCGGGATACATGGCGGTAAACTCATGGGTTTCGCCGGCCACAGCCGCTTTGAGGTTCTCGAGGGTGGTCTGAACTCCCCCTGCGGTTTTGAGATGACTGTGGGCATGAATGGTTTCGGCTTCCGCGGCGGCTCTGAACAGTCTGGCAGCTTTGGGATATCCTTCCTTGTCGGCCTGTTTGGCAAATGCGAGATATTTTCGGTTGGCCTGGGATTCACCGGCAAAAGCGTCCATCAAGTTTTTTTCTGTCTGACTCATACAATTTCCTTTCTCTAAGTATCTGATAAATTGTTATTATTGCTCCGACGTCTTCTGACATGTCGGGCAGATTCCAAAAAAATCGAGACGATGGGATAGAATTCGATAACCCGTTTCTTCGGACAGCTCCCACGACAGGGCACTGAGCGAAGACAAATCCGGATCCGTAATGGATTTGCATTTGACGCACATGATGTGCGGATGGGGATGCGGATTGCGTCCGTCATACCGGTTGGTTTCATCACCGAAGCCGATTTCCATGACTTCTCCGATCTCTTTGAGTAATGAAACGGTCTTGTAAACCGTTGCCAGGCTCGTCGTAGAGAAGCGTTTCGTCACTTCACGGTGAATCTGTTCCACGCCGGGATGCGCATAACTGTTTGCCAGAATCTCGACAATGGCGATGCGCTGAGGGGTGAGCCTGAAGCCTTTGTTTTTCAGGGCATCGACCATTTGATCGAGTCTGGTTGGGGATGTATCCATAAAATGATTCCCGTCTTTGTCTGATTCAATGCATCAGTTCTTTTTGAAGCCATTCCTTGACCGCTCCCTCGACGGCATAAACACCTTTGTTGAAGGACACGGATTTTTGAAAATCATCCTTGACCGGATCAGGAAGTTCGAATTCGGCCAGCTCGACCGCTTCTTCCGAATTTCTGCGAATCAGATAAACGATGGGGGTTTTTCCCCAGTTGTTGACAACAAAATAATGACTGACATCGTTTTTCGAGCGAATGAGATTGACGCCGTGGGCCCAGTTGTTTCCCCATTCGAGGTACAACACAACGGCTTCTTCCGGTGTCATCTGCCAGTCGATGGCATTCATCAGTTTTAAATTGCTGCGGATATCGTTGAGTTTCATCATAGCGTTGTCCTCCTTGAAATAAGGGTTCAAACAGATCGGGTGTTCACCATTCATTTCGTCATAAGATACAACAGGAAAATTATTATGTCAAATGATTATTTATTAATAATTATTTTCCATTAATAATTATTATGTGTTTTGTTCGTTTGTCGTTCAATTTCCTTTGACACCAACCAGGGTTGATCATAATGTGAAAGAAAGATAATCGATACCCAAAAATGCATATTCATTTTATGGAGGCGGCATGGACTCACGGTCAGCAGAAAAAATTCCGCGAATCCTGATTGTCGATGATGATCCGGACATCCAGAAATTA
>CAZBUL010000003.1:20872-42791 GCA_964495045.1 uncultured Desulfobacterales bacterium | reverse complement strand
TTTTTTTTAATTCACATGGATGGACAGGATATACATGATAAGGATTTATATCCTGTCCATCCTGTGTATCCATGTGAATATGTTTTAATGAATCATGGTAGATTATTTTTTTGAGTTACCTTACATCGGCAGGGGATAAACAATCTGAACGGAAGAGCACGATATCCGTTGTTATGGAATTTCCGGCAGGCTTATGGTGAAGACGGTTCCTTTGCCGTTTTCGCTCCAGACCTCGATTTGGCCATGATGCTTATCGACGGTTTTTTTCGTGGTCATCAGACCGATGCCGGTTCCGCGGCTTCCTTTGGTGGAGAAAAAGCCCTGAAATATTTTCTGGCAGGTTGCTTCATCCATGCCGATTCCCGTGTCTTTCACCTGATAGGCCATGGCCCACCCGGCGGCTGGCATTGTCCGGATGATCACTTTTTTCTCAGCAACCATATCGATTGAATTTTCGGTGTCTTGACAGGCGTCGATCCCGTTGGCCACCAGATTTTGCAAACACTGTTCGATGGCTTCGGCATCCATGGAGACATCGGGAAGATGCTCCGTCAGTGATAATTCCAGAGATACGCCAAGGGATTGGGCCTGGGGCTGCATCATGTCAAAGACATTCCGGGCAATGGCATTGGGATCGATCCGGGCAGGATGGATTTCCGATATTTTTCCGTAATTCAGCAAGTCCAATGACAATCGAACCAGTTTTTCAACATTGCCTTTGATCATGCTCCAGCCCTGGGTCAAATACTGATCGTTGTGCAGCTCGATGCCTTTTTCAAGCACAAACGTGCCGCCGCTCAACCCGCCGGAAATGTTCTTGATGGTATGGGCCAGACTGGCGATGGCTTCTCCGAAGGCGGCCATCCGCTCGGCTTCGACAAGTTTCCGGGATTTTTCGGCGACCAGACTTTCCAGATTTTCCGTGTATGCCCGCAGTTGGCTGCGCATCGTGATCCGCTCGTTTGCGCGGTGGATGGCGATTTCGAGCGCTTCGGCGCTGATGGGCTTGGTGATGAAATCGGTTGCCTGGTATGCCAGGCTTTTGACCGCCAGATCCATGTCGCCGTGGCCGGTCATCATGATCACTTCGATATCCGGATGGGAGCGTTTGATGGCCTGAAGCAGGCCGACACCATCCATTCCCGGCATTTTGATATCCGTCAGAACAATGGACGGATGGTTCTCCGCCAGCATCTCCAGCGCCTGTTCTCCGGTTTCCGCACAGCATACAAGATGCCCCATATCCGACAGCGATATGGCCAGTACCGTGCGGATCCCTGCTTCGTCATCGACAATGAGAATGGTATGGGGCATGGTTATGAGAGATCAGGCGGAATCGGAAAGGTCAGGACGAATGTGGCACCGCCGTCATCGTTATTGAAGGCATGGATGCTTCCGCGGCATTCCTGAATGATCCCGTAGCTGATCGACAAGCCCAGCCCGGTTCCTTTTCCGGCGATCTTGGTGGAGAAAAATGGCTCGAATATCTTGTTCAGGCTGCTGACCGGTATGCCGGTTCCCGTGTCGCTGATTGAAACCATGATGGAATTTGGAGTGGTGGTGGTTTTGATGGTGATCCGGCTGAGGCACTGTTCCGGAGGACCGGATTCCAGATTCTCTTCAATGGCATCTCTGGCATTGAGAATCAGGTTGATGAAAACTTGTTCCAGGCGTCCGGGGTCGGCAAGTATCATCGGAATTTCCGGCTGAATGTCCCATATCACCTGAATTCCCCTGGCTTTGAGTTGCTGACTGAAAATATCGATGGCTTTTTTTACGATATCGTTGATGTGAACTCTTTCCAGAACTATTTCGGTCTTTCGGCCGAACTGCCGCATGTGGGTGATGATCTTCGTGGCCCGGTCCACATGGCTGTCGATTTCTTTGGCCAGCGTGTATAAAATGTCTTCCTTGATAGGCTCTTTTCGATCGATTTTTTTCATGAAAAAACTGCTGGCGGTTTTGATGACGGACAGCGGCTGATTCAATTCGTGCGCCACTCCGGTGGCCATTTCTCCAAGGGTGGCCATTTTGCTGGCCTGACAGAGCTGTTGTTCTGTTTCCATCCTTTTTGTAATGTCGCTGGCGACGGCCAAAAGCAGTTTTTGACCGAAAAAGGTGTATGATGAAAAACGGATATTGACATAAAGAATACCGCCGTTTTGGTGGGTGTGCCGTACCCGGTGGATGACAGAGGATGTCAGGAGTTTGAAGTCGTAGAGCTCCCGTTCTTCTTCCAGAAAAAGCTCAAGAAACGATTTGCCGATGAGTTCGTCCCGCTGATATCCGTAAATCTTGGTAACAATGTTGTTGCAGTCCAGGATATTATGGGTTTGCATATCGAGAACAAAAATCGGATTGGGGCTGTTATTGAAAATGGCGTAGTATTTTTCCCCGGATTCGGCCAGTCTTTCTTCGAGTTGTTTGCTTCGGGAAATATCGATACTCATTTCCATGGCGCCGACAATCTGCCCATCGGTGTCGGTGATGGGAGATGTTCGAGTGATCCAGTACGTTCTGGTGCCATCCTTGTTGATGCCTGCTTCTTCACTGCTGTGCGGTTGTCCGTCGGCAAATGTCCGTTCTACAGGGCAGTCGGTACATTTTTCACTTCGTCCCTTATATGCCAGATAGCAGGGCTGACCGATCTGGTGGCCGAATCGTTCCGAAAATTCGCGGTTGGATTGAATCAGCCGGTAATTTCGATCCTGTACGGAAATGATGCATGGCACCTGTTCGAAAAGACGCTGATATTCATTTCGCTGGTTATTGAGTTCCGTCTGTTTCTCGCCGATGTGCTGCCCCATCTTGTGAAATGCGGCGGCCAACTCGCCCAGTTCATCATTGGAATCGACACCGATCGGTGTCGAATAATCCCCGGCTCCGATTCTTCGGATGCCTTCCATCAGTTTACGAATGGGCACCTTGACGGAATAATAAATGAAAAGTCCATTCCCCAGAGAGGTGGCGAGAAAAATGAAACATGCCAGGATCATCACCCCTTCCTCGAAAAATAGCAGGTCGTCGTCCGTTTCCTTAAGGGACACGACGACATCAAGGGCGCCTAAAATTTTTTTGCCAACGGGATGAACGTGGCAGGCATCGGTCGAGCAGCCGTCTTCATTTCGGATCGGAGTGATCACACCAATAGCCCGTTGGTTCCCTGTGGAGCGCATGATCCTTATGCGATCGGATAGATCCACATCGTCCAGCGGGGGCTCGATTTTGTGACAGATATAGCAGGCTTCAGCCTTGATGTTGGTTCGCTGGCTGACTTCTGTGGGAACGCTGGAAAATTTGATCTCTCCTTCCTTGTTGTATATCCGGATATGCTCGATGGCTTTTTGGCGGGAGATGTTCTGAATACTCTGGTTGATGTCATTTCTGGCATTCTGCATCATCGAAGAATGCATGCTCAATTGAATGGTCTGGCTCAGCCGGTCTGTCCAGATAACGATGTCATTCATCATTTTCTCTTTCTGGTATGCGATGTTCAGATAGGCCCAGATAGAAAAAATCACGAAAAGGGTCAGTCCCATACAAAAGATCAACCGGTAGCTGAGGCTGTTTCGAATGCGTCGAAATCCTTCAAGCAAGTATGTCATCCTCATAAACCGTTTACATCCTGTCAAGGGGTTGATCGCCGGCCATCAGGGGCTATCGACAGGAACATCGATCCAGAATGTGGTGCCCCTGCCTTTTTCAGAATCGAAATGGATGGTGCCCCGATGCTGTTCGATGACTTTTTTAGCGATGAACAAGCCAAGGCCGGTGCCTCTCTGTCCTTTCGAAGAGAAAAAGAGGGTGAAAATTTTTTCCTGAATTTCCGGTTCCATGCCGATTCCGGTATCCCGGATTTCAAAACGGATGTAATTGTCGAATTTTTTAACATGGAAGTCAATGGAAAGGGAGGGGCTTCCCACATTTTCCTGGCAGGCTTCCACCGCATTTTCAAGGATGTTGATCAGCGCCGTCCGCATGGCGGCCCGATCCACCCGGAAACTGCCCAGTCCGGGTTCTATCCGGCAGTTCCACTGAATGATGCGGTTGCTCAGTTTGGGCTCGAAAATTTGAACGACATCATCGATCACGTCCTGGACTGCCGTTTGCACCGGCTGAATATCACGTTCCTTGGCATAATACAGGATATCCAAAACGGCATTGCGGATGCGGTCCGTCATGATCCGTACGTCGTCGAGGCCGTCTTGTATCCGTGCCATATCCAGGTGTTTCAGCCCCGACTGCATGCGGTATATCCCGCCATCCAGCGCTGTCAGCATGCCTTTTACGGCGTGGGTCATGGAACTCATCATCAAACCGAGCGCCGAGAGATTTTCCTGAAGTTTTCGGATCTGCGTGATGTTGGTGGACAGTTCCATAACTTGGGTGATGAGACCGTCGGCATTGAAGAGAGGTGCGGTGCCGACCAGAAGATGGATTCGCTCGCCGGTTTTGGATGTGACAACCATCTCCCCCTGATGCGGCAGACCGTCATCGAAAGTTCTGGCCACCGGACAGCTCGGGCAGGGTTCGGTGCGCTGGCGGTATAACCGGAAACACTGGGCTGTGTCGCTGCCGAAATCGTCTTTGAATCGGCGGTTGGCGGCGATCATCTGAAAATTTCGATCCTGCACCGTTATGTAGCAGGGGGCCTCATCGAAAAGCTGTTGATATTTTCGCTGGGTGGCATTGAGCTCATCCTGAAGCCGTTTGGTTTCGGAAATGTCGGCTGAAATTTCGATTACCAGATCGATGGCGCCGGCATGGTTTCGGATGGGTGCGGTATGGACGATTACGGGTGCGAGGGTGCCGTCTGCCAGGCGAATCTGTCGGTTGATCCGCTGTCCCACACCGGAAGAAAATGTCAGGCCCACCGGGCAATTTTCAGGGGTGGCATTGCTTCCAGTGTAAATCGACCAACTGGTGTCTCCGATGGCGGTTTTCAATCGGGTGCGGAACAGGTCGTTGACAGCGACGATGGTAAGGTCTCGATTGTGAATCGATACAAAGCACGGCATTTCATTAAAATTGCCAAGATGCCGGCCGAAATCGTCGGCGATCTGCTGCCTGGCCAGTGTCAGCCCCTCGACGGCCTGATCGATGGCGGTCAGTCTTTCCAATTGCACCAGACGGGCGGATTTTTCCTCAACCATTTTTTCAAGGTTTTCGGTATAGCTTCGGAGCTGCTCGCGCATGAAAATGCGTTCATTGGCCCGGCGGAGTGCAATGTCGAGAATGTCGTCGTGAATGGGTTTGGTAACAAAATCGGTGGCTTCGAGTTTAAGGCTTTTGATGGCCAGATCCATGTCTCCATGGCCCGTGATCATGATGACCTCGGTGTCGGGATTTTCGGATTTGATGGCCCTTAAAAGCTGAATGCCGTCCATTTCCGGCATTTTGATATCGGTCAGAACAATGGCGGGTTTTTCGGCCCTGAAGACGGTCAGCGCATCCCGACCGTTTTCGGCGGTCAGGACGGCATACCCCATGTCCATCAATGAAATCCCCAGTACCTTGCGGATACCTTCTTCATCATCGACGAGCAGGAGCTTTTTTTCCATGGGGCCTCACGCATGTATCCCATCCGGTCGGACAGAAGAAAAAACATCCTGAACGGCTGTCAGCAGGGAATTTGGATCGACGGGCTTTTCGAGATAATTCATCGGGGGCGCTATCGGCTGCGGCAGGCCGGCATTGAGCATGTTCAGGTAATGGCTGAAACTGTTCTGCCCGACAGCGGTGATCATGATGACCGGAATATCCGCCAGTTCCGGATCTGTTTTCAGCGCCCGATACATGGTGACACCCCCTTCTCCGGGCATCATCACATCTAAAAGAATGAGATCCGGTTTGAGGGATCGGGTTTTCTGAATTCCATCCCGGCCGTTTGAACAAGTTGCCGGTTGGTAGCCGCCGGTTTTCAGAACCGTGGATAAAAATATCCGCATGTCGAGTTCATCATCGACGACCAGAATCTGTTTCATGGTAACAAACCGGTTTTCATCCGGATACTTTGTCCGGATGGTTGACACTGGCCACCGGGCACGACGCCCGCAGCACCACCTGTTCGACCGTACCGCCCAGAATCGCCTGATCGGGCTCGACTTCTTTGGTGTGATGGGCCATGACAATCAGATCGGCGTTTTTGGCACGGGAATATTTCAGAATTTCCACGTAGGGAATGCCCTCCCAGATATCGATCTGAAAATTGTCGTAATCCCGAAGATGGGGCATATAAATTTTATCGATTTTCTTTCGGGCTTCCTGAATACGGGTTTCGATATCCTCCTGAGACACCACTTTGCCGGCCAGCACCGGCCCCATGTCGAGGGCATGAAAAATGTAGAGCTTGCTGCCGATTTCCTTGGCCAGTTTGCTGGCGAACAGAAATGCGGACAAAGAGGCTTTGCTGAAATCGGTGCCGAAAATGATGTTCGAGAAATACCACAGACAGGTGGTGCAGGGTCTGCTGACTATGAGTACCGGGCACCGGGCGCCGCGGGCCACAATCTGCATGTTGGTCCCCACCGCTCCCCGATAGCGGGCTGCGCCCGTTTCTTCCTGGCGCGAATGTGCTCCCATGACGATCAAATCGGCATCGTGCTGTCTGGCTTTTCGGAGGATTTCCGTGGCGGGAACACCGGCGACCGCCTGAATGTCACATCCCGGAGATTCTTTCAGATATTTGTCGTAGGTGTTCTTCAGCTCTTCCTTGACCCAGGAAATGTAATCGGTGTCGTATTGCTCGTCCTCACCGGTGCGGATGTCTTTGACAACCGTACTGAAGCCGCGGGACGGCATCCCGAGGACATGAAACATCAACATCTTGGAATTGTATTTTTTGGCCAAATCGAAAGCCACATGCGCGGCATTGTCACAAATGGGCGTCCCGGTGGTGGCAAACAGAATCTTTTCGAACATCGTTACCTCCGTATATCACAGGCCTGAAGCGACCCGTGAAAGCTGAGTTCCCACACAATGGCATCAATCAATTCAAACAGGGTAAACACCGTATCGAATTCAAACGTATCCATTTTGTCTCCGAAAACGACATGTTTGAGTTTTCCCAGTTTCAGGGGAACATCAAGTAGCGTTTCCAATGGATAAAATCGCACTTCAGACAGCGTGTCGCCCTGAACACCGTAAAGGGAATGATAGATTTCCAGCCGGGGAGGGCCGGGAAAGCCGATCATTTCGATCGTTTTGGTCAGGCGCAGATAATCGAGCGATGGATCCTGACAGTTACCGGCCGGACAGGACCGGTAGGATTCCATACAAGCGGCAAAAAAAACATTGAGATCGACGAAAATCGGGTACCGGTCGATCATTTGAAAATAACTGCGCAAGGTGCAATCCGCAGCCAGCAGCACCCTGGCATTCAGAAACATGAGCGGCCGGCTGCCGATCTCCTGGTTGTCCACAAGCAGCAGACCGCCGGCGCTGAGTGTTACGGTGTTCATCACTCCTCGGGCTTCAAATGGTCGGGAACGATCACCATGTTCAGCAGTAACGGTTTCAGGAACGACCAGCGGATGCCAATATGGTAAATTTCTTCCATATCCCGGATGGCATCCCAGCAATTGTGACAGGGAGATATGACGAGTTTGGCGCCGGTTGCCAGAATCTGGTCGCGTTTGACCTTGAGCCCGATATTGCGCTGCTCCCGATATCTGCCCAGACCGTTGATTCCGCCGCCGCCGCCGCAGCAGAAATTGTGCTCTTTCGTGGGAGACATTTCCCGAAAATCTTCGGCAATGTAGCTCATGATTTCCCGGGCGCATTCTTTAAGGCCGGCATTGCGGATGTAGTTGCAGGAATCCTGATAGGTGACCGGTTCCTTGATCCGCTTGGACGGATCGATCTTCAGCTTGCCGGTACGCAGGGCTTCGGCCACCCATTCCACATAATGAAAACTGGGCACCGGGGTTTTGCCGGATTTCAAACCCGCCCAATAGGGGCCTTCGATGACCGTGGCCCGGTAGGCATGACCGCATTCGGTAACGACCATGCGTTTGGGTTTCAGCCGCTCCATGGCGTCATATACGGACTGAACCTGGATCCGGCAGGCTTCCCAGTCTCCGGCGAACATGGCCAGGCTGGTTTCTTCCCAACCGACGCTGGGTACGGTCCAGTTTTCACCGGCGAGATGGAACAGAATCGCCGCATGGGCCAGATCTTCCGGATAATGTTTGGGTTCTCTGGCGTTGACCGTGTAGATGATATCCGCGTCTTCCTTGTCTATCGGAATTTCGAGCCCCGGCCAGTCTTCCTCGTTTTCTTCGGCCATCCACTGACAGGTATCCACCCAGTCTTCGGAGGTGACATCCATCTGAGCCTGGTAAATGCGATGCATGCCGGCGCCGATCTTGAGCTCCCACGGAACGAAACCCTGGGAATGACACAATCCTCTGAGATAGCTGAACATAACTCCCATGTCGATGCCGAAGGGACAGTACATTCCGCACCGGTTGCAGCAGGTGCATTTTCCCCAGGCCGTATCCATGGTCATCTGCATGAAAGCGTTATTCACATCGCCTTTTCGCTTGACGATTTCACCGAGGGTCGATTGAATTTTATAGGACGGCACCTGCGTGGGGTCTTTGTGGTTGGCCAGATAAAAAAAACAACTGTCTGCACACATACCGCAGTGGGCACAGATTTCCAGCCATGTCCGAATCCGCGATTTGCAGGTTTTTTCAAGAGTTGCCTGCAACGCCTCCCGATTCACATCCAGATCGTTCATTTCCGCATAATAGGTTTTTCCGCTCTTATCCGCCAGAAGCGTGTGAAGCGCTTCGACGGTATTGATTGGCGTCCTGTTACATAGTGTTCCTTCAGGCATAATTGATTCCCACCCGCTGCAATAAATGATGATGTGAAAAACGGTGCAATATTGCCAATCGCACCGGTCTTACCATGCCATGCCGTTGTTTTTCATCCCGCCGCGCTTGATGCCGAAATCCATCCCGATCTGTGCGCGGGACAGGAAAAACCCGACAAAATGGGAAAGCTTGGTAAAGGGAATGGCCATTAGCATGATTTCTCCGGTAAGAATGTGCAGAATCAGCCAGAACTGGTAATTTCCCACTTGATGATGTGCCATGAAGCCCGTGAAAAAAGGGGCGACAGCAATGGCCAGAACCAGATAATCGTAACCGGTCGTCAGGATGCGGACTTCGGACAGGGCAACCCGCCGGATCACCAAAAAAACGGCAGCGATCATCATTGTCAAGGTAAGAAAATCGGCGGCCGGCTCGGAAATGGTCCACAAACGGATTCCCCAGCGTTCCCACAAAATGATGTTATGGGCGATCAGAAAAATCGGGGTGAAAAGAATGCCGATATGAAAAACGAACACCAGTACCGTCATGAAAGGGTTGTTCCGCCAACTGTGCGTTCCAAAAGGGAAAATCCATTGCAGAATCGACCGGATGGCGCCCTTGATGCCATAAGATACATTGACGGAGTAGGTGACGCGGTCCAGTTTCCAGTCCAGCCCCCGAATATAGAGAATCACCCGTGCAATCACGCCGACGAAGAAAACGACAAACGCCAGCCATGCCAATGGTCCGGTGACGAAATCATACATAAAGACACTCCTTTACCTATCACTTGCTGTGGTGATGCGTTTCTTCCGTGGGCGGATCCGTATCCCGTTCGGTCAAAAAGAGCCAGAATCCGGTGATGGCACAGAGAGAAAGCCCCATCAGCAAATAGGTGACTCCTTTGGTGTATGTCATGAAATCCTGAAGTGTGAAGAATTCGCCAGACATCGTTTCATCCTTGTGAAAATGTTATAAAATTTTCAAGATATTTTTTTCGTGTTATTCGTGTATTTCGTGGTTCACAGATATCGGCAAAAAAGCAGCGGACGTCAGTGCGAACGGTAATCCGGATGTTCATACATGATGGGCATCCGGGTGACGATGAATCGAAAGACCAGAATCCCGATCGTAACGATAAAAACGGAAATCATGATCTCCATCCAGTGCGGAACATACCGCTGGCTCGACGGTAACTGCCAGTTGAAAGCGATCAGGGAAATATTGAGCCGGTTCAGCACAATGCCGAAAACGGTCCATCCGGCTGTCCGGCGGATGAGCTTAAGGTTTCTGTCCCGGACGCCGATGGCATACATCAGGCAGGGCAGGGCGACAAAACCCAGGAGCTCCACCAGAAACCATATCCCATATCCGGTGCCGAGATAATGCCAGTTGTCGGCCACCGAGATGCCGATGATCTTGATGGTAAAATATCCGGCCAAAACCAGAGAAGCCGCCTTTCCAAAACCGAGGGTGACGTTTTCGGCCTCTTCGAGATGCGTCTGATCCATTTTATCTGAAAAATATCGATGGGACAAAGAGCTTTCAAACATCACCATGGACAGACCGGCAATGATGCTCGACACGAAAAAGAAAACCGGCAGATACGTCGAATACCAGAGCGGATGCAGCTTGGACGGGGCGATCAGATACAGGGCACCCAGAGAGGACTGGTGCAGGGTGGACAGCACCACGCCAAAGATGGTGAGAAGCATGGTCAGCCGCACCACGATGGTCCGCGCCCGCTTCTGCCCCAGCCATTCCAGGGCGGCCGGCGTGAATTCGATGAACAGAACCGTCAGGTACAAGGCCACACAGGCGCCGACCTCGAAAAGCAGCGAAGTGGTTCCCTGCTGAATAATGAACGGATACGGCAGCCGCCAGGGACGGCCGACATCGTAATGCAGTGCGAAAACGACCAGGGCATAGCCCAGAAACCCGGTGAGAATCGCGGGCCGGACGGCGGAATGATAGCGCTTCATCCCGAAAATATAGACCGCCGCAGAGGTGACATACCCGCCGGCGGCCAGGGCCACACCGCAGAGCAGATCGAATCCGATCCAGATTCCCCAGGGGTTGTCGTCGCTCAGGTTCGATACAGCCGCCAGCCCTCCGGTGAACCGCAGCACCGTGATGATGATTCCGAGCAGTAGAATCAGTCCGGCAGCCATATTGAAGGGGGTCCATGTCTTGTGGACAGAAATGGATTGTTCAGACATCAGGCGTTCACCTCCTGTTGCGCTTTGACGGCTTCATCCACCGCTTTTTTCACCGCCTGCTTGATGGCGGATTCCTTGTCTTTCTCCGCTTTTTCCATGGCACGGGCCATTTCCGATTCAGCTTTATGTCGGACTTCTTCAACCGCATCGGCAACCGCTGTCCGCTGTTCTTCGGCGGACACTTTTTCCTTGCGCTGGGTAATGGCATAAATGCCGGTTAAAAGCACCGGCCACAGCCCGACGACGATGGGGACGGCACCGAGTGCGCCGGATGTGAGCTCGGGGGCCGGTGTAACGCCCAAATCTTCCCGCATGCCGATCTGGCTGAAGGGAACCGCGGAGAGATACAGCCAGCTTGTGCCGCCCATCTCGGTTTCACCGTAAATGTGATCGACGTAGCGTTCAGGATGCTTTTGAATCCGGTCCCGGGCGATTTTCAGAATATCCTGGCGTTTGCCGAAGGTGAGGGCTTCTTTGGGACAGGCCTCAACACAGCCGGGCAATTGACCTTTTTGAACACGGGGATAACACATCGTGCATTTCATGACTTTGGGATCGAGCGCCTTGTCGTATTCGTAAGCGGGGATTTCGAAGGGGCAGGCCATCATGCAGTAACGGCAGCCCACACAGACCGTCGGGTCGTAGGTGACGGCCCCTTCCGGCGTTTTCTTGAAAGCCCGCACAAAACAGGCCGAAGCGCAGGCCGGTTCGAGACAATGATTGCACTGCTTTTTGACAAAGACGGTCTTGGAAGATTGAGACGGCTGCTGAAACCGGTTCACCACGGTATAGGCTTTGGCGGTGGTGCGGCGGCGTTTGTCGAGTTCAGACAAATCCTTGAACGGGCGATTGGGCGGCGGCAGTTCGTTGACTTTGTTGCAGGCCGCTTCACAGGATCGACACCCGACACAAAGGGTTGTGTCGTGCAGCACCGCAAAACTGTCGGGATATCCTTTAAAATGAACATTGGCTGCTGCATCGGCCCGCCGCCCCAGCAGCGTGCCGGCTCCGGCGGCGCCGATCCATCCCAAAAATCGTCTTCTTGTCAACGGCATGTTGTTACCTCTGCGCAGACCTGAATGATAATGACCGAATGAAAACAACTCGGTGTCGTATGTTAAAAAACTGCCGAAATTATGAATTATGAATTACGAAGTGTGAAGCAAACTGGAGTTATCCTCTTTCATACTTCATAATTCATTCCAATGCTACGGCTGTTTCTCTTTATGGCATTCCGTACAGCCCATGGGCTTTTCGATGTGCATGGCCTGATGACATCCCATGCACTGCTGATGATAGGCGCCCAGCAGTCCGGGGGTATCCTTGCCTTCGATAAAAGGTTTGTTGTGGCAGCTCTGGCACTTGGGCGGTTTAACTGCTTCAGGGCTGTTGTGATGGCAGCCCTGGCACAAGGTCAATTGGCTGGTATGAAAATACTCGGCCAGTTTGTTGTCGGTGATATTGTTGAACAGGGTCTGGACGATTTTTCTATGGGGAAATTCGACCGGTTCATACTGACTGGCCAGCGTCTTGAGGGTCAGCTTTTCGGGAATGTCTGGCAGCAGCGTTTCCGAAAAAGGTGCCTTCACCGTCTGTCTGGCATTCAAGAGCGATCCGGCGATAAGCGCCTCCTGATCGGGCGGTATCGGTAATGAGTTTGCGGGCTGCGGATCGGTTTTGATATGGCAGGCCCGGCAGGACTGTTCGTCTTTCCGGTTCGGGTTCATGCGGGCGTGGCATCCGGCGCAATTTGTCTGGGACTTGGCTTGTTGATGACATCCGAGACAGCTTTCATCAGTGTTTTTCCTGTGCATGGCCTGATCGAGGGAGACCCATTTCCCTTCTTTGGAACCGGCCTGGGTATGACAGGTATTGCAGGCGTTCAAGGACTGATGGTGGCATACCCTGCAGGAATCTGAATAACCTTCATGGGCCTTATGGTCGAAGGGAACGAAATCCATTCGGATTTGCGGCTGAACGATATCTTTGCTGACCTTCATCAGCACCGTATCCGGCTGTTTGCGCGGCATGCGGGGAATATCGGTCAGTTTTTCGATTTTTGCCTGCATTTTGGGATCATGACAGCCGCCGCAATTGACCGGACCGGCTTTTTTCCCGGAACCCGAGACTTTTCGGTGACAGTCGAGGCAGGCGATATGGGAGGCTTCCCGGTTGGATATCCGGTTGTCTTGTGTGACATCCTGATGGCAGTACCGGCAGGAGCTTTCCTTTTCTTTGGCATAGAACAGTTTTTTGGCCTGGGCGTCGTATTCATGGTGACAGGCCTCGCACTTGTTCTCAGCGGCTTTGGTATGGCGGGCATGCAGGGATTTGTCGAAGCGGATGGGAATCCGATTCGAATCGAATTCGGGGGATTGCTTGTGGCATTCACCGCAGGTGACGGGGCCGGATTTTTCGTTGGCGGCGGCTGTCGTTTTATGACATTCGATGCACCTGGCATGATAGATATCGGCGGTTTCGGACGTGGAACCATCCTTGATCCGTTGAAATTTGAGGGAAAGGATTTTTTTTTCAGTGAGCGGGTGGCAACTGGTGCAGTCTTTCTTCTGTTTCTGGAGAGCCTGTGTATGCAGATCATGAGGAAATTCCACACCGGGACGCTCCAGTCTGCCATGGCGCTTGAGCATATCGATCATCAGCACGTCCGATCGTTGGGAATCGGTCTGCGGCGTTCGGCCTTCCCGGCCATCGGCTCCGATTCCCGATATGGATAAAACGGCAAATACGACTGGCAGGACAATTCTGGTCGTGAATGATCCAACTTTCCCCATAATGTGCGTCCTCAGTGAAGTTCGAATGAATCGATACAAGTAGAAATTAATCTGACTGACCGAAATATCGTTGTGCCGAGTGCCATCAAAAAAAGTGCAATTGCGTTTGGTGTGGCAAAACATATTTCGAATAATGCTTTCAATAGAAAATTTCATCGGGTGTTTGCAAGTGTATATTTTTTTTATAAAACGATAATGATGCATCAAGACTGTTTTCCGTGAAAGTACATCCATTAATCTAAATAGCATTTTTCTGTCAATATTATAGTCAGATTCAATGAATCATTTTTATCGGTCGAATTCATCTGACTAATGGCTGTCTGTCTTTCCATTTTTCTTGTTGACAGGAAATCCCAAGTTGACTATAGGCACGTGTTTAATATTTAACGGTTGTCATGGATGGTCCGTTGTCGGAATATACCGGTGGAGCTGCCGAAAAACAGGAGGAATTCCCCATAATATGAAACTGGATAAACTGCTGTCTCAACACAAGAATGCTTTGGTCAAACGGTGGTTTGACGAGGTGATCAGAAGTTATCCGGTGGATACGGCCAGGTTTCTCAAACAGCAGAAAGATCCCTTTGCCAACCCGGTGGGAAGTACCACCCTGAAAGGCCTCGAGGCGTTATTCGATGTCCTGACAACCGGGATGGACCGGGAGGCTGTCAATTCCTTTCTCGACCCCATTATCCGCATTCGGGCACTTCAAAATTTTACCCCATCTCAAGCGGTTTCATTCATATTATACCTCAAACAGGCCATACGCGAGACACTGAACAAGGAATTCCAGGATCCGGAAGTGTTGACGGCTTTCCTGAATATGGAATCCAAAATTGACGATCTCTGTATGGCGGCGTTCGACATATACGTGCAATGCAGGGAAAAACTCTATCAGATTCAGGCCAACGAAATGAAGAATACAACATTCCGTGCATTTCAACGGGCCGGACTGGTCAAGGATATACCGGATGAGGAGGTTCCGGATTTGCGGCTGATCACGCCGCGTTCAGACATCAAATGTCAAGGATGAAGGGTATTTGGGTCAGTGGCTCACCGGTACAAAAGGGGCTTTGTTTCGGTGCGCCACAGCGTTCAAAATATTTTATAGTTCCCGCCGAATCTTTTGCATGAGCGGGACCACAGAGCGAGGTGATGGTCAATGAATGTAAAGTATTTGTATCCCCTGTTGGCAGTGATTGCTTTGTTTCTGCTGGCCTATCTGGGTGTGGAGGCAGCAGGGCTCGAACTTCTGTTCGGGATCGTCTTACCCTATGTTGCGGTGGCTGCGTTTATCGCCGGCGTCGCTTACAAGGTAACGGGATGGGCACGTTCCGCCGTGCCGTTTCGCATTCCTTCCACCTGCGGCCAGCAACAGTCGCTTCCCTGGATCAAGCCCGACAAGTTCGACAATCCCTTTACGCCGGGTGCGGTGGTGGTGCGGATGATTCTGGAAGTATGCTGTTTCCGGTCTCTTTTCCGCAACACCCGAAATTTCATTCAGGAAGGAAAAATCGCCTATCAACTGGAAATCTGGTTGTGGGTGGCGGCCTTGGCCTTCCATTATGCTTTTCTGACGGTGATTGTCCGGCATTTGCGGCTGTTTACGGAACCGGTTCCCGCCCTGATCAAACTGGTTGAAACCGTAGATAGCTTCTTCAGATTCGAAATCCTGACGGATGCCATGCAAATCGGGGTTCCCGGTGTGTATATGTCCGGGTTGGTGCTCTTGGCTGCGGTCGCCTTTCTGTTCATCCGGCGGGTTGTCATTCCCCAGGTCCGCTACATTTCCCTTCCCGCCGATATTTTCCCGCTCTTTCTCATTTTCGGCATCGCATTTACCGGCATCCTGATGCGGTATTTTACGAAAGTGAACATGCGGGCGGCAAAAGACCTGGCATTGGGTCTGGTGTCTCTGCATCCGACAATTCCTCAGGGTATCGGCCCGATTTTTTATGTCCATCTGTTTTTTGTCTGTATCCTGTTGGCCTATTTCCCCTTCAGCAAGCTGATGCATATTGGCGGTGTTTTCCTGAGCCCCACCCGAAATCTTCCGGGTAACACCCGTGCTGTCAGACATGTCAACCCATGGAACTATCCTGTTGAAGTACATACTTATGAAGAGTATGAAGAAGAATTCAGGGAAAAAATGATAGAGGCTGGACTGCCAGTGGAAAAGGAGTAAGTAAATGTCAGACTTTCCAAAACCAGATCAATTGTTGTCCGATATAGACCGAAAGCCGCCCCAAACGGACTGGATGGACACTCCGGTAAACATTCGTAAGGGAATGTACTGTTATGCGGCCAACCCCAAAAGTGTAGATTACGTTCATCTGCCGTTTCCGCATGCGTGGAATCCGACGGATGAAGACTGGCACCTTCCGGAAAACTGGAAAGAAATCCTTCATGAAGGATTCAAGGTCCGGCTCGAGCGGTTCCGCTCATTCAAACTGTTCATGGATATCTGTGTGCGTTGCGGCGCCTGTGCCGACAAATGCCATTTTTTCATCGGTACCGGTGATCCCAAGAATATGCCGGTGCTTCGGGCTGAGTTGCTGCGTTCCATCTACCGCAACGATTTCACCACAGCCGGAAAAGTTCTGGGCAAACTGGCCGGTGCCAGGCCCCTCACCATGGATGTATTGAAAGAGCTCTGGTATTATTTCTTCCAGTGTACGGAATGCCGTCGATGTTCGATTTTCTGCCCTTATGGCATCGATACGGCTGAAATCACGATGATGGCCAGAGAGCTCTTCAATCTGATTGGCCTGAACATCGACTGGATCGCCACCCCGGTTGCCAACTGCTATCGCACAGGTAACCATCTGGGAATTCAGCCCCATGCATTCAAGGATATGCTCGATTTCTTCGTGGATGACCTCGAAGAAATCACCGGTGTACGCGTCGAGCCCAATTTCAACAAAAAAGGGGCCGACATTCTGTTCATCACACCTTCCGGTGATGTGTTCGCCGACCCCGGTACCTACACCTGTATGGGATACCTGCTTCTTTTCCATTATCTGAAAGAGGAATATGGGCTGGATGTTACCTGGAGCACTTATGCATCTGAAGGCGGCAATTTCGGCTCCTTCACTTCCCATGAGATGATGAAGCGCCTCAACTCCAAAATGTATGCCGAAGCCAAGCGGTTGGGTGCCAAATGGATTCTGGGCGGTGAGTGCGGACACATGTGGCGGGTCATCAACCAGTATATGGACACCATGAACGGCCCGGCGGATTTTCTGGAAGAACCGGTGTCCCCCATTACGGGCACGAAGTTCGAGAATGCCAAATCCACCAAAATGGTACATATCTCCGAATTCACGGCCGACCTGATCAAACATGGCAAGCTGAATCTGGATCCCAGCCGCAACGACAACCTCATCCTGACCTACCACGATTCCTGCAATCCTTCCCGCGGGATGGGTATGTTCGATGAGCCGCGGTATGTCATCCAGAATGTGGCCAAGAACTTCTACGACATGCCGGCCAACACCATCCGGGAGCAGACTTTCTGCTGCGGAAGCGGGTCCGGACTCAATGCGGGTGAAAATATGGAGCTCCGGTTGACCGGCGGCCTTCCCCGTGCCAATGCCGTCAAATATGTCCATGAGAAGTATGGTGTGAACATGCTGGCAACGATCTGCGCCATCGACCGGGCCGCACTCCCCACACTCATGGATTACTGGGTACCCGGGGTTGGCGTGACGGGGGTGACTGAAATGGTGGCCAATGCGCTGATTCTTCCCGGAGAAGGAGAAAGAACCACGAACCTGCGCGGAGAGCCGCTGCCTGGAATGGAGGATGAATGATGAGTGATCAGAAGATATTTCTGAAGGACAAGAAATATATCATTGCGGGATTGGTCGTTTTTATCGCCTTGTTTACGTTCCCCTTCTGGTACAACATGGGAAAGGCCGCACCCGGTCCGGAAATCAAGCTGACCGAAAAGGCCAAGGCGGCAAAAGAATGCGTCATGCCGACGGCTTACATGAGAGCCGAACACATGCAGCTTCTGGATGTCTGGCGGCATTCGGTCGTCCGGAATTCTGACAACATTTATGTCAATCCCAGTGGTAAGGCGTTTACCATGAGTCTTTCCAATACTTGCCTGGATTGTCACTCGAACAAGGCTGAATTCTGTGACAAATGCCATGATTATGCTTCGGTGAGACCTTACTGCTTTGACTGCCATATAGACAATCCGAAGGAGATAAAGTGATGGAAAGCAGCAGAAGACGCTTTTTAGCAATGGCCGGCGTTACGGTGCTGGGTCTCAGCGCCAAGCCGGTGCTGGATGTTCTGGCTGCCGGGCAGCCGGAGAGTGCCGGAGCGGTTCAACTCAAAAAAGGGGACGGCGCACTCAATGCCAAACAGTGGGCCATGGTCATCGATACGCGAAAGATAAAGAAAGCCTCGGACCTGGAGCCGATGATCAGTGCCTGTCATAAATTTCACAATGTTCCCAAGATGGAGGAACAAAATCATGAAATCAAGTGGATATGGGAAGAAGAATACCATTATGCCTTTCCGACGGAAACCAACAAGTTTCTGAGTGAACGGGCCGAACATATCCCGTTTCTCGTACTGTGCAACCATTGTGAGAACCCTCCCTGTGTCCGGGCATGTCCGACCAAAGCCACTTTCAAACGGGAATCCGACGGCATCGTCATGATGGACTTTCATCGGTGCATCGGCTGCCGGTTCTGTATGGCCGCGTGTCCTTATGGTGCGAGAAGTTTCAATTTCAGAGACCCCCGTCCCTTCATCAAGGAGGTCAACAAGGAATATCCGACCCGGATGAAAGGTGTGGTCGAGAAGTGCAATTACTGTGCGGAACGACTCGCTGTCGGGAAACAGCCTGCCTGCGTTGAAGTCTCCAACGGTATCCTGACTTTTGGGGACTTGTACGACCCCAAATCCGCCGTCAGAGAGCTGCTGAAGGCCAACTTCACCATTCGCCGGAAGCAAAGCCTGGGAACAGAGCCCTCGGTTTATTATATCGTCTGATGGATCAAATTATGGATTATGAAATCAGACAGTTCATCACCGGGTGCGTTGTCATTCGTAATTCATAATTCGCAATTCATAATTATATGAGGTGGTTATGCTTGAATTAGCCTTAAAAGGAAACAAGAAGTATTTCGGTTGGATAACAGCCCTTCTGGTTCTGATCGGCATCGGATTCGGCGCGTATCTGAAGCAGCTCGGTTTCGGTCTGGGTATCACCGGAATGAGTCGGGATGTATCCTGGGGATTTTATATCGCCCAGTTCACTTTTCTGGTCGGTGTCGCCGCCGGAGGGGTGATGGTGGTGCTTCCCTATTATCTGCACAATTACAAGGCGTTTGGTAAGGTCACCATTCTCGGCGAATTTCTGGCCATTGCCGCCATTACCATGTGTCTGCTCTTCATTCTGGTGGATCTTGGGCAGCCCATGCGCATGTTTAACGTGCTCCTTTATCCGACACCCAATTCCGTCCTTTTCTGGGATATGATCGTGTTGAACGGATATCTTTTCCTGAATGTCGTGATCGGGTGGAACGTTCTGGAAGCCGAGCGCAACAACGTGCATTACCCCTTATGGATCAAGCCCCTGATTTATATTTCCATCCCTTGGGCAGTTGGCATTCATACGGTTACAGCGTATCTGTACTGCGGTCTTCCGGGCAGAGGCTTCTGGCTGACGGCCATTCTGGCTCCCCGGTTTCTCGCATCCGCCTTTGCGGCGGGGCCGGCCCTGTTGATTCTGCTGTGCATGCTTATCCGCAAGATCACTAATTTTGATCCCGGCAAGGAACAGATTCAGTCATTGGCCAAGATCGTTGCTTATGCGATATGTTTGAATGTTTTCTTCTTCCTGTGTGAAGTGTTTGTCGTTTTTTACAGCCAGATTCCCGAACACATGGATCATTTGAAATACCTGTTTGTCGGACTTCAGGGAAAAGGCTCACTCGTTCCCTGGATGTGGGCATCCATGGGGCTGATGGTTGTCGGCATCATTCTTTTGGTCAATCCAGTCACCCGGAAAAATGAGAACATTCTGGCGATTGCCTGTGTGACCGTATTTGCCGGCACCTGGATCGACAAGGGACTGGGGATGATCTCCGGCGGGTTTGTGCCGTCCCCGCTCCACCATGTAACGGAATACGCACCGACTCTTCCTGAGATTATGATCACTTTAGGTGTTTATGGTGCGGGTTTTCTGGTGCTGACGTTGCTTTTCAAGATGGCGGTTAGCGTCAAGGAAGAAGTCCGCTCATAATATCTATTTACCGCCGATATTTAACATCGAAGGGCATCTTTTGAAAAAGAGATGCCCTTTTTTTATGGATCACTTACCTATTCTGTTGGGACCGGTTATGATTCTTTCGGAGAAAATGGCAGCGGATGCCGACCAAAAATGGGATGCGCTGCAGGCATCTGCAGCACGTCACGGATTTTCATTTTCAGAAGAGGTATTTGACGGATCAGCCCGGCCGGTATTGGCGTTCAGCGATTTTGTGGCCCAGAGCTGTATCCTCCACCCGCAGATATTACAGAGTCTGGTCGAGAGCCATGACCTTTTTATACGCTATCGGCAGGACGCCTACGCCTCAAAACTTGATGCGAATCGACCTGACCCGCTGGATGAAAACAATCTGGGTCTATATCTTCGGCAATTCCGCAGAAGGGAAATGGTACGGATTGCGTGGCGGGATCTGGCTGGATGGGCGGATTTGCTGGAAACGATGGCCGATCTGACATCCCTGGCTGATGCCTGCATCCGGTGTGTGGAGATGGAGCTGTATCGGATTCTGCGTGACGAATACGGCACACCGGTAAACGATGCGGGCGCAGCACAACGGCTGGTGGTGTTGGCCATGGGAAAACACGGGGCCGGTGAGTTGAATTTTTCATCGGACATCGATCTGATCTTTTCATTTCCAGCGTCAGGATCTGCCACAAAAGGCAGGGCAGAAATAACGAACGACGAATTTTTCAGCCGTCTGTGCCGGCGGATGATTGCGGTGCTGTCCAAAACGACGACCGAAGGTTTCGTGTTTCGGGTGGATTGCAACTTACGGCCTTTTGGGGAAAACGGCCCGCTGGTCATGAGTTTTGACAATATGGAGGCGTATTATCTCCGCCAGGGCCGTGAGTGGGAACGTTACGCCTGGATCAAGGCCCGGGTGGTGGCGGGGGATATGGAAGCCGGTTCCCGCCTCTTGACCAGTCTTCGGCCATTTGTATTTCGTAGATATCTGGATTTCGGTGTATTCGATGCATTGCGGGAAATGAAGCTGAAAATCATTCATGAAGTCAGCCGAAAATCGATGCAGGACAACATCAAACTGGGGGCCGGAGGGATTCGTGAAATTGAATTTTTCGGGCAGATTTTTCAGTTGATTCGCGGCGGCATCAATCCGGAACTTCAGGATCGATCCATCTTGAATGTTCTCGATATCCTGACTCGAAAACAGATCATCACACAATCGGTACAGGAGGATTTGTGTCATGCCTATTTTTTTCTGCGCCGAACGGAACACCGCCTTCAGGAATTTTTAGATCAGCAGACACATCGCCTGCCTGCAGATATGGACGCGCGGGAAAGGCTTTCTGCCGCCATGGGATATTCCGATTCCCAATCATTTTTTCGGGATTTATCGGGATATATGGATCGTGTTCATGCCCATTTCAATACCTTGCTGGAAAATGCCCATTCAAGACAAACCGATGCGCCGGATGGAACCGCCGAAAGTCTGCTGAGTGCCCTGTGGCTCGCACCGGCGGATCGGGATCAGGATCGGGAGGCGCTTCAGAAAATCGGATTTCATGACCCGGATCAGGTATTGGGAATACTGAAGACCCTGCGGACGGATTCCGCCACCCGTGCCCTCAGCCGGGAAGGCCGGATGCGGTTGGATCGATTGATTCCATTTCTTCTCCGGGAAATGCTGTCTTTGGAACATCCGGAGACAGCATTGGGCCGGATTGTCGATATTCTGAAGGCCATCGAGCGGCGGACGAGTTATCTGGCCCTGCTGCTGGAAACGCCTCACGCCCGCACCCATCTGGTGAAACTGGTTCATGCCAGCCCGATGATCGC
>CAZBUL010000003.1:0-20772 GCA_964495045.1 uncultured Desulfobacterales bacterium | reverse complement strand
CTTGTGAACGGGGGTTTGCGGTCATCGCGTATGGAAAACTGGGGGGCATCGAGCTAGGGTATGGGTCGGATCTGGATCTGGTTTTTCTGCATGCTGCCGATGCGGGTGAAACCGATGGTATCCAGCCCATCGACAATTCTCTGTTTTATGCCCGGCTTGGTCAGCGGGTTATCCACATGCTGACAGCGCAAACGCAGGCGGGAAGTCTCTATGAAGTGGATATGCGGTTGCGGCCGAGCGGCAGCGCCGGTGTTCTGGTCAGTCATGTGGGTGTTTTCGAACAGTATCAGACTGAGAAAGCCTGGACCTGGGAACATCAGGCATTGGTGCGAGCCAGGCCGGTCGGTGGGGACAGCCGGATATGTGAAAAGTTTCAGGTGATTCGGAACCAGGTGATTTCCCACAAGCGAGACCCGGTTATCCTTTGCCGGGATGTCTGTGAGATGAGGGATAGACTGCGAAAAGAACATGCCGGAAAGTATCCGCAGCAATTCGATATCAAGCAGGATCGGGGAGGAATCGTGGATATCGAATTTCTGGTTCAATACCTGGTATTGCTAAAATCGCATGCTTTTTCGGCACTGATTCAGTGGACAGATAATGTCCGATTGCTTCAGACCCTGATCGAAACGGGAATTCTGGCAGATGTTCAGGCGCATTTTCTCAAAGAAGCATATCTGACCTATCGTGCCGTAGTTCATCGATTGAGCCTCCAGGAAAAACCGGCGATCGTTTCCGAAAGCCGCTTCCAGACGGTTCGGAAAGATGTTCAGACAATATGGAATCATTATATGAAGGCATCGTAATCCATTGCCATAGTGGATCGCGGCATCGTCTTTTGCATTTTGTATCCGCCGTTTCAGGGATTGTTGTCGATTCCTCAATCATTTCATTCCTTCAGACGTGTATAAAATAATTCTTGACTAAATAATTGTTATAAAATAATAAAATATTCTACAAATAAATTATATTTAGGATTTGTTCGAATGGGAATTCAGGAAAGAAAAGAACGAGAAAAAGAGCGCCGCCGGCAGCAGATTATCGTAGCGGCCAAACGGGTGTTTTCGGAAAAAGGTTTCAGCAAGTCCACCATGGAAGATATTGCCAGCGAAGCAGAGCTCAGCCCGGGAACATTGTATCTCTATTTCAAAAACAAGGAAGAGCTGTATGCTTCCCTTTCATTGCGGATTCTTCAATATCTCAACATTCGGGTCGAACACGTCAACAAAGAAACGGAATTGTCACCGGAACAGAAGCTCGATAAACTGATCGAAGCCATGTACGATGTTTATGACTTCGATCCGCTGATCATCATCAACATGTTTCATCTGCAATCCAGTGAAACACTCAAGAATTTGTCTCCCCGCCTCATCGGTCAGATCGAAGAGCTGTCCCGCAAGTCCATAGGCGCTTTTTCGAGCATTTTTCGAGATGGGGTCGAGCAGGGCATTTTTATTGATAAACACCCTGTCGCGCTGTCGGATATTTTCTGGTCATTGTTTTCTGGCGTGGTTCTCTGGGAAGCCAGTAAGAAAATCATCAACGAAGACAAGGATTACCTTAAAAAAACCCTGGCCATTGCCTTTGAAATTTTTTCCAATGGGATCAGAGCCAATCAAAAGATTTCCTGACAGGTATTATTGATTTTCAGCCGTTCGGGCGGCATCTTTGAAATCAATCATCAATTCAAATTCGCTGGAGCCCGGCACTCTGGTCACCTTGAAACCCAATTTCCTGCCCAGTGCCAGCATCTGCGTGTTTTCGGCCAGTACAACTCCCGTGACCCGATCGATACCCCGTTTTCTGGCGATGCTCAGACACTGGCTGAGAAGTTCTGCCCCAATCCCCTTTCCCTGACACTCGTCCCTGACCAGCACGGCAAATTCCGCCTGACCTTTGCTGACATCGATTATCACCCGCGACACGGCAAGCATTTTTTCTTCTCCTTCGTTTTCCTGGATGGCGACCAGCGCGATTTCCCGATCGTAATCGACTTGGGTAAATCGGACGAGCATGCTGTGTTGAAAATTCCGGAGCGGGGTAAAAAACCGCATGTAGATACTGCGGGGAGAAAGGGATTCATAAAGTGTGCGCAGCAGCGGTGCATCTTCCGGGCGAATGGGGCGTATGAGCAGTTCGCCATATCCCTCCCGGAAGCATTTGTTTTCGAATTCGTTGGGATAAGGGCTGATGACCAAATGCATCGGAGAGGCTACGGGTGAGGGGATAACCGTCACCCGGGCGTTTGCGGCATGTGCCCAGCCATCACCCAAAACCAGCGGATTGATATCGATCACGCCGATGTGTTCAATATCGGTGACCAGTTGGGAAATTCGCATCAGCAATTCCTCGAGCAGCTCCATGGATGACCGTGAAAAAAGTGCAGACCCGTCGAGAAATTTTCCCATCCGTGTTTCGAGAATGCAGAGTTTTGCCAGATGCCGGTTGATGGGCGGGAGGGTGAACGCAATGTCTTGAACCACTTCGGAAAGAGGCCCACCGGTTCCGAAAAAAAGAACCGGTCCGAAATAGGGATCTTTGACGGCACCGATCTTCAGCGCGGGATGGGGCAAGTCAGTCCGGACATCAACAGAAATGCCATAAGCCGAAAGCAATGTTTTGGATTCATCATCCGTCATTTCGGAGCGGGATTCTTGAATGAGCGTGTTGACAAGAGCTCTGGCCCTATCCCGATCGAATTCCAGCCTGCGGTGAAATTTCGGCGGAATCTCCTGGAGTACTTCGATGTTTTGTGCATAATGGTATAAATCCATAAAGGCGCGAACTGCCCGTTCCGGAGTATCGAAGGTGGGAATGCCCAGGCGGTTGAACACCAGACGAGCGGATTCGACGCTTTGTCCGCCCATCCAGGAAGTGATGACCAATTTGGGTCTGGTTTTGAGAAAAGCACCGAGAGATTCGGCGATCGGACCCGGCTCACGCATGGCAAGAGGTGAAAAAAGAACCAGCACACCGCAGACTTCCGGCGCATTCAGACAAATATCGACGGCTTTCAAGTAACGGTCCGGACCGGCGTCTCCCATGATATCGACGGGATTGGAACGACTCCAATACGTCGGAAGCACCGCATCGAGCTTCTGTAAAGTTTCTGCGCTCAATTCGGCCGGAGACTGGCCGTAATCCTGTAACATATCAACCGCCATGACACCGGGGCCGCCGGCATTGGTAACAATGGCCAGCGCTGTTCCGGCCGGCGGGGACTGCTTGGCCAGTAGTTCCGAACAATCGAAAAGTTCTTCAAAGGTTCGGACCCGGACAATTCCCGCGCGCTTGAAAGCGGCATGGTAGATGGCATCATCGCCGGAAACAGCTCCTGTATGCGCCGCCGCCGCAATCGATCCGGAAACCGTTCGGCCGGCTTTCAGCGCAATGATGGGTTTGACTCGGGATACCGCTCTGGCCGCACTCATGAAATTTCGGATGCGGGTCAGGCTCTCGACATACATGACGATGCTGCTGACATAAGGGTCGCTTCCGAGATAATCGATGACATCGCCAAAGTCCACATCCAGCATGGACCCCAGGCTGATGACATGGCTGAAGCCGATTTGATCCGGAATGGATAAATCGAGAATGGATGAACAGATCGCACCGCTTTGGGAAATGAAAGCGGTTTTCCCTGGGATCGGCATACGGTGAAACATACTGGCATTTAAAAAGGAACGGGTGTTGATGATGCCGATGCAATTCGGCCCGATCACTCTCAGCCCGTAGGGATCTGCTTTTCGGCGGATGGCGGTTTCGATCTCCTGCCCGCGGTTGCCGGATTCCTTCCCGCCGGCGGATACGATGATGACACCGCCCATCCCGGCAGCCCCGCAGGCTTCGGCAATATCCGGCGCCTCGGCGATATCGGTGGTGATAATGCCCAGATCGACAGGTGAGGGAATGGCTTCGACGCTTTTGAAAGCTGGATAGCCCATCATCTGGGTGTGATATGGATTCACCGGAAAAATTTCTCCGCCGAAACCACCTTCTTTCAAATTGTGTATCATCATGGCCCCCGCACTGTCGGGATTCTCACGCGCGCCGATGACGGCGATGGATGTGGGTCTGAATATTCTGTCCAGGTTATGAATGCCCATAAAGACGCCTTTATTTCAATTTATTGATAAATTTCCCGGTTGTTGTTTCGATGGTCCACCATATACATCACGATCGCCTTTTCTTTCAGCGATGCTTTCAGGGCATCCAGTTTGCTGCGGTCAATGCCGTACATGCGGATATATACATGCCGATACCCTTCCGGGGCTTTTTCGTAGGACGTCAAAATACTGGACATTCTTCCGCCGTACTCCCGGATGATCTGTGCAACGTCAAAAATGGAGCCCGGACGGTCTTCCAGACAGAAGGCAAACTGGATGCCCCGTTTTCCGACGCCGGTCAGGGAAATGATCACCTTGAAGAGATCGGTATGGGTGATGACACCGACGATGGCACCCTCATCATCCACGACCGGAACACCGGAAATCTTTTTGCTCATCAATACTTCGGCGGTTTCTTCGATGGTGAAATCCGGGGGAACCGATATGGGATTTGGAGACATGATGTCTTTAATCTTGATGGTGGACAGCAGATAGAGAAGTTCATGCACTTCCAGTGTCGTGGCATCGGAAGCGGAGGCCCTTTTCAGGTCTCTATCCGTCAGCACGCCGACCAGACGGTTTTTGTAGGTGACCGGCAGCAGGGAAATCCGGTGCGTTTTCATCAGGCTGATGGCTTCCTGCATGGAGCTGTTTCTATCGATGGTAATGGCCGGTTTGTTCATCCAATTTTTTACGAGCATGGTAATTACCTCCGGTTGATGAAGTTTATACGATATTGGTTCATTTTCATCCCTGGTGGATTGTATAGCGCATTTCATGAAAGGCGACAACAAAGATGTTCCTCTTGATAATCGTTAACGAATAAGATAAATCTCAATAAAGCCGTATTCTTTTGGATGACGACTTATAAAGGAGGGTAACCATGCAAAGAAACAATTACTGGGCAGACCGATATATCGAAAAACAGAAAACAGGCGAGGAAGCCATCCGCCTGATCCGGCCCGGTCAGCGGGTTTTTATCGGTTCTTCCTGTGGGGAGCCGCAGCATCTGGTTCGTGTTTTGTCGGAGGCTTCGAGCTATTTCACCGATATTGAAATCATCCGGCTGCTCTCGCTGGAAAGCACACCGTTAACACTGATTGCCAATAAAACACAGGATCAGATACTCAATATCCGGTCGATATACCTGGGATCGGCCAAACCCAAAAACCTTGCCCAAAATATGCGATTCATTACCCCCATGAATCTTTCAGCCGTTCCCAAGCTTTTCAAAAGTCGGAAACTTCCCATCCATGTGGCGCTGATTCAGGTCAGCCCGCCGGATGACTTCGGGTGGATGAGTCTGGGGATATCCGTGGATATCACCATGGCGGCCGCATCGTCTGCGGATATCGTTATCGCTCAGGTCAATCCGCGCATGCCCCGGGTGCTGGGCCGTAGTTTCATTCACGTCAATGAGGTGGATGTGGTCGTCGAATACGATGAACCCCTTCTGACTGTCGGAAAAGCTCCAGAACTTGAAGCCGCCAATAATATCGGCAGGATGCTGGCACGGCTCATCGATGATGGTTCGACGATCCAGATCAGTCCGGGCACAACCCCGCTGGCCACCATGATTGCATTGTCCGAAAAAAATGATCTGGGCGTTCATTCCCAATATTTGACGAATGATATCATGAATCTGTATTCAATGGGGGTTATTACGAACCGTTACAAAGGGTTCAATGACGGTAAAATTGTTGCGAGCAGTGCCATCGGAGACGACAATCTGTATGAATTCATCAACGACAACCCGGCCATCGAATTCCATCCTTCGGAATATGTGAATGATCCGGGGATCATTGCCCGTCATCGTAAAATGGTAACCATGAATGTTGCAACTGCCATCGATCTGACCGGCCAGGTAGCAATCGATGCCCTTTCTTACAATCAGTTCACGGGGGTTACTGGCACGATGGATTTCATCCGCGGTGCGGCACAGGCGGACGGGGGAAAATCCATTTTGATGCTTCCCTCGACGGACACCCGTGCTGAAAAGAGCCGGATTGTTCCGCTGCTCAGCGATATCGCGGTGGTGGTGCCCCGAGCGGATGTCCAATATGTTGCAACCGAGTATGGGGTTTTTAATTTGTACGGAAAGAGCTTTCAGGAGCGGGCATTGGGGATGATCAGCATCGCGCATCCGGATTTCCGGGATGAACTCTTTTATGAAGCCAAGAAAATGGGACTGTTCAGCCAGGAAAGAACCCTGTCGGATTCCATCCATGGCGTCTATCCGGTCAAACTCGAAGAAGTGCGCCAGATCGCCGGAGAGACGGTGACGATTCGTCCGGCCAAACCGGTGGATGAAAGACGGATCCAGGAGCACTACTACAACCTGGACAAAAGCGATGTCGTTTCCCGGTTTTTCCATGAAAAAACCAGTTTTGTCCGCAATCAGGTCGAGGGAATTTCCCAGATCGATTATGTCAAGAATCTCAGCATACTGGCTGTGGTGGGTGAATTTGGGTTCGGCAAGGTGGTGGCTGTCGGAGAATATCTGATCGATGACAGCAAGAACATGGCGGAAGTGGCATTTTCTGTCAACAGGGAATGGCAGGGAAAAGGCATGGCCCGCATTCTCATGCAGAAGCTGGCGGAAGCGGCCAGGGAAAACGGAATTGCCGGTCTGATCGCTTACACATCCCACGATAATGCCGCCATGATCAATCTGTTCAAAACCCTGCCTTACAAGGTCAAAACGACTTTTGACGATGATGTGCTGGTTTTGAGCTGCAAATTTTCGGAACCAAAGGAAAGTAAATGAAGGCTGCATATAAAATCCGTTTTTTACCTCACAACAAGGAAATTGTCGTATCCGATGGCGAAACCCTGATTCGGGCGGCCATGGAAGCCGGTGTTCATATCAATGCTTCCTGCGGGGGGGAAGGCGTCTGCGGAAAATGCCGGGTCATTGTTGAATCCGGCACCGTGGAAGGCGGTGTCACCGAAAAACTGAGCCAGAAGGATCGGGATGCCGGGTACCGGCAGGCCTGTCTGGCACAGATCAAGAGCGATCTGGTGGTGCGCATCCCTGTAGAATCCGCCATCGATGCCAGTGTATTGAATATGCAGAGCACGCCGCGATGCACCGCCCGCATCAAGGATATGAATCTGGAAGACCTGAAGGAAAAGGGCCTGTTCGTTCCGCCGGTCGAAAAGAAATATCTGGAGCTGCCGGTGCCGACCGTGCAGGACAATCTGCCGGATGTGTCCCGCCTGGTCGGATTCCTGAAGCTGGAACAGGGGGAACACCGGCTCGTTGTGGACCTGCCGGTTATCCGGAAAATTCCGGATATTCTGAGGGAATCGGATTTCAAAATTACGGCGACCCTGGCCCGGCCGGTGCATCCCGGCCGGAAAACCCACATCATCAATATTCAGCCGGGAGATACGACCCACCGCAACTATGCCGTTGCCATGGACATCGGAACGACCACCATCTACGGTCAATTGATCGACCTGATCACCGGAGACGTGCTGGCGCAATTCGGTGATTTCAATGCCCAGATCAGTTATGGGGAAGATGTCATCAGCCGCATCATGTATGCGGAAAAACCCGGGGGTCTCGAAAAACTTCAGGAAGTGGTGATCGGCGTCATCAATTCTTTGATCCGGAAAATGGTCAAAAAGGCCAACATCGATCTCGATGAAATATCTGCCATCACCCTTGCCGGCAATACCACGATGACGCAGCTCTTGCTGAAGGTCAATCCCCGCAATATCCGCCGGGCACCTTATGTGCCCACCTCCTCGATTTATCCGCCGATCAATGCGTTCACGTTGGGAATCGCGCTCGGAGACCATGTGACCGCGCTGGTGTATCCCCAGATTTCAAGCTATGTCGGGGGGGATATCGTTGCCGGGGTGATGGGTTCGGGAATGTATCTGTCGGATGAACTCATCCTGTACATGGACATCGGAACCAATGCCGAGATTGTCATCGGGAATAAAGACTGGCTGGCATGTGCCGCGTGCTCGGCCGGTCCGGCATTTGAAGGCGGTGGTATCACTTTCGGCATGCGGGCCACCAAAGGAGCGATCGAAGATTTTTCCATCGATCCGCTTACCCTCGAGCCCATGAACATCACCATCGGTAATGTCAGGGCCAAAGGCATCTGCGGATCGGGGCTCATTATCATGGTTGCTACCATGTTCGAGTTGGGGATCATCGACCATCGCGGAAAATTCAATAGAGACCTGCAAACACCCCGTATCCGCCAGGCAGAGGGGATTTGGGAATACGTTGTGGCATGGGCAGAAGAAACGCAGATCGGTCGGGATGTCGTTCTCTCCGAGCCGGATATCGACAATCTGATTCGGGCCAAGGGGGCCATTTACAGCGGATGCATGACCCTTCTCGAAGAAGTCGGTCTGACGGTGAAGAATCTTGATCGAATCATTCTGGCCGGCGGATTCGGCAGTTATGTGGATCTCGAAAAAGCCATGACGATCGGGCTGCTGCCGGAAATGGATCCGACGCGGGTAACGTTTATCGGCAATGGATCGTTGATGGGGGCCAAAATGAGTTCGCTTACCAACCGGATTCGTCGGGATGTGGTGGAAGTGACGAAAAAAATGACCAATTTCGAGCTGTCGGAAACCCATTCCTATATGGACAATTATGTGGCGGCGCTTTTTCTGCCCCATACCGACATGAACCAGTTTCCCAAGATCAAGGCCCGTCTCGATGCCCGGAAAGCGGCGAAGCGATGAATTAATTCGATACATTTTTGTGATGACTTCAACATAAAGGGGGAAAGTATGGCAGGTATCAACAAGGCGATCATTGTCGGCCGTTTGGGGAAAGATCCCGAAATGCGTTATATGACGGATGGAACGGCTGTGGCCAATTTTACGGTCGCCACCTCCGAGGAATGGAAAGACAAAAACAGCGGAGAAAAAAAAGAAAAAACGGAATGGCATCGCATTGTTGCCTTTCGAAAACTGGGCGAAATCTGTGGAGAGTATTTGTCCAAAGGCAGACAGGTTTATATCGAAGGACGGATTCAAACCCGTGAGTGGAGTGATAAGGATGGAAACAAACGTTACACGACAGAGATCGTTGCATCCGACATCCAAATGCTGGGATCCAGGGAAGACAGCGCCAAAAAAAGCTCTGGCGATTTCGATCCCGGACCCAGGGGGGGGGGCAATTTTGCCAGGTCCGAAGGCCCGATCGGGGAAGATGATATTCCGTTTTAATCTTGATGGAGGCCGATACTTCGATTACTCGGACAGACCTGGATATTCTCTATCGTCAATACAACCGCCGGGAGCAGGTGCCCCCGGATCCGCTGGTTTTCCTGTATGCCTTTCCGGATATTCGGGATCGGGAAATCGCCGGGATT
This sequence comes from uncultured Desulfobacterales bacterium, assembly GCA_964495045.1. Lineage (GTDB taxonomy): Bacteria > Desulfobacterota > Desulfobacteria > Desulfobacterales > Desulfatirhabdiaceae > RAAP-1. Next base: position 11,315 of record CAZBUL010000003.1, on the reverse strand, counting down.
ATCGCTTCTTCCCTGGCATACGGACGGGTTGCCCAGATTTATAAGTCGTTGACTGCGGTTCTGGAAAAAATGGGGGCTTCTCCCCGGCTTTTTATCATACAAGCAACCCGAAAGTCTTTGAGGGAAGCATACCGCGGATTTTCCCACCGGTTCGCCACGGCGGATCATCTGGTCGATCTGATGCTGGCGATTAAATACATCCTGATTCGGTATGGAACGATTCACGAATGTTTTCTGTCGGGAATGACGACGTATGCCGATACGGTGCTGCCGGCACTCACGCAGTTTGCTGCGGCATTCACCACCGATTCTTCACTGAATCCCGGACATTTGATCCCTCGGCCGGAGCGGGGCAGTGCCTGTAAGCGGTTGAATCTTTTTCTGCGTTGGATGGCACGAAAAGATGATGTCGATCCCGGCGGTTGGGATGAGGTGCCGGTATCCAAATTGATTGTTCCATTGGATGTCCACATACACCGGGTCGGCGTGATGTTGGGATTTACCCAGCGAAAACAAGCAGATATGCGAACGGCTCTTGAAGTGACCTGTGCTTTCAGGCAAATCGTTCCCGAGGATCCGCTCCGTTACGATTTTACCCTCTGCCGTATGGGCATGGATGGCGTTAGGCGGGTGTCTGATATGGCCGGTCAGCAGGTGAGGTTATAGAATATGCCGATTTATGAGTTTTATTGTCAGCAATGCAATACGCTGTTCAATTTTTTTTCCAAAACGATCAATACCGTCAAAACGCCGTCATGTCCGAGATGCGGCATTCATCCCTTATCCCGGCAGATGTCGGCATTTGCCGTTACGGGTAAGGCCCGTGAAGACGATGGCATGGACGATATGCCGTTCGATGAAAGCAAAATGGAACGGGCCATGCAGATGCTGGCCGGAGAAGCCGAAAACATCCGTGAAGACGATCCCCGGCAGGCGGCCGATTTGATGCGCAAGCTTACAGACATGACCGGTATCGAACTCGGATCGGGAATGCAGGAAGCCCTTCGACGCATGGAAAGTGGCGAGGATCCTGAACAAATCGAATCGGAAATGGGCGATATTCTGGAATCGGAGGAGCCTTTTCTCCTGTCCGGGAAAAAAGGGAAAATGGGCGCGGGAAACCGGCATGCCCCGATTCGGGATGAAACACTGTATGATCTGTAGGTGGCGGATAAATATGAATTATGAAGGATGATAACTTCAGTTTGATTCATCCCTCTTCCTTCATAATTTTGATTTGAATGGATTCATTACTGTAAATTACCTAATCAGGGAAACCATCGTCCATGAATGCGGAAAATCTGAAGTGTATGGGATGCGGAGAAAAACTCGTTTTGCAGAAGGCCTGACGGTCGGTGGTGCTGAGCTGCAGGGCCTGCGGCAGACGCTATCCATTGGATAAATATTGGCAAGACATGGATGATGCAATCGAGGAGGCACTGGCCAATATCCGGTGCGATCGGTTCTAATGATATCGGTATGTCGAGAAATTTCAAGCTTGTTATCGAATATGACGGCACCCGGTATTGCGGCTGGCAGCGTCAGGCGGATAGGCCCACCATTCAGGCCGAGATCGAACGGGTTCTTTCGCTGCTGACCCGGCAGCAGATCACCCTGAAAGGTTCTGGAAGAACGGATGCCGGTGTCCACGCATGGGGGCAGACAGCCAATTTTCACTGTGAGACCCGGTTATCCTCCCAAAACTTTCTGCATGCCCTGAACAGTTTGCTTCCCGACGATATTGTCATTCGGAACTGTCGTGAAGTGCCCGCAGACTTTCACGCCCGGTACGATGTCGTTGCCAAAACCTACCATTACCATATCCTGAATCTTCCGATACCGTCGGTCGTGGAACGCCATTTTTCATGGCATATTCAGCGGCCGTTGAATCTTGGGGCAATGAACCAAGCCCTGTTCTGCCTGATCGGCACCCACGATTTCAAGGCGTTCGAAGGGGCGGGCAGCCCGCGGGCACATACGGTGCGAACAATTTATCGTGCGGAAATTCTCGACAAGGGAAACGGCCGGCTGATGGTTGTTGTTACGGGAGATGGATTTCTGCGGTACATGGTCCGTAATATCGTAGGAACGCTGGTGCACATTGGAATGGAAAAATGGACGTCTTCAGACATGGAGCGTATTTTGCAGTCGATGGACAGAAATCTGGCCGGTGCGACGGCACCGGCCCAGGGGCTTTTTTTGGCGGAAGTCCAGTATGAATGGACGGAGTGACTATGGCTGGGTCTGTTCTGAACGGAGATCTTTGACACCCTGAAGCACCGTATCGAATAGAACCGGAATATCGCTTTCTTCCAGACAGGAAAATGCCACCCGAAGGTTTTCCGACCCGATGGAAATGAGCCCGACACCGTAGTTGTTCAGCAAATGGAGCCGAAGGGCTTCGGCATTCACCGTCTTCAGGCGGATGCACATGAAGTATCCCGAATTGAACGGATAGACATCCCAGGCGTCCTGATATTTCGGGTCTTGAAGCACCGACTTGACCCGATTTGCCCGGCGTTTGAGGATGTTAAATTTTTCCTGTTTTTCAGATAGATTTTTTTCATCCATCATGGATCGCAGCACCAGTGTTTCACTCAGGTGAGACGCATTGGATATGGACCCGCGAACCGCACCGGCCGTCTTTTTTTCCAGCGCTTCATAGAACGGACGACTGTCTCCATCGATAGCTGCCCCATAGGTGACAAACCCTACCCGAAGCCCCCAAACGAAGCTTTCTTTGGTGGCGCCATCGAGCTTGACGGCGATCAGCCGGGGGTGTTTGCCACAGAGACGGGCGAACAAAGACTCTTTTAATGTGTCATCTTCGTAAAACAGACCGAAATAGGCATCATCCATAACGGCCAGCACGTGGGTGCCGTTGCGGGCGGTTGTTGTGAGGATATCGACGATCCGGTCGCCCTCGGATTCCGAAATCGTGTAACCCGTCGGGTTATTGGGGAAGTTCAGCATGACGATCAGCTTTTTGTGGACAGCGGCTTCGGCCGTGATCGTTTCTTCGAATGCTTTCAGATTGAACCCGCCGGTTTTGGAAAACAGTGGGTAGGTTTTCAATCGGGCACCTTTTCGGACATCCAGGATCAAGTTGTAATTGCCCCACATCATGTCGGGAAAAATAATGACATCCTGGGGATCGACCCATACATCCGCAAACACGCTGATCGCATGGGTGATGCCGCTGGTGACCACCGGAAGGCTGATGGCCTTTCCCTGCAAAGAGGGGTTTTTCTGAAAAAGCGATTCCTGCCACAGCTTTCGCAAAGCCGGCAGGCCGAAGGATGGCGCGTAGGTCAGGGACGCTTCCGGCGGGATGTCGTGAATGGCGTTCATGACCGACGGAAAATGCATGGTGCGGCCTTTTTCTGTAGCAATGCCGATGGTTGCATTCAGTTTGTGGGCTTTTTCCTTGGCCTCGGCGCTTTGGCTGAGAATTCCTTTGGGGAAATAAAGGTTTTTCCCAATGCTCGAAAGCATTTCGAGAACACAGGCGCTGCCTTTTTCAATGTCCTGGTTCAATTGTTCTGCAAGCGGGTTCATGACACTTTTCTCCATGGCAAAATCGTGTGGCAGGATTCGTATTTCGAATCGGGTTTATTTTCAGCATATTTATAGCGCATAACGAAAACCGAATCAACAGATTAGGGGCTGCATGGATGAACATTGTGTGTCGTCGGTTTCGGTTGAATAAGTTCATGTGTGGTTCCAGTAAAATGAAACGCTTGACAAAATGAATTCATTCACGCTACGGAAAAAGCGCATTTTCCTGAAATTCAAAAAAATAATCCCCTACCGGATATGCGGAGAAAAACATGAATCTGAAACCCCTGTGGCTGGTTGTTTGGTGTTTTGTTGTCATCAATGGAATGACCGCAGAGAGAATGGCTTACTGCGCTTCCGATGAATCGTCTGGATCGATCGAACTGGAATCGGGTATCTATTATACGGTCAAGAAAGGAGATACCCTCTGGGACATTTCCAACCGATATTTCAACACCCACTGGCGATGGCCGCAGATATGGAGCGAAAACCAGCAGATCATGAATCCCCATCGCATCTTTCCCGGCGAAAGGCTGCGGCTTTACCATCAGGTTTGGGAGGCTTCCGTACCTCCCGAGTTGCCGGATCAACCCGCTGTCGCCGCCCCGATGCCCGTTGTCGAATCCAAATATTATGTTTATTCATCCATTCACCGCATCGGATTTATCAAGGAGGAGATCATTCCTGCGGCCGGCTATATTTCTCTCATCCGGGGAGACAAGGAGATTTTTAAAACGATCATGGGTCAGGATGAAAACATCTATATCTCGCCGTCCGGTGTCACGCCGCTGCACGTCGGAGATATGTTTGCGGTGTATCGTCCGCCGATACCGGTCCGCGATCCTGAATCCAAAAGAATTATCGATGAAGCCAAAAAAATCGTTGGATATCAGTATCTGAGAACCGGCCTGATTCGGATCGTTGAAACCCGGGAGAACTTTGCCGTAGCGAAAATCGAAAAGGCGTTTCGCACCGTGATGCTCGATGACATTCTGCTGCCATATACGCCGATTTCATCCAAGGTGAAACTGAACCCGGTTACGGAGGAAATCGATGGTCATATTTTCAGGGCGGAAGAAGACATCAAAATTTTGGGGGATGATACGATCGCTTTTATCGACCGGGGATCGCTGGATGGCGTGCAGACAGGCCAAACATACTCCATCTGTGAAGAATATGCCACCGAAACGATGCGTGATCTGGTCAATTACGGCTCGTTTCTCGTGTTGCATACCGAGGCCATGACATCCACGGTATTGATCCTCCGGTCGGATAGAACCATTCGGACGCCGGTCAGGTTTCGGACGCCGTTGCCGCTCCAGAATCAATGATTTCCTGAATGATGATTCCCCGATTCTGCAGCGCAGCCATAAACGGTGCGACGGGGATGTGGCGGACGGGCGAGAGCACCCCCTTTTCGGTGATCTCACCGGTTGCGATCATTTCCGCTGCGATGCATGCCGGAAAACTGACACCGGCTGCCATGCCCATCAACCCGGTATCCAGATTCCGTTCTATCAGGACGTTGATGACGATGGTTTTCTTTTTACCGTGCTGGATGCCTGAAAAAACATTCTGCATGACAGCCAGATCTTTCTCATCGCGGCCGTATTGAAGTTTCGGTTCCAGCAACTGGGTCAGAAACTGATGCGGGGTGATGCTGCCGGCCAGTCCTGGAACGGGGTCATCACTCAGAAAACCGAGTTTCTTGAGCGGATTCCAGAAATTGCACCAGCCCGGCCAGCGCAGGGTGTAGCGTCCGGTTTCACGGATGGTCTCTTTGACCCCGAGCAATTCCGCGAATCGGATGGCATTTCCGTTGGGAAAAGCTTCCAGTTTGCCGAGCCCGGGAAATTCGATTTGGTGAATGAAGGGATTGTCATGCTGGTCGTCTGCAGAAATATCGATCTGCCGCTGATCTTTGATCAACGAGGCGCTGCGTTTCTGGGTTTTCAACACCATGTCCCAATTCCAACTGATTTTGTAATTGAGCGGATTGGTACAGGCCTTTTTTTCGGGAATGCCGCCGCAGTAAGAATTGAGGACATGGAGTTCATCGAACTGCTGCATGCCGTATCCATAAATGACCAGATCGATGCCGGGGTCCAATCCACACTCCGGCATGATGGCGATCCCGCGTGTTTGCGCGGCATCGTGCAGATCGAGAATATCATACCCGTAATTCGTGTTGATCACGCTGACACCGGCTTCGATGGCCGCTTCTGCGACACAGCGGATGAACTGGGATGGCAATAGGTCGATGACGATATCCACTCCCTGTTTCATCAAGGCTGTCAAGGCTGACCGATCGGTGGCATTCAAAACTTCCGGAATGATTTTATTCTGATCGACATACGTTAAACTACGCACACATGACGGATCCATATCCGCACAGATGATGCGGTTCACTCGCGGATTTTTTGACAGATCGTAGAGCGCTCCCTTGCCGGTAATGCCGCATCCTCCCAATACCAAAACGTTCATAATGCCTCCTGAATTAAGATGATCGGACGGTCGGCCTTTTTTCGCGGCTTGCAGTCCGTTCCGAAAAATAGTATGTCATGTTCATTTGAAACGGTACAATAATTTCGTTGGGAAATCCAAAAAAAACTGATAAGTAAAATACTTTATTCTTGGAAACGGGATGCTGCCGGGTGGTGGTTCCGGCTGCGAAGTCTATCGATTAATATCATTGAATTTCAGAGACTATATAATGAAACGAGCGTTGATTACCGGTATCACCGGGCAGGATGGTGCCTATCTGGCGGAATTCCTGTTGAAAAAAGGATATGCAGTCCATGGGATCAAACGGCGGGCGTCTTCTTTCAATACCCGCCGTGTCGATCATCTGTACAGAGACCCGCATGAAACCGATGTGCATTTTCTGATGCATTATGGGGATTTGACCGATGCCACCAATCTGATCCGGATTATTCAGGAAGTGAAACCGGATGAAATATACAATCTGGCCGCCCAGAGTCATGTTCAGGTGTCTTTTGAAACGCCGGAATATACCGCCAATTCGGATGCCATCGGTGCGCTCCGAATCCTCGAAGCGATCCGGATTCTGGGATTGGAAAACCACACCCGGTTCTATCAGGCATCGACCAGTGAAATGTTCGGGAAAGTGCAGGAAATTCCCCAAAAAGAGACCACGCCGTTTTATCCAAGAAGTCCGTATGGTGCGGCGAAAGTTTATGCGTACTGGATAACGGTCAATTATCGTGAAGCGTACGGTATGTTTGCCTGTAACGGTATTTTGTTCAATCATGAATCCCCGATTCGGGGGGAAACATTCGTGACCCGCAAGATCACCCGGGCGGTTGCCAGAATCCGGCTTGGGCTGCAAGACAGACTTTATCTGGGCAATCTCGATTCCCGAAGGGACTGGGGATATGCCGGCGATTATGTGGAAGCCATGTGGCGCATGCTCCAGCACCCATCCCCGGAAGATTTTGTCATTGCTACCGGCCATGCCCATTCTGTCCGCGAATTTGTGGAAAAGTCCTTTGCCACTGTTGGGATTCACCTGAGCTGGAAGGGATCGGGGGTTGAGGAAACCGGCGTGATCGATGCGGTGTCGTTTCCGGAAAATGGGGAAAACAGTCTGAAAAAACCACCGAAGCCCGGACAGATTGTCGTCAGCATCGATCCCCGGTATTTCAGGCCGTCAGAAGTGGATTTTCTGCTCGGTGATCCGACAAAGGCCGCCAATCTGTTGGGCTGGACACCCAAAATGGATTTCGATGCGCTCATCCGGGTCATGGTGGACAAGGATATGGAGGAAGCCCGCAAAGATTTTCTGGTGGAAAAAGAAGGGTTTCAGGTGTACAACCATTTTGAATGACCCGTTGAGGATATGATGTCTTGGGTACCCCCGTTAACTCCTGATTCGAGAATTTTTGTGGCCGGCCACCGCGGTATGGTGGGCTCGGCGATCGTGCGTTTTCTGACGGCTGCGGGGTATCGGCATATCGTCACCCGAACGCACGCGGAGCTGGACCTGCTCGATCAACAGGCCGTTCGCCGGTTTTTTCGATCTGAACCGATCGATCATGTGGTGCTGGCCGCCGCCAAAGTGGGTGGTATTCATGCCAACAATACCTATCGGGCGGAGTTCATCTATCAAAATCTCATGATTGAATGCAATATGATTCATGAGGCTTTCAGCGCCGGAATCCAGCGGCTCATGTTTCTGGGAAGTTCCTGTATTTATCCCAAAAATGCGCCTCAGCCCATGAAAGAAACGGCGCTGCTTTCCGGTTTTCTGGAACCGACCAATCAGCCCTATGCCATTGCCAAAATTGCTGGCATCGAACTCTGTCAGTCTTACAACCGACAATACGGCACCCGGTTCCGCTGTGTGATGCCGACCAATCTTTACGGTCCCAACGACACCTACGATCTGAACAATTCTCACGTGCTGCCTGCCCTGATCCGCAAATTCCATCTGGCCCGGCTCGCTCAGGGTCGTGACTGGCAGGCCATTCAGCGGGATGAGGCTGTCCATGGGCCGATTCCCGAACCAGTGCGGGAACACCTGGGCATTCCTTTTCAATATGGGGCAGTTTTCGAGAATCATGATCCTGCGGCATCATCCGGCAGGGCAGCGCCGAACGTGTGGTTGTGGGGTACCGGATCCGCCCGACGCGAATTTCTCCATGTGGATGACATGGCATCCGGAACGGTTTTTATCATGCAGATTGAAGACGGTGTTTATGATCAAGCCACCCGGAATGGGCAGATTTCCCATATCAACCTGGGAACCGGGGAGGATCTGACCATCCGTGAACTGGCCGAACAGGTTCAGGCCGTCATCGGGTATTCGGGTGTGGTTACCTGGGATGCCGCCCAGCCGGATGGAACCCTGCAGAAACTTCTGGATGTTTCCATCCTGAAGGGTCTGGGGTGGCAACCCGGCATATCCCTTCCGGAAGGAATTGAGCGAACCTACCAGGCATATCGAAAGACGGTGGGCATGCCATGAAGTCCTCCCGCCATCAGATTCTGGAAACCCTCGAACAGCGGATTCTTCACGGACTGTCCAGCGAATGGGAGACCGCTCTGCGGCGTCTTCAGTCAGACCTTCGCAACATGATCCATAAACCGATGTTTTGCCTGTATGATTACAAAAACAGGCTGGGGTGCTGGTCTCCCGACAAGCGGGAAATCGGGTTCAGCCGTCATTTTGTACTGAATCATTCCTGGGACGATATTCGTGAAGTCCTTTATCATGAAATGGCACACCAGGTGACGACGGAAGCCTTTCGCGCCGGTCTGGAGCCGGCGCATGGGCCATCTTTCCAGAAAGCCTGCCGGATGCTGAGGGCCAACCCCAAGGCCAGTGGAACCTATATCCCCCTCAGCCGGCAGATTCTCCAGACGGCCGAATCCGAAAGTGATAAAATCAGGCTGCGCATTCAAAAGCTGCTGGCATTGGCGCAAAGCAGTAATCTCAATGAAGCGGAATCGGCCATGATCAAAGCTCACGAGCTGATGGCCAAATATGAAATTGATCAGATATCCCGGAATGTTTCGAGAGATTATTTCAGTGTTTTTGTTGGAAAGCCTGCCCTCAGACATTTTGCGGAGGATTATTCACTGGCGCATCTGCTGATCGATTTTTATTTCGTGAGAGGTCTCTGGATCAGTGCTTATGTGATCGAAAAAGAGAAAATGGGAAAGGTTCTGGAAATCAGCGGAACTGCCCGGAATATTCAGATCGCCGTTTATGTATTCGATTTTATCAGCCGGTTTGTCGATGCCGAATGGAATCGGTATAATACCGACAACCAATTGAACCGGTACCGAAAAACGGATTTTGCAACCGGTATCCTGTCCGGATTCCGAACGAAACTGGAAGATGAATCCATCGTCGGTCATGACGTGTGCAGAGATCGGTCTTTGGTGAAAAGTCGGGACAGTCAGTTGACCCAATATTTTTCGCAGCGGTATCCCCGGATAAAAACATTCAGCAGAAAAGGCGGGCTTTCTCATCCGGATGTGATTTCAGACGGTGTCGAAATCGGTAAAAAGTTGGTGATTCGTCAGGGGATTTCACAGCAGGGGAGCGAGGGTTCACCCCGATTGATTGGATATAGACATTCAGAAAAATAATTTCGCTGCGTTATCGGTCGGGAATGGCCGAAAAAGGCCTATTCCCTCCCTGCTGTTTTGCGAAATGAATTTTCTGAAAGTCTATAGCGGATAAAGGGATCAGGGAGAATCTGTCTCATCGCTGTGGGTGATCGGCAGCTCGACGACCACGCGGATGCCGGTGCCTTCTTTCCGATTTTCGATTCGGATCCGGCCGTTATGGGATTCAATGATGTTTCGGACGATTCCCAGCCCCAGTCCGGTTCCCTTCTCCTTGGTGGTGAAAAAAGGATCCCATATTTTTTCGAGCAGATCTTCTGGAACGCCGGGCCCATCGTCCTCGATGTGAATGGTGATGATATTGACAGCGGCCTGGATGCCGACCAGGATTTTTCCGCCGTCCGGCATGGCCTGGATCGCATTCATGAAAAGATTGAGAAACGCCTGATACAGCATATCCGGATCAGCCTGGACATCGGGAAGGTAAGGGGCGAAATCTTTGATGATGATATAGCCCTGGTCCTGAATCTGGGGGGAGATATAGACGATGTTTTTCTCGAGAATGTCATCCAGTCGGCAGGTTGTGCGATAAGGAAGTCTGGGTTTGGCGAAATTGAGAAAATCCGTGATGATGAGGTTAAGTCTGCTCGATTCTTCGACAATGATATCCGGAATGGAATTGGATGGATCGAACTGGGCGACTTTTTTCTTCAAGAGTTCTGCCGAGCTGCGGATGATGCCAAGCGGATTGCGGATTTCGTGGGAGATTCCCGCAATCATCTCTCCCAGGGACGACAATCGTTCAGACTGTGCCAATTTCTCTTTCAGACTGAGCTGTTCCTGTGTGCGCTGCTGGATAATGGCCTCTCCCCGCTGAACCACATAGATCAGAACGCCGATAAGAATACTCATCACGGCAATGCAGGTGGCAATCACCAACAGTTGAAATCGGAGAATGGTATGATAATCTTCGGATATATCCTGGACGATTTCAACAACGCCTAAAACAGGCCCTGAAATGCGCAGAAACTGTCGTTCGGCCCGGATCGGCGCAAAAGTTGTCAAACGGCTTTCTTTCGGAAATCCCATAGGAATTTCCCAGAAATTTCCCCGTTGAACCAGCGTGGAAGTCGGTGTGCCGGTTATGGCATATTCATAACCGGTGCCCCCCATATTTTTTCTGCCGATAAGCTGTTTGTCGAAACTGTAGGATATGGTGTTATTCGTATCATAGATATTCACCATATCCACTTTGAAGCTGTGCAGCGTGCTGCGGACGATCGTATCCATGCGCTCGAACTGGTCGGGGTTGCTCAGCTCGATTTTTCCGAATTTTAGAACCACCGGAATGATGAACTGCAGAAACACCTGATGATTGAGATTTTCAACCAGAACCAGAGCGTATTCTTCACTTTTTTTCAATTGCAGTGACCGGGCCCAGTGAATGTTGAGAAAGCTCAGCACCAGCGCACCGAAAAAAATGACCAGCAAACTGATGATCGTAAAGAATTTGACCAGTCTGAAGGGTTTTATCTTGTCGTGTTCGGACGGGATCATCGGCTTTGTTTTATAGGTAATGCCGATTCCAATGTCAAGACAAACGAAGATATAGACTTTCAGAAAAATAATTTCGCGGCGTTATCGGTCGGGAATGGCCGAAA
>CAZBUL010000002.1:0-49262 GCA_964495045.1 uncultured Desulfobacterales bacterium | reverse complement strand
TCTTTTTTAACCCACTGGTATTTTTCCTGGAATAAGGTGTCCGTCATCAATCGTTTTCCACCGGCAATGCGTTTGAGGAATTTCGCAAAGTCGCCGGGGCCGCTGTTATACATGGCGTAAAGAGCGCCTGCCTGACTATCGGGATCCAACTGGGCTGTCTGCTTGTTCGGCAGGGCATACCGGGTGAAATACTGTTCCATGATTTCGCATCCGGATCGGATATTGTAACGGATGTTCCATCGCAGGTGCTTGATGTCGTAAATTCCCCGCCACACCCGCTCGTTGACCTGCATCATGCCCACAGACGTGTTGTTGTAGGATAGCAGATAGGTGATTTTCCCTTTTTTTTCCAGAAACTGGCGGAAACAGCTTTCCTGCCATCCCGTCGCGGATACGGCCTGCAAGAACATCTTGCCATAAGGGCTTGGTATGGTGTTCTTTTTCAGTGTCTCATCGACGGATTCCTTCAGAATGACCTTGATCTTGTCGAGCCGGTCATCCTTGTTGTCCGGGGATAGCACCCACTGTCGGATGGCCGCAATCTCGGCTTCGGGAACATTGTCTATGGCCCAGCATGGTTTTACGAAAAATGACTGTATCGCGTCGGTTAAGTCGATGGATTCCATGATTTCTGGATCCGACAGCGGTTCTTCGATAATTTCATACGGGGTTTCTTCTCCAATGGAGTCCGTGTCGAAAGCAGGGCCGGGCACAACTAGGGGCGGGCCCATTCCCAGAATTTCCCGCAATTGCGGATCGACTTCATGCTGATACAGGAGTTCGATGGGCGAACCCTGCTCTCCCAGAAGTTTTGCCAGCCGGATCAACCCATCGCGGCTGATTTCAAATCCAAACGACGGCCCCAATTGATCGAGACCGGAGAGGGCGTCGGCTGCCGCAAAAAAGGCCAGATATCCCAGAATGGCCCTGGATGGCTCGTTTCCGAGATGATTGCGGAAAACCGGCGAAAGCTGCTGCCATGCAGTCACAAATTGTTCCCGCACGAAGTCTTTTTTGGATGCGGATTTTTCGGAGAGTTCCTGAACGAACCGATACCGGACATCCAAAAGGGTGGCAAAAATGATTCGGCGTTCATCTTCAGACAGGGCTTTTTTCGCCAGAGACTGGAATATCTGAATCAGAAAGGCGTCCCAGGATTCCCATGCGCTGATGAAAGTTGTCAGTTCGGCATCGGTCAGGGTTTCGGGAGGAGCGGGCTCTTTTTCGATTTTTTCGGCATCCGCCAGCAGTTCGACCGTCAAAAATTCCTTCTGAATATCGATATTCCCCGGACGCATACTGTCCAACATCCGGCGGGCCCGTTCGGCGGAGTCGGCATCGAAGAGGGGAAGGAGAAACGCTTTCAAATCCGACACCGGCGGGGCCAGATGGATGGTGATCCGTTTCAGATAATCGAATACCTGGGTTTCGATCATATCCCAGATGATATCCGGCAGCTTCGTCGGATCATGATGGGTGTTCAACAGCTCCGAGTCATGGTTTTCAAAGGAGAGCATCCAGTTTTTCCGATCCACTTTCGGATTCTGAAACAGCACGAGATAGCCGTCCCAGGAAACCGGAAACAGGCATTTTCCGGCAAAATCCGTTCCTGCGGTGACATGAAGCAATGTCTCGAAACGTAAGGCGTCGTTTTTGACAAAAAAACGGGGCTCTGAAATGACGATTTTCCGACAGGGGTCGGCGGCGTCTTCCAGTACCGCTGTCTGTCCGGGTGAGGTGAATGCGGTCTGAATAACCAGTGAACGCAGCAGGCTGAAATCCATTCGCAGCGGAAAAGAAACCCTGTCTGCCCAAGCAGGCACCGGAGCGGCAAGCAGTGCCCATATTGCCGCAATCCACAGCCATCCGGCCAATTGGATATGACGATTATCAAAATAAATATTATCAGCGGGGCTTGATGCTTTCATGATAATTATTAGAATTGATACGATATTTTCTGTGAGAAAGGGGAAAACGACAAGACAAGAACCTGGAAATTCAAATTGCAGGTTCCCTGGCCTGAGGGCCGAAACCTGCTGATGGAAAACAGTCTGCATTTACTTCATTCCCCCAGCAGGGGGAGGTCGGGAGGGGGGAACATACCGAGAATTCAAAGTGTATTTATCTCACCCGTCAGCTCCGGAAGAAATGTGAACGGTAACGTCGAAACAGTGATCGCTCCCGACCGGGTTAGGGGCCGGTTTGAACCCGGCCCCTAAGGAACTTCTTACACCAATTACCATCCCCAGGTCAGATAGTCGTGAATGGAATCGGCTGATTTTCGGCCGGCACCCATGGCCAGAATGACGGTGGCCGAACCTGTGACGATATCACCGCCTGCCCAAACCCCTTTTTTGGAGGTTTTTCCGGTTTCCGGATCGGCCTGGATATAGCCCCACTTGTTGAGCGTCAGGTCGGGCGTGGTCTGGGTCAAGAGCGGATTGGCCCCGGCACCCACGGCGACGACCACCAGGTCGCAGTCAAGCATGAACTCGGAACCTTTGACCGGAACGGGACGTCTTCTGCCGGAAGCATCCGGCTCGCCCAATTCCATTTTAAGGCATTCCATACCGGTCAATCGGCCTTTATCATTGCCGATAAAACGGGTGGGCGCCGTCAACAGGAAAAATTCGATGCCTTCTTCATCGGCATGGTGAATTTCGGCCCCTCTGGCCGGCATTTCATCGCGGGACCGCCGATAGACGATGCGGACACTTTCTGCGCCCAGACGCATGGCGGTTCGAGCCGAATCCATGGCCACGTTTCCGGCACCCAGAACGACGACGTTCTTACCCAACGGAATCGGGGTATCGACCTGTGGGAAGAGATAGGCTTTCATGAGATTGGCCCGGGTCAGATATTCATTGGCGGAAAGAATGCCGACCAGGTTTTCTCCGGGGATGTTCATGAATTTGGGAAGACCGGCACCGACACCGAGGTAGATGGCATCATAGCCTTCTTCAAAGAGCTCATCCAGGGAGACGGTTCGGCCGACCACCTGATTGCATTCGACGTTGACGCCCATCTTTTCCAGAAAGGCCACTTCGGAAAACACGATTTCCTTGGGGAGTCTGAATTCCGGAATGCCATAGACCAGAACGCCGCCCGGTTTGTGGAAGGCTTCAAGCACCGTGACTTGATGGCCTTTCCGGATCAGATCGCCGGCAACGGTCAGCCCTGAAGGCCCGGATCCCACGACCGCCACTTTTTTGCCGGTCGGCTTGTCTTTGGGCGGCATTTCGCCGGTGCCTTGCATCCGTTCGTAATCCGCAACGAATCTTTCCAGATTTCCGATGGCAACAGCTTCTCCTTTTTTGCCAACGATACAGTTTCCCTCACACTGGCTTTCCTGGGGGCAAACCCGTCCACAGACCGCTGGCAGACTGTTTTTTCCCCATAAATTGCGGATGGCGCCGGTCATGTCTCCCTGGGTGACCAGGTTGATGAATCCCGGAATATCCACGCCTACCGGGCAGCCTTCGACACAGCCGGGTTTCTTGCACTGAAGGCACCGGCTGGCTTCAGCCATGGCCTGTTGCATGGTGTAGCCCATGGGGACTTCCTGAAAATTCCGTTTTCTGATTTCTGGTTTCTGCTCCGGCATGGCCTGCCGGGGCGTCGTTTTCTTTTCTGTTTTTTCAGCCATATAACCTCCGGATCAATGATAAATGACCAGTGATGGAATTCTCACCGAACATTCTCATTTTATATTGAATTTTCAATAATTCATGATTTTATTATGCCTGCTCCAATGTGCAGAAATCATTGTAGCATTTCTTCTCGTCTTCACAGTAAGCTTGAAGCCGCAGCATCAATTCGTCAAAATCCACCTGATGCCCGTCGAATTCGGGGCCATCGACACAGGCGAATTTCGTTTCGCCGCCCACTGACACCCGGCAGCCGCCGCACATACCGGTGCCGTCCACCATGATCGGGTTGAGGCTGACCATTGTCGGCACTTTGAATTCTTTAGTGATTTTCGATACGAATTTCATCATGGGAACCGGTCCGATAGCGACCACCAGTTGAATGGGATCTTTTTCCAGAACCTTTTTGAGCACTTCGGTCACAAATCCGTGGTGGCCGTAAGAGCCGTCATCCGTACAGACGTGCAGCTCGTGGGACGCCGTCCGCATCTGATCTTCGAGAATCAGAATATCTTTGCTGCGGGCGCCGATGATACTGACAACATGGTTGCCGATCTGCTTGAGCCCGCGGGTGATGGGATGGAGGACGGCGATTCCCGTGCCGCCGCCCACACAGACCACATTCCCCAGTTTTTCGAGGTGGGTGGGCTTGCCGAGGGGGCCAATGACATCCTGATAACTGTCTCCGACTTTCATGGATTTGAACAGGGCTGTGCTTTTGCCGACCACCATGTAAATGATCGTGATGGTACCTTTTTCCGGGTCGGTATCCGCCATGGTCAACGGAATGCGCTCGCCGGCATCGTTGGCTTTCAGGATCACGAACTGACCGGGTTTGGCTTTCTTGGCAATCAGGGGCGCCTCGATTTCATTGAGGACAATGGTACCGCCCGCCATTTCTTTGCGTTCAACGATTTTAAACATTACAGACCTCCACTATATTCAGTTGATGATGAATTGAGCAGCATCATACGGCTGCAAAAATCCTGGGTTGAAACGGTCAATTGGGTATGCCGAAAAAGGATGGCCGGACGGATTTCCGCCATGGCTTTTTCCGGCGTGTTGTTGGTTTCGCTCAGATGGGCCAGAACGACGTGTTGAAGCTGTTCATGTTGAATTTCTTCGAGGAGCAGCCGGGAATCCTGATTGGACAGATGGCCGGTTCTACCGTTGACCCGCTGTTTTAAATGCCAGGGGTAGGGGCCGTTGAACAGCATTTCTGGATCATGATTGGCTTCCAGGATCAGCATGTCGCATGATTTCAGATGATGCCGCACCATGGCCGTCACGATACCGAGATCGGTGGCAATGCCGATTTTCCTGCCATCCACCTGGATGGTAAACCCGGCCGGATCGGCGGCATCGTGGGAAATCGAAAAAGGATGAACGGTCAGTGTCTGGATGGTGAAAGGTGTTCCGCACTCGAAAAAAACTGCCTTGGGGAGTGTCTTGATCCGGGACATTGCCGCGTCGTGGGTTTTGGGTGTGATATAGACCGGAAGATTGTAGCGTCGGGCAAGAATGCCCACCCCGCGGATATGATCGTCGTGTTCGTGAGAAACCACAATGGCATCGAGGGATTCGGGGGTGAGGTTCCGGGATCGCATGCGTCGCTCGATTTCAACTCCGGAAAGACCCGCATCCACCAGAACAGCGGAGCGGCCGTCTGAAATGTAGATGGCATTTCCCTTGCTGCCGCTGGCCAGCATGCATAAAGAAATGTCCGACAACAGGTCGGCCTGTGGATGGGGCGAACATACCGGATTGTCAGACATCATTTTCCTGCGTCATTAGGTTGCTGTTCTCCGGAAAAAAAACGGCGGGAATAAACGCCCGCCGTCATGTCATTCCCTATTTTCCCGTATGGCCGAAACCGCCGGTATTCCGGTCTGTTTCATCCAGGCTGTTAACTTCCGCGAGTTCCGCCCGATACACCCGTTGAACGATCATCTGGGCGATCCGGTCTTTCCGGCGAATCGTATAGGCACTTTTTCCAAGATTGATGACTGCCACCTGAATTTCTCCCCGGTAGTCGGCATCGATGGTGCCCGGTGAATTGATCAGCCCGATGCCGTGGCGGACAGCCATTCCGCTGCGGGGACGGATCTGGGCTTCATAGCCTTCGGGAATGGCCATCTTCAGTCCGGTGGGGATCAACTGAATCGATCCGGGCTCGATGCTCACATCCTGGGTTACGGCTGCATACAAATCCATACCGGCAGAGTATGCTGTCATGTACCGGGGCAGCGGAATATCCGCATCCGCCCCCGGATCGGTCCGGCAGCAACGAATGATGGGGGATGATTCAGCATCCATAAGGTGTTCTCACTGCTACGTCATGATCTGTTCGAAGGGGGATATGTCTGCCACCGGGCCATGGAGTGTCAGGGTCATCTGGTTCCGGACAAAGGTTTCGGCGGCAAAGTTACGGATATCCGCCGGTGTCACCCGGTCGATACCATCCAGAATTTCCTGAAGCGGTGTATAGCGACCGAAATGAAATTCTCCCTGGGCCAGCCGGACCATCTGGTTTTCCGTGCTTTCCGAGGCCATGAGGAGATTTCCCTTGGTGAACTCTTTGGCATGCTGGAGCTCTTCGTCCGTTACCGGCCGGTCGGTGAGACTGTCCATTGTTTTCAGCATCAGATCGACAGTCTCTATGGCCCGGTCGGGATCCACTCCGGCATAGGCGCCAACCATTCCGGCATCCATGAAGGCAGACACGAAGGAATACACCGAATACGCCAGCCCCCGCTGCTCACGAATCTCTTGAAATAGCCGGGAACTCATATTGCCGCCCAGCAGGGTGTTCATGAGGGAAGACGCATATCGTCTCGGATCTGTGGTGGAAATTCCCCGAGCATTGAGGCAGATATGAACCTGCTCGAGGTCCTTTGGAAACAAGCCCACATGGAAATGTCCCTGGGGGGTATTGCGATCGGGCAAGGGCGTGCCGGGCTGGATGGTTTCAAAAGACGGCCGAACCAAATCGACCAGCCGCTGGTGATCGATATGGCCCACAGCCGTGACAACGATCCGATCGGGCCGATAGCGGTTTTCGAAAAAGCGGCGAATGGCTTTGGTGTCAAATTGGAGGATGTTCTCCCGGGTTCCCAGAATCGATCTGCCTAGCGGATCTTTCCCCCAGAAAGCCTCTGCCGCCAACTGATGGATGTATTCATCGGGCGTATCTTCCTGCATGCCGATTTCCTGAAAAATGACCGGCCGCTCTTTTTCGATTTCCTCTGCATCGAAGAGAGAATTCAGAAAAATGTCCGTCAGAATTTCCGTCATGGTATCGAGATGATTCGTCATCACCTTGGCATGATAGCAGGTGTTTTCCATGGAGGTGAAGGCATTGGTGTATCCGCCGATGGCATCGAAAGCCTTGGCGATTTCATAGGCCGACCGCTTGCGGGTGCCCTTGAAAATCATGTGCTCGATAAAATGAGACAACCCGTTTTCCGCATCGGTTTCATCCCGCGATCCGACCCCGACCCAAACCCCCATGGAAACGGACTGAACATGGGGCATCTGTTGGGAAAGAATCCGGACGCCATTCGATAAAACGGTTTTCTCGATACTGTCTTCCGATTTCAAGAGATCATGACTCCTCTTCCAGAACCGCCTTGTGGCTTAAACGAATCTTGCCGTCCCGGGAGATTTCCAAAACTTTCACCCGAATCGTATCTCCTTCCTTGACCACATCCGTGACTTTCGTCACCCGCCGGGTAGAAAGCTGGGAAATATGCACCAGACCGTCGGTCCCCGGAGAAATCTGAACGAAGGCTCCGAAATCCATGACCTTGACGACCGTTCCCTCATATATTTTACCGACTTCAGGCTCCGTGACGATGCCTTCGATCAGTTTGATGGCTGCATCGCCTTCCGTTTTGGATAAAGCGGCGATCTTCACCATCCCGGTGTCGTCGATCTCGACACGGGTGTTGGTTTCGCTCTGAATCGAACGGATCATTTTACCGCCTGGGCCGATAACATCACGGATTTTATCCGGATTGATCTTGATGGTCAGGATGGCCGGCGCATACTGGGAAATCAGTTCACGCGGTTTGTCGAGAGATTCCAGCATCCTGCCAAGAATATGCAGCCTGCCGCTGCGGGCCTGGTCGAGGGCTTTTTCGAGAATTTCCCGGGACAGTTCGTGGATCTTGATATCCATCTGCAATGCGGTGATGCCTTCGCTGGTGCCAGCCACCTTGAAATCCATATCGCCGGTATGATCCTCATCGCCGAGAATATCCGACAAAATCACGACGGTATCGCCGTCCTTGACGAGTCCCATGGCGATGCCTGCCACCGGCGCCTTGATGGGGATACCGCCGTCCATCATGGCCAGGGTGCCGGCACAGACCGTCCCCATGGAAGACGACCCGTTGGATTCCAGAACTTCTGACACGATGCGGATGGTGTAATCGAAATCGGCCTTGGCGGGCAGCACTTTTTCGAGAGCCCGGGTAGATAGGCCGCCATGGCCGATGTCCCGACGGCTGGGGCCTGAAATCCGTTTGACTTCACCCACCGAAAAGGGCGGGAAGTTGTAATGCAGCATGAATGGCCGGGATTCTTCACCGCTGAGGGTTTCGACTCTCTGTTCATCCTGGCCGGAGCCCAGGGTCAACACGCCCAGCACCTGGGTTTCCCCGCGGGTGAACAGGGCACTGCCGTGGGGACGCGGAAGGATGCCGATCTCACAGGTAATGGGCCGGACTTCATCGAATTTCCGGTTGTCGATCCGACGGCCTTCTTTCAAAATGAGGTTGCGGCTGACGGTTTTCTGAATGCTTTGGAGAATTTCCGAAATTGCTTCTTTTCGATCGGCGAAATCTTCCCCGAGTGCTGCCATCACCTCGGTTTTGGCTGCCCGGATGGCGGCATAACGGGCCATTTTATCGGGGATTGCCAAGGCTGCCTGAATGCGGTGAAGGCCCAAAACTTCCACTTTTTCCACGAGCCCGGCATCTTTTTCCGGAACCGAGAAATCGCGTGTGGGCTTGCCGCAGAGTTCTCGCAGTTTATTCTGAATTTCGATGACAGGCTGGATGGCCTGGTGGCCGAAGAAAATGGCTTCGAGCATGTCGGCTTCACTGATGATACTGCCGCCGCCTTCCACCATGACAACGCCGGTCGCCGAACCGGCAACGATGATATTGATATCGCAGGCTTCAAGCTGCTGCAGCGATGGGTTGGCGACAAACTGCCCGTCGATGCGGCCGACACGGACGCTGGCGATGGGGCCTTCAAACGGGATATCGGAGATCGTCAATGCCGCAGATGAGCCGATCATGGCCAGGATGTCGGGATCATTTTCATGATCCATGGACAGGACGGTGGCGATGACCTGTGTTTCGTAATGATACCCTTTCGGGAAAAGCGGCCGGATCGGCCGGTCGATGAGGCGGGCTGTCAGGGTCTCTTTTTCACTGCCGCGGCCAATTTCCCGGCGGAAATAATTTCCAGGAATACGGCCAGCGGCGTAAATTTTTTCCATATATTCAACCGTCAACGGCAGAAAATCGCCGCCGGTGCTTTCGGTGGCGGATACGACCGTCACCAGAACGAGCGTTTCGCCGTATTGGACCATGACAGCCCCTGAAGCCTGTTTGGCGACTTTTCCGGTTTGAATGATGATCGGTTTATCCCCGAGTATCGCTTCGAGAACAAATTCCATAATTTTGCCTCCTGAATGTGAGCGACTTCTTCCCGAAAAGCAGGGAATCCGTCGCATTGAGATCATGCTGGCTGATGGTTTGCATGAACGGCTGAGTTTCACCATCACAAAACTTAAGCCAGCAAGCGGGCAAAGTTCTGCATGGAACCCTTGAGGGTGAAAATGTCAGACACGGCTGACGGTGTGGTGGCGTCTGGATTACCTTCTCAAGCCCAAGGTTTCGATAATGGTCCGGTAGCGTTGAACATCCTTGTTTTTGACATAATTCAGGAGTCTGCGGCGCCTGCCGACCAGCATCAGCAACCCTCTTCGGGAATGGTGATCTTTGGTGTGAATCTTGAGGTGTTCCGTCAAATAGGAAATACGGTGAGTAATGAGGCCGATCTGCACTTCCGGGGAGCCGGTGTCGCTTTCATGAAGTTTATACTGGTCGATGAGCTTTTTCTTGTCTTCGGATTTAAAAACCACTTTCTGTACGCCTCCTGTTGTTCAATAGTGAAATGGGTGAATTCCGCCTCACCCCTGCGGGCATTCATCTCGACCTTCCGTGAACTATTGGCCACGGCAAGGCACACCACCGTCTAAAAAACGGATGTTAAGGCGAAGCTCCGGGCCGATGAATGCAGAACCGCGGGCCACGCTTTCATCCTGTCTGTCTTTTCCCGCATTCAACCCGATGGAAACGAACAGCAATAGGAATAATCGTTCCGGGCCGGGTCATAGCTGAGAATGGACAGCAATCGGTTGTTTCCGTCAACGATCTTTACCTGATGATCGTCGGGTGACAGGACGGTTGACGGCACATCGTTCATTGAAATCATCATGCCATATTTGATCTTATCCGTCAAAGTTTTATCGGCCTGAAAAGATGGCATCCCTTGCAGGGATTCGGCCATGCCGATCAGATGCCGATCGATATCCCCGCTGTCAACGGCTGCTCCGAGTTCGGAAAGGGTTATCGCTTCAGACAAGGAAAAACCGCTGCAGGCTGTTCGGCGCAGGCTGCTGAGATGGCCGCCACATCCCAGCGCTTTTCCCATATCCGCGCACAATGTTCTTATGTATGTGCCGGCACTGCAACGGACTTCGAAACGGATGACAGGCAATGCGATTTCCTGGATATCGAGATGGAAAATCTCGATCGGTCGGGCCGGTTTTTGAACCGGTTTGCCTTGTCTCGCCAGTTTGTAAAGGGGAACCCCCCGATGTTTCAGCGCCGAATATACCGGCGGGATTTGATTCATTGTTCCCGAAAATGTCGAGAGAACCGCCCGCACGGTATCTTCCGGGATATCGGGCACTTCGGCGGTTGAAACAACGGTGCCCGTTACATCCTGAGTGTCGGTTTCGGTACCCAGACAGAGCTCGGCGGTATATGTCTTGGTGCTGTTGAGCCAAAAGCGGGCCAGTTTGGTCGCCTGGTTGATGCAGATAACGAGAAGCCCCGTTGCAAAAGGATCGAGAGTGCCGGCATGTCCTACTTTACTGACACGCAGCAGGCGTTTGACAATGGCGACAATTGTGGCCGATGACATGCCGGCTGTTTTGTCGATCACCAGGATACCATTGCAGGCGGTGTCCATTATCGGCATCTACCGCCTGAAAGCAATGAGAGTGGAAGCAACCACTCGGAATGGTGGAACATGAAATTATCTCTCATCAGACGGATTCCGTCAGTTGTAGAATCGTCTGCTTGATTTCCGGCAGCGTGGATTCAATGCTGAAACCGGCGGCACTTTGATGGCCGCCCCCGCCAAACCGGGCGGCAATGGCGGACACATCCACACTGCCGTCGGATCGCAGGCTGACATGATACGTCCGCATCTGCTCTGGAGATCGTAAATCACCGTTTATCTGTTCCTGAATCAACACCGCGATCCGAACGTCCTGAATCCGTCGGGCGTAGTTGATCATACCGTCGGCATCTTCCTGTTGGGTTCCGGTTTCCTGCATCATGGCGCGTGTCAGGGCCATGAGCGAGACTTTACCGTTGTCAGAGATTTCAATGGAGTCAAGGGCCAGGTTCAGCAGTTTGATTCGTCCAAGAGAATAGGTGCCATAAACATGCTGAGCTACCTGGAACGGGTCGGCGCCGCTGGCGATCAGGTCTTCGCATATCTGAAACGTGGTGCGGTTGGTGTTGGAAAACCGGAATGATCCGGTGTCGGTGAGGATGCCGGTATAAATACAGGTGGCCAGGTCTCGGGTAAACGATATCTGCATGCGTTTGAACAGATGATACAGAATCTCTGCGGTCGCGCAGGCTTCGGTATCGATCAGTTCGCAGGTACCGAAACGGGTATTGGTGACATGATGGTCGATATTGATGATTTCAGGGATCCGGCCGATCATGGCGGATGCTTCGCCGATGCGCTGGAGGTCGCTGCAATCGAGAATCACTGCCGTATCGAATTCATCGACTGAAATCAAACGCCGTCCGACACAGGGAACCCGCGGCAGAAAACGATAGACGGCCGGAATCGGAGTTTCATTGAAAAGGGTAACCCGCTTGTGCATCCCCTGGAGCACCAGATTCATTGCCAGCAACGATCCCATGGCATCACCGTCGGGACCGGCATGGGTGGTGATCAGAACGTTCCGGCTGTTATTCAGAAGGTGTATGAGACGATCCATCTGTTGTATCAATTGATTTCAAAACCTGGTCGATCCGTGAACCATAATCGAAGGATTCATCATAAAAAAAACGGAGATCCGGCACATATCGCAGTTCGAGCTGTTCGGCCAGCGTCCGTTTGATGTATCCCATGGCACTTCCGAAGCCGTTGGCGGCATCTTCACGGCTGTGTTTTACCAGGCTCAGGGTAAAATAGATTTTGGCGTTCCGCAGGTCTTTAGACATCTTCACGCCGGAGATGGTGACGCCGCTCAGCCGGGGGTCATGGATGTCTTTTCGCAGAATTTCCGAAACGACCCGCTGAATTTCTCCGGCAACCCGATCCGATCGTGTAAAGGATTTCATAGCCGCATCATCTCCATTTCACTGTCGATCACCTGCGCCAGCCGCAGTTCATGGGCAAGGTTCAATATCTTGTCCATTTTGGAATTGA
Organism: uncultured Desulfobacterales bacterium; assembly: GCA_964495045.1. GTDB lineage: Bacteria > Desulfobacterota > Desulfobacteria > Desulfobacterales > Desulfatirhabdiaceae > RAAP-1. Next base: position 36,858 of record CAZBUL010000002.1, on the reverse strand, counting down.
TTACAGGCCCGCTGTTGCCGACCATGGCAAACCCGATTTCGGCCGTCTGATGGATGTCGTTGGCGCCGACCTCCGCGACGGAAGCATTGAACTGGTTTTGAATCTGATGAACGATTGCCTTGACAACCGATCTCTTTTCCTTGAGAGATCGGCAATCATGCAGCCTGAACGTGATGATTCCGTATCCGACAACCATACGCCTCTCATTCAACTTCGGGTTTGAGCTCTTCCATATAATAGCATTCGATGACATCCCCGATTTTGACATCGTTGAAATTTTCGATGCCGATGCCGCATTCGTAACCGCTCATCACTTCCTTGACATCATCCTTGTATCGTCTGAGGCTGCCAATCTTGCCTTCGTATGCAACGATGCCATCTCGCAGAAGGCGGATCATTCTGCCGCGCTGAATCTTGCCGTCGGTCACGCCGCAACCGGCGATGGTGCCGATCTTGGGCACATGGAAAAGATCGCGGACTTCGGCCCGGCCGAGAATCCGTTCCTGAAAGGTGGACTTCATCATGCCGACAATGGCGTCTTTGACATCTTTGATGACATTGTAGATGACATTGTAAAAACGCATATCCACATGCTCTTCGGTGGCCATCGTCTGCACTTTGGCACTGGGCCGGACATTGAAGCCGATGATGATGGCGTCGGACACCGTAGCCAGTGATACATCCGATTCGGTGATGGCACCGGTGGCGGCATGGATGACGTTGATATTGACTTCTTCGTTGGAAAGCTTGACCAGAGAGTCGCCGAGCGCTTCGATGGAGCCGTGGACATCCGCTTTAATGATGATGTTCAAATCCTTGATCAGCCCGTCTCTCATCTGTTCGAAGAGCTTGTCGAGACTCAATCGGGTGGTTTTGGTCAGATCTTTGGAGCGCTGTTTCTGAACCCGGTGCAGACTGACCTGACGGGCATCCTTTTCATCGGCCAAGGCTACCAGCTCATCGCCGGCGATGGGAACACCGGAAAGCCCGATCACTTCCACCGGGATGGATGGACCCGCTGACTCCACCTGAACGCCCCGGTCGTTCAGCAGTGCCCGGACCTTGCCGTACTGAACACCGCAGACCACAGCATCCCCTGTTTTCAGGGTTCCCTGCTGTACCAGAACGGTGGCTACGGGGCCTCTGCCGATATCCAGCTTGGCCTCGACCACATGGCCGAATGCCGGTCGGTCGGGATCGGCTTTCAGTTCCATCACCTCCGCCTGCAGAAGGATCATTTCAAGCAGGGTGTCGATATTGACATTGGTTTTTGCGGAAACCTTAACGAAAATGGTGTCGCCGCCCCATTCTTCGGACAGCAGGCCGGCATCGGCCAGTTCCCGCAGAACCCGTTCGGGATCGGCTCCGGGCTTGTCGATCTTGTTGATGGCCACGATGATGGGAACATTGGCCACTTTGGAATGATTGATCGCTTCGAGGGTTTGGGGCATGACGCCGTCGTCGGCAGCCACGACCAGAACCACCAGGTCGGTGATGCTGGCCCCGCGGGAGCGCATGGCCGTAAACGCTTCATGACCGGGCGTATCCAAAAAGACAATCTGTCCCCGATCGGTGGTAACATGATAGGCGCCGATATGCTGAGTGATTCCACCGGCCTCCCCTTCCGTAACACGGGTCTTGCGAATCACATCCAGCAGCGATGTCTTCCCGTGATCGACGTGGCCCATGATCGTCACTACCGGCGGCCTTCCAATCCGCTTCTCCGGATCTTCTTTTTCGATCCGCAGCAGGGTGTCTTCTTCGAAAGCCGCTCTTTCGACCTCGAAATTGAATTCCGTGGCCACCACGACGGCTGTGTCGTAATCGATGACTTGATTGAGGGTGGCCATGACTCCCATGCCCATCAGTTTGACGATGATTTCACTGGCCTTGACGCCCATACGCTTGGCCAGTTCGGAAATTGCAATGGTTTCATCCACTTTGATGCGCCGTTTAATCGCTTTCGGCGTTGTCAACTGGGGTTTCTGAAGTACCGGCATCTGGCGTCCCTTACCGGATTTCCGGCCCGCCTTGCGATTTCGTGCGGCATCTGTGTACAGATCAGCGCCTTCAACGATTTCTTTTTTTCGGAACGGTACTTTCTTTTTGACCAGCTTTTTATCGACAACTTCCTCCTCGACCTCCTTGCCGACTTTCTTTTTCTTTTTGTCCTTTACCGGCAGCTCTTTTGCCTTCTCGGTTACCGGAGGAATTTCGGGTGCGGCATGCGGGGTACGTTCCGATCTGAATTTCGGCCGTTTGTCGGCCGGCAAGCTCTCCGGTGGACGAACGGCTTCTGCGGGGGCAGCGGCGTCTGGAACGGAAACTTCGGGAACCGGTGGCGGCAATTTGATGATTTTGGCCGGCATGTCCTTTTTGGTTTTCTTTTTCTTTTTTCCAGCTCTTTCCATGCGGGCATCCGGTGTCGATGCTGCAGGTTCAGGCTGCGAGGGGAGGCTGCGATCCGGCGGTATTTCGCGCGGTTTTTCCAAAACGGGAATTGACTCGGTTTCAGGCGCCGATAGCTCCGGGATCACGGTTTCCATCTCGGAAGGAGCTTCCGTTGCTGTAGTTTCCTTGGTTGCAACTGTTTCATTTTCTTCGAAGGCGGGCGGGGCAACGGCCGATTCTTCCTCAGCGACCGGTTCTGTAGGAACCGTTTTTTCCGGTTCACTCATTTTCGGAATTTCCTTCGAGATATTTTCCGGTATTTTTGACGGGGCTTCATGAAGAATTTTCGGCGACTCTTTCACCTCGGCTTCCTCGACGCCCGAAATGACGGACTCGACGGCAATATCCGGAATCTCTTCAGGTTGAATCGGGGGGGCAGTCGGTGGTATCGGTTTTTCTTCGGGAACCGCTTCCTTGACAGTGGGCTCCCGCCGGCGTCTGATAATGGCCGGTTTTGCCGATATGGCTTCGACTTTCCGATGTTTTCCGCCGGAAACATTTTCCTTGATTTTGGCAACGTCTTCGTCTTCCAGAGAGCTTAAATGGCTGACAACGGATATGTCCAGATCCCGCATTTTTTCAAGCAGTACTTTGTTGGTCAAGTTAAGATCCCTGGCAAGTTCAAACACTCTGATTTTTGCCATTTACCCCCCTCCATATTCTGATGTTCCGGCTGTGATATCTGTCCCGAACCCGTGAGCTTTTCGAACATTCGAAAAGCGTTTTTTCATAGTGAAACTTCCTGGTGACACCGGATAAAAAATTGTTTAAAGACGTTCATCCTGATCGGATGCCGTAGTTTCCGATGTCTTCTGGGATGACGATTTGTCCCCGGATCTTCTTTTTCTGTGTGTGCTCGAAAAAGTCTGTCTGGCGGCACCGATCAGTGTCGCTGCCGTTTCTTCATCGAGCTCTTCAATGTCTGAAATATCTTCCGGTGAAGCATGGCTGAGTTCTTCGATCGAGTAGAAGCCTTTCTTGCATAACGTTTCTGCCAAAGAAATACCCACACCGGGAAGTGCTGCCAGTACCTCGAAATTTTCCTTCATGACATCGTTGTATTGTTTCTCGCTTTTGACATCAAGCTGCCAGCCGGTCAACTTGGATGCCAGCCGGACATTCTGGCCGCGCTTGCCGATGGCGATGGACAGAAATTCGTCGGGAACGATGACTTCCATGGCATGTTTGGTTTCATCGATGATGACTCTCAAAATTTCAGCGGGCGCCAGCGCATTGCAGACATATTTGGCCGCATCTACATGCCAGGGAATGATATCGATTTTTTCCCCCCGGAGCTCCTGAACAACACTTTGCACCCGGCTGCCTTTGACCCCCACACAGGCACCGACAGGATCGATATCCGAATCATTGGAGACCACCGAAAACTTGGCTCGAATCCCCGGTTCACGGGCGGCTCCCTTGATCACAACAATGCCTTCACTGATTTCCGGAACTTCTGTTTTGAACAAATTGATCAGGAAATTGGGGTGGGTTCGGGATAAAATGACCTGGGGACCGCGGGACTCTTCCTTGACATCCTGAATATAAGCCCTGATGCGATCGCCTCGGCGATAGGACTCTTTGGGTATCTGCTGGTCTGAAGGCAGAACGGCTTCAGTCTGTCCGAGGTTGACGATGATGTTGCCATGATCGATCCGTTGAACGATTCCATTGATGATGTCCCCTTTTCTGTCCACAAAGCTGGAATAAACGGCATCTCTTTCGGCATCCTTCATTTTTTGAATGATAACCTGCTTGGCCGATTGAGCGGCTATCCGGCCAAAATCCGCGGTGTCCATTTTCACGCCCAGACTGTCGCCGATTTCACATTCCGGGTCTAATTTCCGTCCTTCCGGAAGACTCAACTGGGTTTCTGGATCGGTGATCTCATCAGCGACTTCCTTGAATTGAAAGACTTCGATTTCACCGGTTTTGACGTTGTATTGGGTTTCGATGTCGATCTTGGTGCCGAATTTTTTGCGGGCTGCCGATTTCAATGCTTCTTCAACGGCCTTGACCAGGATATCCCTGTCGATTCCCTTGTCTCGACTGATTTGTTCAACCACGCGCTTAATATCTGTAATGAGCATCAAATGTCTCCGTTATAATTGACCAGCCTTGCCCGGGTAATGTCTGGATAGGGTATCTCGACGATATGGTCTCCTACCTGGAGGGTAACGGTTCCCTGAGAAACGCCGGAAAGAACACCGGTAAAATTTTTTTGCCCGGCAATGGGCTGCATGAGCTTTATTTTGGCCAGATGCCCCTTGAATCGGACAAAATCCGACAGCTTCCCCAACGGACGGTTGAACCCCGGCGATGACACCTCAAGATAGTAGTTGTCGGTGATATCCAGATGGACATCGAGAAGATCCTGCAACTGACGGCTGATGCGAGAGCAATCCTGCAAGGATATTCCTCCGGGCTTGTCGATATAAATGCGAAGCACCATCCCGTGAGGCTCACGCTGGTATTCGATGTGCACCAGCTCGATTCCTTCAGCATCACATAAAGGGCCGGTCAACGCATGGACTGTGGAAATGATTTCTTCCCCGGTCAAACGGGCGGTCTTTGGCACGGGAGGGGGTGAGCCCTTTGCTGGTTTCCGTGCTCGGGTCGATCGGTCGAATCGTTCGGTCATTCAAAATAAAAAAACGGGCTGATGCCCGTTTCCTCTCATTCGATTTAAAGCAGTGAGATCAAAAAATATGTCTGATGTAATAAACCGCTACAAGAATTACACGATCAACCCCACCACTTCTGTATGAAAACGCTGCATTTCATTCGATATATATAAATGAAAAGACGGACTGGTTTGGAGCGGGCAACGAGATTCGAACTCGCGACACCAAGCTTGGGAAGCTTGTACTCTACCAACTGAGCTATGCCCGCTGATTATCCCGGATTAATACGTTATTATCCTGAAGTTGTCAATAATTTTCACAGATTCGTCCCCATCGGCTGAATCGCCGGCCGTGATATCGACCACGATCGACGGGAACGAACCGTGTTTCCCAAAAGGATTTTACTGGGGCAACAACGCATTGAAATGATGAATAAGCTTATCACAAAGTTCTTTATGGTGGGTATTGACAGCCTCGTCTTCCAGTGTACTGACCGCCGACCGGTAGGTCAGCCGGAAGGAAAGACTTTTTTTATCCGCCGGAAGGTGGCCTCCCTCGAACACGTCGAAGAGCACGATCCGTTCGACGATGGGATCCTGCATGGCAAGCACCATTTCGACAATCCGACCGGATTCGAGCGAATGGGAAACGATCATCGTAATATCTCTGGCAACCGCCGGATACCTGGGAACGGCCGCCGCCTGCCGCATATCAGGCACAGTGGCAAACAGCTTTTGAACATCGATTTCGAACAGATACACCGGCTGTTTGACGGCAAAGCCGTTCAGTGTTTCCGGATGCACGAGACCGACATATCCCACCCGGTGCCCGCCGCAGTGAATGCCGGCCGCATATCCGGGTTTCAGATAGGGGCAGGCCAGAGCCGAATCCCGCGAAAATTGGATATCGTCTATATGAAGGGCGGCCAACAGGGTTTCAACTGTGCCTTTGATGTCATAAAAATCACAAGCTGTCTCCGGCCCATGCCACGATACCTCCTGACGGCACCCGGTCCACAGTCCGCAGAGCATTTCGATTTCATCGGGCAGCACGTTCCGGTCGTTACGGATGAAAATATTGCCGATTTCAAAGGGTTTCAAATTTCTGGACTGCATTGAAATGTTTCGGTGCACAGTGTCAAGCATTCCGGGAATTAAAGATGTGCGCATGATTCCCTGATCCTCGCTCAATGGATTCAGAACGGTCACCGCCCGCATCCTGAAATCATCGGAAGCCAGACGGAGTAACCGGCAAGATTGCGGATGAATGAAACTATAGGTGATGGTTTCCGAAAAGCCCATACCGGTCATGATCCGCAGCATTTGTTCCCGGTAATTTTGAGACGAAAAAGAGCCCGCCGACTCTTCCGCAATCACGGGGAATGTTGTCGGAATGCGGTCGTAACCGGAAAGCCGGGCGATTTCTTCCATCAAATCCACGGGGCGGAATACATCCACGCGATAGGACGGGGGGGTGACGTGTCGCAGATCGGAATTCAACGGTTCGACCGTAAAACCGATGGATGCCAGCATTCGGTCCATGTCGGCGGCATCGATTCGGGTTCCCAGAAGCCGGTTGGCTGCATCGGCGCTGAGCGGGATGGCTGTGGATTTATGAATGACGGGGCGTTCGTCGATAAGGCCGTTTACCAGAACGCCGCCGCAAATATCGACCATGAGGGCAGCGGCCCGGTCTAACGCAAAGACTGTTCCTTCGGGATCAACTCCCCGTTCGAATCGATGGGAGGCATCCGTGTTCATGCCAAAATGTTTGGCGGTCTTTCGAATGCTGATCGGATCGAAACAGGCACTTTCTATCAAAATTGACTGGGTGTCGGATTCGATTTCGGAATTGCATCCGCCCATCACCCCAGCAACGGCGACCGGTTTCTCCCCGTCACAGATCATGAGCATATCCGCTGTCAGTGCGCGTGTTTTGTGATCCAGTGTGACGAACGACTCGCCAGCGGCAGCCGTCCGCACGACAATGCGTTGACGGGCCAGACGGTCGAAGTCGAAGGCGTGGAGCGGCTGGCCGGTTTCCATCATCACGAAATTCGTGATATCCACAACATTATTGACGGGCCGGATGCCGACGGCTGTCAGGCGATCTTGAAGCCAGAAAGGAGAAGGGGCGATCCGGGCGCCGGTGATCATCCGGGCGGCATATCGGGAACAGTGATCGGGTGCCATAATCGAAACGGATGTTGTTTGATGAATATCACCGCTGCCCGCCGGCAATGTGATTTCAGGATAAGATAATGCTGTTTGCTGTATGGCGGCGGCTTCCCGTGCGATGCCAATCAGGCTGAGACAGTCGGAACGGTTGGGGGTGAGGCCGATCTCGAATATCCAGTCAGACAGACCGATGGCCGCTGCCAAAGGCGCCCCGACTGTTGCAGACGGATCCAGAATCATGATGCCGCTGCGGTCCGGTCCGATACCCAGTTCGCCTTCACTGCACAGCATGCCTTGTGATTCGACCCCCCGGATCACTCCGGTTTCGATGATCGTGCCGTCGGGAAGCTCGGTTCCGGGAAGCGCCAGGGCGGACAGACATCCGATCTGAACATTGGGAGCGCCGCAGACAATCGAAAGCCGGGCTTTACCGGAATCCACCACGCAGCACTTCAGTTTGTCGGAATGGGGATGGGGAGACATATCGACGACACGGCCGACCACCACGTTTTTCAGATAGTCGTAACGGTCGGTGACCGCTTCGACCTCAAGACCCGTCATGGTCAACGCTTCTGCCAGTGCGGCAATTTCCATCCGGATCGGAACATAGGACTTTAACCAATTCAAGCTAATTTTCATCGGAACAGCACCTTACAGATCGAAAATATTCCGGCGGCATTCTTGGTTCGAATGCATTCCCCGCCGGGAAAAGAAAAAGCGATAACCGAAACCGTCAGAATTGTTTTAAAAAACGGATGTCGTTTTCGTAATATTTACGGATGTCGTCAATACCGTATTTGAGCATGGCAATCCGCTCGATGCCCATACCGAAGGCAAATCCGGAATAACGGGATGTATCGTATCCGACATTTTCGAAAACCGCCGGATGCACCATTCCGGAACCCAGCACTTCGAGCCATCCGGTCTGTTTGCAAACCCGGCACCCCTTGCCCCGGCATATAACACAAAGAATGTCCACCTCGGCGCTGGGTTCGGTAAAGGGAAAAAAGCTGGGCCGAAACCGCAGGCTTGTCTGGTTGTCGAACATCCGATGGACGAAAACCGTCAGAATGCCTTTCAAATCACCGAAAGAGATGGATTCTCCGACCACCAGCCCCTCGACCTGATGGAACATGGGCGTATGCGTGATATCGGAATCGCACCGATATACCTTGCCAGGGGCGATGATCTTGACCGGTGGCACATGCTTTTCCATATACCGCACCTGGATGGGTGACGTATGGGTTCGCAGAACGATGGATTCGGACACGTAAAACGTGTCTTGCATGTCTCTGGCCGGATGATTTTTGGGAATGTTCAGGGATTCGAAATTGTAGTGATCCAGTTCGACTTCAGGCCCTTCGGCAATATCGAACCCCATGGCCGTGAAAATTTCACAGATCTGCCGGGTAATCCGGGTGATCGGGTGAAGGGTACCCTGAAAAACCGATCGGCCGGGCAGCGATACGTCGATTCCGACATCCTGTGCCGTCTGGCGGGCTTCCATTTCCTGTATCGCTTCATCGAGAGCTTCTTCCAGCGTCCGCTTGATTTCATTGGCTCTTTTTCCGGCCATCGGCCGTTGGTCGGCCGACAGGTTCGAAATGTTGCGGAGATATTGGGTGACAAGTCCCTTGCGTCCCAGATACTGAACCGAAAATGCCTGAAGCTGCTCCATTTGCGAAGCTGACTGCAGCTCGCTTATTGCTTGCTGATAAATCTGTTCTATCTGCTGTTCCACGATTGTATGCTCTGCTGTGTATAAGGCGGGATGGTATTTCCGGTGGTCAGACCGGATGGCATCTGATCACCGGAAAACCGGGAAGGAGTTTTTTCCTGAAACAGACCGACGTGGGTGGCCCACATGGTTACCCACCCATCCGGAACTGAAGGCAAAAAAACTGATGACTCTCCTGAAATATTCATAGGGAATCATGACGATCTGACCGGCACCCTGGGGTGTGTACTACGGTCAAATCTGCTGTGCGGCGGTTTTAACCAGACAGGTGAAACCGGTTGGATCGGCGATGGCCAACTCGGCCAACACTTTTCGATCGAGGCCGATACCGGCGGTTTTGAGGCCGTGGATAAATTTGCTGTAAGACAAATCATTCATCCGTGTCGCTGCATTGATTCTGGCAATCCAGAGGCTGCGGAAATCCCGCTTTCTGACCTTGCGGTCTCGGTAAGCATAGGCAAGCGCCCGGTCAACGGTATCTGCGGCGGTCCGGAACAGTTTGCTGTGACCGCCGCGAAACCCTTTGGCCAGTTTCAACACTTTGTTTCTTCGTCTTCTTGCCTTGAAGCCACGTTTTACTCTCATTTTACTATCTCCTTGATACGGCATCGCCGTTTGACTTGTCTGGGCCTTCCGATAAACGGTAATGCATGAAATTCATCCAGACGGGTTAACCGGATCGACGCCTGGCCGAGGATGGTTTCTACCCGTTCGGCAGTAATAATTTCAACTCTCTGACGTTGGATTTGTCGATAATCCGGCTTTTTCTCAAAGATCGCTTGCGTTTGGTGGTCTTTTTGGTCAAAATATGACTGCCATAGGATTTCGAGAAAACGAATTTCCCAGTTCCCGTTCGTTTGAATCGCTTCGCTGCAGAACGGTTCGTTTTGATTTTTGGCATGCTCTGTCTCCTGAAAAATGAATGCATTTATCGGCTCAAACCGCAATGCATTGTAACATGTTGTTCCTGAAAGACATATAAAAAAACAGAAAGCGTGAGCCTAAAAATATGCTCACGCCATTGCAACAACTTGAATGTCAATAACCTGTCGGATCAGACCGGATAGCGCATACCCATTTGAAGGTCATTTGGGAGAAAGGATCATCACCATTGTTCGTCCTTCAAATTTGGCGGCCTGCTCGATCACGGCAATTTCCTGAGTTTCCACCACGACTTTATCCATCAATTCTTTGGCTGCCTGGGCCAGCGTAATTTCACGCCCTCGGAAAACCACGGTCAGCTTGACTTTATCTTTTTTGTCGATAAACTTTCGGATATGGTCAATTTTGGTTTGCAGGTCATGTTCGCTGGTTTTGGGGCGAATCTTGATTTCCTTGATCTGAAATGAACTCTGCTTCTTTTTGGCCTCCTGCTTTTTTTTGGTCTGCTCGTAGCGATAACGGCCGTAATCCATTATCTTGCAAACCGGAGGGGCCGCATTGGGGGAAATCTCGACCAAATCGAGCCCAAAATCATTGGCAACAGCCAGCGCTTTATATGTGGGGATAATTCCGATTTGATTACCATCCGGATCGATCACCCGGACCTCTTTGGCCCGAATATCCCGGTTGATATTGGTCTTATCGGTTTTGACGGGTCTTTTGGTTGTTGGAACTATGCCAGCACCTCCTGACGTTGACAAATTGTTGTTACCTCCTGAAACGAAAATCTGAAAAACGTTCGATTCGGAACCGGCAACCATGAAAACTCGGCGAAAACACATTTTAAATGGATAGCCGAACCATAAACATTAATCCCTGAAAGGATATATGACAACATTTAGAAATGCAAGCGAAAAAAGCACCGATGTATCGTCGATGATTTTGTTCCGGTAAAAACCATGCACTGGGTCCAACCATATCTGCCTTGACACGCAGATGAATGATCCTATAGTGAAAAGAAAACGTTCTGTTCTATGGCTGAAACGACAATCTACCACCAACGCCAATGGGGAAGATGATGCAAACAAGAAAACCCGTTATAGATTTGAGTGAGTGTATCCTTTGCGGTGTCTGTCAGGATGTCTGTCCGGAAGTTTTTCGGCTGAACGATGCCGGTTTTATTGAAATCACGGAGATGTCGGGCTATCCACAGTCCAGCGTCGATGAGGCCATCAAGAATTGTCCGAAGGACTGCATCGCGTGGGAGTGATATGATTGAATCCACTGTTTCGATTCGAAATTTGAAAGAAAAACTGGCAGGGTTATTCTCATCGGGTGATCCCCAGGCTGCGCTGGAGAATGTCTGCCGGATGCCGCATCGGAAAGTCGTCAATGCGCTCTTTCCTTTTTTCTTCAGCCCGGATCCGCTCCGGTTCTGGCAGGCTGTTACCGCCATGGGCGCTGTGGTGTCTCTTCTGGCCGCTGAAAATCTGGAATCGGCCCGTGTGGTGATGCGCCGTCTTATATGGAATCTGAATGATGAATCCGGCGGCATTGGATGGGGATCGGCGGAGGCCATGGGTGAAATCATGGCCCGAAGCGAACCGATGGCCGATGAATATGCCCATGTATTGATATCGTATATCGATCCCTGCGGCAATTACATCGACAATCCGGCCCTGCAAAAGGGTATTCTCTGGGCGCTGGGACGGATGGCTCCGCAAAGGCCGCAACACACCATGCCTGCATCCGATTTCCTGGTGCCTTTTCTGACTGCTTCGGATCCGGTTCTGCGAGGTCTTGCCGCATGGGCGGCGGGCGCACTGCCTCATCCCGCCACAAAATCCTTGCTCATCGCCATGGTTGGTGATAACGAAACGATATCCTTTTATATGGGCGGCAAATTGTGTGAGAGAACCATCGGGAGCCTGGCACAATCGTTGCCGTGATTCGTTGATATTCACCAGGAAAATTATCTATGAAGCGAATCTTTTTACTGATGTATGCTTTCTGTTTTTGTTTTTTTCCACTCAATCTGTCTGCCGAAGATGTCCTACCGCTGACCCTGTCCGACGCCATCCAACTGGCGGACAAGCAGAACCCCAGAATCAAAGCCGCCCTGTCACAAGTCACCGCAGCCGATCATCGCATCACCCAGGCCGAATCCGGATATCTGCCCCAGGTGTTTTTCACCGAAACCTTCAATAACACCAACAATCCCATGTGGGCATTCGGCAGCCGCCTCAATCAGGCGATCATCACCCAGAACGATTTCAATCCCGACCGGTTGAACCATCCCGATGCCATCAGTAATTTCAATACGGCGTTGTCCATGGAATGGTCCGTATTTCAGGGAGGGCAGACCCGCATTGGCGTGAATCAGGCCAAGACAGACCGGGAAGCGCAGGAGCATTTCTTGAAGCGAACCCGGCAGGAAGCCATCGCTTCGGCGGCCACCGTCTATACCGGGCTTGTTTTGGCGCATCATCACCTGGACGTCATTTTAAAAGCCATGGAAACCGCCCATATGCATCTGGACATGATCCGCAAACGCTATGAAAACGGTCTGGTTGTCAAAAGCGATCTGCTCCGGACCCAGGTTCATGTTGCTGAACTCGATCAGGAGCGCATTCAGGCCGAAAGCCGGATCGCTATTGCCAATGCGGCCCTCAACGCGGCGATGGGCGCGCCGGGAGAAACCATCTGGCAACTGACCACGGAGCTCGACAAAGGCAAACCCGTTCCGGGTCCGGTCGAAGACTGGATCGATCAGGCCCCGTCGCATCGGCCTGATTACCAATATTTACAGCTTCAGGAAAAAATCGCCGAAGACGAGATTCATAAGTCGAAAGCGGCCCATCTTCCTCATGTCAACCTCATCGGCAGTTACGAATTGAATTCACCGGATTTCAGATATAGCGGAGACAGTTACACCGTCGGTGCTGTGCTGCGGATGAATCTCTACAGCGGAGACCGGATGAGCGCCCGCACACGGGAAGCCGAGGCCATGCGCAGCCGAATCCAGGCAATGAAAAGCGATATGGCTGCCGGTATCGAGGTGCAGACCCGCGAGGCGTTCTTACAGGCCCAAAGCGCCTGGAATCGAATCGCTGTCGCCGAGGCGGCGGTTTCCCAGTCCGAGGAAGGGTTGCGCATTGTTCGGGATCGGTACGAAAATGGGCTTCTCACCCTGGTAAGTCTGCTGGATGCGGAAGTGGCGCTTCAGTCCGCTCAAACCAACCGGTATCGGTCTTTGCACGACTATCAGGCGGCCCGCATTCAACTGGCCATGGCCTGCGGCACGCTGGATACCAATTTTGAGTGAAGTTGAAGGGATGATTCATGATGGAGATATCTATGACAATATACCGTATGATTTATGGTGTGGTGGGCCTGACTTGTTTGCTGGTGGCCGGATGCAGCGAAAAAATCGAATCCGGGGCCATTAAACCGTCTGCGGTTCAGTCGATCAAGGCCATGGTGGCAACGGTTGCCATCCGTTCGGAGTCTATCTCTTATGAGATGACGGGAACTGTTACCGCGGATGCTGACAGTACCCTTTCCAGCAAGATCATGGGGGTGGTGAAATCGGTGCATGTCAGGGAAGGCGATCGGGTCAGGAAAGATCGGGTGCTGGTGGATATCGATCCGCGACAGGTCAAAGCTCAGCTCCAGCAGGTCGAAGCGGGGCTTTCGGAAGCCCGCAAGGCCGAGTCCGCAGCGATTTCCGCACAGGGTGCAGCCCGGGCCAATGCCGATTTGTCCAAAGCGACGTTTGACCGATATGCCAATCTGATGAAAAGCGAATCCGCCAGTCGTCAGGAATTCGATGAGATCAGCGCTCGTCATCGACAGGCCGAGGCCGCTCTCGGTCAGGCCGGATCCATGGTTGACGCTGCCCGATTCCGTGTTCAGCAGGCCGAAGCGGCCGTTGCCGCGGCCGGTGTCAGCGAAAACGATGCGAAACTCGTGGCCCCTTTCGATGGCGTGATCTCCGCCAGGCTGGTCGATCCCGGCAGCCTGGCGGCGCCGGGTGCCCCGCTGCTCAAGATCCAGAGCACGGATGTCTTTCGAGTGGATATGGTCGTTCCGGAAAGCATGCTTCAATATATAGTGCAGAATCAGACCGTTTCGGTTGCCGTTCCAGCCGCCGGACGGACCATTCCTGGAACCGTTTATGCCATTTTCCCGGCCGCAGATGCATCCAGCCGATCCTTTACGGTTCAGGTGGCCATCGCTGCGCACCCGGCCGTGCATGCAGGGATGTTCAGCCGGGTCACCATTCCCGGCGGGCAGCAGAACCAACTGATGATTCCGTCAAGCGCCGTTCTTCACCAGGGACAGCTCACCGGAATTTTCCTGCTTGATGGCGATCACATTGCCCGATTTCGGCTTTTGAGAACCGGCCGTACGTCGGGCAACAGCATCGAAGTTCTCTCCGGCCTTCGCTCTGGTGACCGCTATGTGGTCGAGCCGCCGCCCAATCTTGTCGATGGCCTCCGGGTGGAGGTGTCGTCATGACACATCCCGGAATCGCCGGAAAAATCGCCGGCTATTTCATCAATTCCAAACTGACGCCTTTGTTCATCATCGCGTCCATCCTCCTGGGTGTTGCCGCGGTGATCGCTTTGCCGCGCGAAGAAGAGCCCCAGATCATCGTTCCCATGATCGATATTTTTGTGAAGATGCCAGGTGCCGGTGCCAGGGAGGTGGAAGAGCGGATCACGCGGCCCATGGAGAAACTGCTCTGGGAAATTCCCGGTGTCGAATATGTCTATTCCACATCCAGCCCCGGCATGTCCATGGCGGTGGTGCGGTTTTATGTCGGGCAGGACGAAGAAAAGTCCATCGTTCGTCTTCAGTCCAAACTCATGGCCAATATGGATCGGATACCGCCCTCGGTGTCGCCGCCCTTGATCAAGCCGCGCTACATTGACGATGTGCCGATTCTGGCCCTGACCTTCTGGGGAAAGGATGCCGATCATTACACCCTGCGGCGGGTGGCTGCGGAAGTGGACGATCTGATCAAGCGGGAGGAAAATGTCTCCATTACCACCCTTATCGGTGGATACCGGCGGCAGATGACGGTCGATCTGGACCCCGTCCGGTTGGCGGCAGTCGGGCTCGACCCGCAGCGGGTGTCTGCCATGATCTGTGCATCCAACCAGGAATCCGACGCCGGTGCCTATCCATCCCCCGAAGGCCGGATTCCGGTGCATGTCACCGGGTTTCTGAAAACCGTCACTGATGTCGAAACCGTAGTTATCGGGGTGCATAATGGCCGTCCTGTTTATTTGCGGGATGTGGCTACCGTTTCCGACGGCCCGGCGGAGCCCGATCAATACGTGTTTTTTGGTATGGGCCCGGCAGGTGCCGAAAAAAATCTACGGGCGGAGGATGCTTCTCCGAACGGTGTCCATCCGGCCGTGACGCTGACGATTGCCAAGCGCAAAGGGGCCAACGCCATTTCCGTAGCACACCGGATTCTGAAACGGGTCGAAGATGCCAAAGGATCGGTCATCCCGAACAATATACAGATGACGGTTACCCGGCATTATGGAGAGACCGCCAAGGAGAAATCCGATGAACTGCTTCTCCACATGTTCATCGCCATCGTTTCCGTCAGCGTTCTCATCTGGTTCACCCTAGGGCACCGGGAATCGGGGGTCGTGGCTTTCGCCATTCCTGTCACACTGGCGTTGACCCTCACGGTTTTCTATCTCTACGGCTATACCCTGAACCGCATCACCTTGTTTGCGCTCATTTTCTCCATCGGCATTCTTGTCGATGACGCTATCGTGGTGGTCGAGAACATGGTGCGGCATTTCCGGCTGCCGGAAAACGCGGGTCGCTCCCGCCTGGATGTGGCCATCGAGGCGGTGGATGAGGTCGGCAATCCCACGATTCTGGCAACCCTGACGGTGATCGCTGCCATTCTTCCCATGGCATTTGTGGGCGGGCTGATGGGGCCCTACATGCGGCCGATTCCGGTCGGCGCCACAGCGGCCATGATTTTTTCGCTGATGGTGGCCTTCATTGTCACTCCCTGGGCGTCGCTGCGGCTCATCAAACATCACAGCGGCTCGGCCCATGCGGAAGTCGAAGACTGGAGCACCCGGCTCTATCGTCGGGTCATGACGCCCCTCATTGAAATTCCTTTCTGGCGATGGGTTTTTCTGGCGGCCGTTGCGGCCATGCTGATGGCGGCCTGTGCCATGGTGGGCATCGGCTGGGTGAAGGTCAAGATGCTCCCCTTCGATAACAAGAGCGAATTTCAGGTGATTCTCGACATGCCTGAAACGGCCACCCTCGAAGAAACCACGGCCGCTGGGCTGGCCATGGGTGATTACCTCAAAACCGTTCCGGAAGTGATCGACTATCAGGTGCATGCCGGTATTTCCGGGCCCTTCAATTTCAATGGACTGGTCCGGCATTATGATTTGAGAAATAATCCATATCTGGCAGACATCCAGGTCAATCTCGTCGGCAAGGCAAAGCGCAGTCAGCAAAGTCATGACATTGCCAAACGGGTGCGGCCGCCGCTTGAAAAAATCGCCGCTCGTTTCAATGCACGGGTCAAAGTGGCCGAGGTGCCGCCGGGTCCGCCGGTTCTTTCTACCCTGATTGCGGAAATTTATGGTCCGAACTACGAACGTCAACGGGAAATTGCGCTTCAGATCCGCCGGGTTTTCGAGGAAACGGCCGGTGTGGTGGATGTGGACTGGTATATGGAAGACAATCAGCCGCGATATGAACTGGAGGTGGACAAGGAAAAGGCGGCCATTCATGGCATCAGCGCGGCTCAGGTGACGGGAACACTCGATATGGCCCTTTCCGGAAAACAGATCGGTCTCATCCATCAACCGCGGGAAAAAGAAGACATGCCGCTGGTGGTTCAACTCCCCCTGAAAGACCGTGCCGGGATCGAACGGCTCGAAAGCATCAAGATGACATCTGCCGGCGGACAGCTCGTGCCGTTGTCGGCACTGGTGACCGCCCGAAAGACGGAATCCGATCGCAGCATTTACCATAAAAACCTGATGCCGGTGGTTTATGTGATCGGGGATGTGGCCGGTGTCAAGGAAAGCCCGGTCTATGCCATTTTGGAAATGCAGAAAAAAATCGATACCATCACTCTGCCCGAAGGATACCGGATCGAACAGCATACGGCCGATCTGCCGGACAGCGACCGGAAATTTTCCATGAAGTGGGATGGCGAATGGCACATCACTTACGAGGTGTTCCGGGATTTGGGACTGGCCTTCGCCGTGGTGCTGGTCATCATTTTTGTGCTGGTCGTGGGCTGGTTTCAGTCTTTTTCCACGCCGGTTGTCATCATGATGGCCATTCCCTTTTCCCTGATCGGTATTCTGCCGGCCCACTGGGCCATGGGGGCGTTTTTTACCGCCACCTCCATGATCGGCTTTATCGCCGGAGCAGGCATCGTGGTTCGCAATTCCATCATTCTGGTGGATTTCATCGAGCTCCGGGTGGCCCAGGGGATGCCGCTGGATCTGGCGGTCATTGATGCCGGCGCGGTCCGATTCCGGCCCATGATGCTGACCGCCGCCGCCGTGGTGGTGGGAGCGTCCGTCATTCTCTTCGATCCCATTTTTCAGGGGCTGGCCATCAGCCTGATGGCCGGAGAAGTGGCCTCATTGCTTTTTTCCCGCATGACGGTGCCGATTCTCTATTTTCTCGACAAACGATGGGAAAGCACCCACCATATCCACAGCAAAGAGGCGGCCATGGGCTCTGAATGAACACGATTCGTTTCAGACTTAAAATCTATGCGGGGATGCTGCTGATCATCATGTCCATCGGAATCGGTGGCTTCTGCATCGCCGAGGATCTGCCGCTTTTCGATGCTGTATATTTTGGGATCGTCACCATCGCCACCGTGGGTTACGGGGATATTCATCCCATGACGACAATGGGCAAAGTCTTTGCCCTGTTTTTGATTTTCGGGGGAGTCGGCACCTTTCTGGGGGTTGTGGCCAATGCAACGGAGCTGATCCTCAGTCGCCGCGAAAACGCGATTTACCTTCAGAAATCGCACATGGTTCTGGGAATATTCTTCAGCGAAATCGGCACCTGGATGCTGGACTGTTTCGTACGGATGGATTCGGATGCCGAATCCATCCGGAACCATTTTCTCGTAGCACCCTCCTGGACCGATGCGGATTTCGGCCGGTCCCGCAATCGCGCCGAGCAGTATGATTATCGGGTGACGATCGATCATGCCAACAGTGATGCGCTGAGCCGTTTCCTCGACATGAAAGGGGAGTTTCTGCTGCGCCTGCTGGAAAATCCCATATTGCTCGAGCATGAATCCTTTACCCTGCTATTGCAGGCAATTTATCATCTCCGTGAAGAATTTCTCTGTCGGGAAGACCTGACAGCGCTTCCGGCCTCCGATTATGCCCATCTTTCCGGGGATGCCAGACGGGTATATGCGCTGATGGTTCCCCAGTGGCTGGAGTACATGAAGTATCTGAAAACCAGTTATCCCTATCTGTTTCATCTGGCGGTCAGAAAGAATCCGTTCGACACGAATGCATCCACCGTCGTGAAATAAAGGAGGCTGTCATGCCGTTCAAATCCAGAGCGTTGGAAGTCAATCTTGCCGACTATCGCGTGGATGTTCGCATCGATCCGCGCTACCTGCCCCTTCAGGAAGCCATGGCCCGGTATTACGGACTGACGGAGAGCGTGAACACTTTTTTGACGGAGCTGTCTCACCCTTATAAAAACTGGAAATTCATCGTTCAGGAATGTCGGAAATACGCCCTGGATTATTTTCACATTTTTCTGAAACATGACCAAGGAACGGAAGTTGTCGGCCTGATCATCGATGTGTTTCTGACCGCCGGCACCGATGCAACGGCTGATGTTCGGGCCGATGCAGTAGATAACTTATTGCTATTTGTACAAAAAACTGTAAAAGATGCTGAACCTGATTTGCTGCCCCGGCTGGCGCCGGTTCTCGATGCCGCCTTTGACCGGATCGAAGCACTTCCCGAAGCATATTTTGCCTGTATTGCCGGCGGTTATTACTCCATCAAGCGACTGGCCGAACTCTGCTTCAAGGCGAAGCTTCCCGCCTTTGGGTCTCTCAATCGGCTTGTTTCCAGATATCTGTTATATACCTATACCTACTGGCTGCATCAGGACGACCCCATGACCTGGTTCGAGGCCGAAGCCGAAACCGAACATCTGCCTGTTTTCGACGAGATTTTTGCGGACATCTCGCATCGAAAGCTTACCGCCTGCCGGGAACGGCTTCAAATGTTGATCACCGGAGATGCTGCAGACAGTTCCGGTCTTTTGGAAAAGCTTCTGACACTTCCGACATACCGGGAGATTGTCGATATCTACAAAAATATGCCGATGGCGCTGTGGAAGTCCAGCGAGAACATTACTCGCCGCAATCACTGGAAAGTGATTTTTCTCTTTCACATCATGAATATTTCCGGTCTGTCTCTCATCCATGAAGAAACCTTGCGGGAAATCAACCGGACATTAAGCTGGTTGATCGGTAACGAATCCCATCGCAACATCATGCGGTTGATCGAAAAGACTTTTTCCATCCTGAAGTACCGTACCCAGGAATTTCCGGTTACCGCTCTGAACTGCGCCCTCAATATGGGGCAGGGCGTATATAAAACCGATGACAGCGATCTGGTCAATTTCTTCATCAATTCCGTCATCGATCTGGGATTTCAGACGCCCATGATTGGCGGGGTCGGAAACGACTGGCAGATTCAGGCCAACAGTGCACACATCCAGAATATCCGTACCTGGCTGACCCTGATCGAGCTCAACCCCAAATGGTCCAACCGGCTGTTGTCCTGCCTGATCATTCATCTGTGTCTGGAAGGTGTATTCATCAAAGATACGGATTTGTTCCCGCGTGATATTACCCAACTGCTGAACAGCGACATCGGCCCGGTTTATAACCTGGTCAAACAGTTGTCGCGGGTTTTTCCGGCATTTTTCAACGATATCGGTGCCGAAGGGGAACTTCGGGAAATTTCCACCCGTCTGGATGAGACGACCCGGCGAAAGGACGTTCTCATCCATTTCTTGAGAAAACAGAGCCACGTTGAAAGCAGCAACCAGATTCTGGGATTCATGGATGCTGTTCTGGATTTCTGGAAAACTGGAAACAAAACGGTGCTGGCACCGTTTGTTCCGCCGAACATTTATCAACAGATCGAGCTGTCCGGTCCTTTCATCGACGGTGTCCGGCGGATCATGGCCCAGCTTCGGCACCGCGGCATTTCGCTTCCGGTTCAACTGCTGACGTTGCGTGATGTGGAACTGAAAGGCATACTGGACGGTCTTGACGGTGAATCTTCGATGGACATCGAACGCATTCAGTTGATGGCTGCTTTCTACAAACTCCTTCATCATAAGTATCGACTCGATTTCATTGAAATAAACCATCATCTCGATCAGCTCAAAGCCAGCGGATTTCCGGATCTGAATCGACTCCAGAAGGCATTGGAACAGCCGGATATCCGGAAAAAAGCTGAAATGCTCATCGACTATCTGACCTTTCTCAAGCAGTTGATCCTGTCTCCGAAAGTATATGATATCCGGGAGGACATATATAAGAAACGGCATATCACGGTCGATATCCCGTCGATGTACGGCAGTTATCACGAGATGAAATTCGACGCACTGGGGTTGACGTTCCGTATTGAATCCCTGCTCAATGTTCTTTTCGAGGAACTCGTTCAAACCATTGATCTGACATTGATCACTCACGTGACCATTCATGAGATTTCGGATCTGCTGACCCTGTTCAACCGGGCGCTTAAAGTTGACGGCATTCACTCGGTCGAATTCGAGCGACAGCAGGAATTTTTAAGCCATTCTCTTCAAATCCGGGGATTTACCTTCACCCAATATCTGGATATTTTCAAAGGTTTTTCTCAGGCCGTAAAAAACATTATTCACGATTATTTCAACAACATCCATGAAGAAAACTTGACCCGCATCATCACCGCCACCAGCCACCGCCAGGTTCTGCCCCGGTTTCTGCCCCGGGATTCAGAAATGGATCCGGAAAAAATCGCCCACCGGATCACGGAAATATTTTTTCGGGATCAACTCGTTTTTTCACTTGGGCTTCAGCAGCTCGACCAGCTTCTGTTCCGGATACTGAATATTTTGTTTCACCAGTTGAATACGCTCCATCCGGATCAGCTCCGGCTGTTGCTGCAGTACGACCCCAGCCAGACCCTGACGACCCTGGATCAACGCGGCAATTTCCTGCCTGGCATCATCTTTGTCGGCAACAAGGGACTGAATCTGGTCAAACTGATGCGGTTCGGACTGCCGGTTCCACCCGGATTCATCATCACAACGGAAGCTTTCCGCTGCCGTGAAGTCATCGAGCATTATCCCCCGGCGTTGGAGAATTTCAGAACCCAGATTGTTCACCACATCACAGCGATCGAAAAAATGTCGGGGAAAACCTTTGGCAGCACCGTCAATCCTTTACTGTTATCGGTCCGCAGCGGGGCGTCCATCTCGCAGCCGGGGATGATGGACACCTTGCTGAATGTGGGGATCAATGAAGGCATTGCCGAAGGCTTGGCCGCCCGGACAGACAACGCCTGGTTTGCATGGGACAATTACCGGCGGTTCCTGCAGTGCTACGGCATGGCGGTGGGGTTGGAAAGAAATCATTTCGATGCCATCATCAGTGATTTCAAGAAACGGCATGGCATTCCCCTGAAAAGAGGATTCACCGGTGATCAGATGCGTACCGTGGCCATGGCCTATAAGGAGAGCATAGCCGATGCCGGTTTTCCGGTTCTGGATGATCCGATGGATCAGCTTTATATGACCATCGACAGTGTTTTTAAGTCCTGGGAGTCGGACAAGGCCAAAGCGTACCGCAAAATCATGGGCATCTCCGATGACTGGGGAACGGCCGTAACGATTCAGGCCATGGTTTACGGCAACCTTTCCCGGCACTCCGGCACGGGTGTCATTTTTACACACAACCCCCGCTGGTCAGGGAATCTTGTCCGCCTGTGGGGGGATTTCACCATCGGCAATCAAGGAGAAGATGTTGTTTCCGGGCTGGTGAACACCTTGCCCATTTCCATTTTCCAGCAGGAAGTGGAAATGCGCAACACCGACATCACCCTGGAAACCCATTTCCCGGATATCTATGCCGAACTCAAAAATTGGGCCATCGATCTGATCGAAAAGAAGGGGTGGACGCCCCAGGAAATGGAATTCACTTTCGAAAGTCCGGCTGTCAAAGACCTGTATATTCTACAGACCCGCGATATGGCGATGCGGGAACGAAAGAAATCGCTGGCTTTCGCTGTGGAAGACATGACGAGCGACAGGCTTTTGGGTAATGGAATCGGTGTGAGCGGCGGGGCCATGGCCGGCCGGCTGGTCTTTACCCTTGAAGAAATTGAAAATTGGCGCACTCAGGAACCGGAAACATCGCTCATCCTGGTGCGGGGCGACACGGTGCCCGATGACATCCGTGAAATCTTTGCGGCCGACGGCCTGTTGACCGCCCGAGGCGGGCTCACCTCCCATGCAGCTGTGGTGGCGCATCGGCTGGGGAAAACCTGTGTGGTTGGATGTGGAACACTCGTCTGTCATGAAAGAGAAAAACGATGTGAATTCAGCGACCGGATGCTGATGTCTGGAGATGCTATCAGCATTGACGGATTGGAAGGGTCGGTATATCAAGGGAAAATCCGGATCAGGGAAACAATGTAATCAACCGTCCTGTGCCGTTGACATATAGATTTTCAGAAAATAATTTCGCTGTGTTATCGGTCGGATACATACTACGGATAACTCCTCTCTGCTGCCTTGCGAAATGAATTTTCTGTAAACCAATTTATCAGAAGATCGAAAGGCGATTCCATGATTTACAGAATATTGATAGAAAAAGGGGAAGATTTTGGCTTCATTGCACACTGTCCGGCTATTCCTGGATGTCATTCACAAGGCGGCTCGATGGAAGAAGCCATAGAAAATATCAAGGATGCGATCATCGGATGTCTTGAGATGCTTGACCGTGACTTGATACCTGTCGCAGCAGACAGCTATACGGTTGTCGAGGTGGCTGTTTAGTGTCCAGTTTGCCTGTCATTTCAGGAAAAGATGCCATCAAAGCCTTTCAAAAGGCTGGTTGGTCCATCGAAAGGACTGGAAGCACTCGTCATATCATTATGAAAAAGCCTGGTGTCATAACGACATTGTCGGTTCCGGATCATAAGATACTTGATAGAGGGCTATTGAGATCGCTGATCAGAGACGCGTTTTTGTCCGTTGATGATTTTTGCAGGCTGTTAAAGGAATAATTATCCCGGTAAATTTCCATCTGGTCGTACAGGAATAGATATCCAAAGGAGGGAGTATGAAAACAGACATCAAAAACGGCGGGAAACTCGCTGTCA
The DNA here is from genome assembly GCA_964495045.1 of uncultured Desulfobacterales bacterium. Taxonomy (GTDB): domain Bacteria; phylum Desulfobacterota; class Desulfobacteria; order Desulfobacterales; family Desulfatirhabdiaceae; genus RAAP-1. The sequence goes on along the minus strand of CAZBUL010000002.1, from coordinate 13,538 downwards.
ACGGTTTTGGGCGAATCGGCAAGCTGACCGTCTGGCATCATGTGGAACGCCGATATTTCAATGAACTCGTTGTCAATATCGGCCGGCAGGCCGGGACGTCTCTGGCCGACATTGCTCATTATATCGAACGGGATTCCACTTATGGCAGCCTGCAACTGTTCCTTCATGGGTATCGTTCCAAACCGGTGGTCGAAGATATCAGCGAAGCAGACAGCTCGATGGTTGTCAACGGTGTCAAAATCACATTCCTGCGATCGTATCGGAATCCCCGGGACCTGCGGTGGAAGGATCACGGCATCAAACTTGTGGTCGATACCACGGGCCAGTTTCTGGATCCCACCCTGAGTGCGGATCAGCCCGGCGGATCGCTGCGGGGTCATCTCGAAGCCGGGGCTGAAAAAGTGATCGCTTCAGCGCCCTTCAAAATCAAGGATAAAGGCAGACCCATGCCCGAAGATGCTATTACCACGGTCATGGGGGTTAACGACAATGCCTTCGATCCACGGCGGCATAAAATCATTTCGAATGCTTCCTGTACCACCACTTGTCTGGCCCACATGATGAAACCGTTGATTCAGGCTTTCGGCCCCAAACAAATTCTTTCCGCATCCATGGCCACCGTCCATGCTGCCACCGGAACCCAGGCCGTTCTCGACCGGCTGCCCAAGGCAGGCGCTACCGATCTTCGGAAGACCCGCAGTATCATGAACAATATTATCCTGACCTCCACCGGTGCCGCCAATGCCCTGCGGCTGGTCATCCCTGAAATGGAGCAGATCGGCTTCATCGCCGAATCCGTTCGGATCCCATCGGCCACGGGTTCCTTGATCATTCTCGTGGTCAATCTTCAGGAAGAGCTTTTCGGCGGCGCCATCCGACGGGAGATGATCAACGGCATCTACAAACAGACCGCTCAGGACGATCCCCGCGGATACCTGATTTTTTCGGACAAACAGAATGTGTCGGCCGATATCATCGGTCTGCCGCGGGCCGCCGCCATCATCGAAGGTCATGAAACCCATACTCGGACAGCCGATGTCACGATTGACCTGACCAGGGTGCCAGGGCTTGACAAGGCGGTTATCGGTTCATTGCCCCAATCCGTCATCCGGATTCCGGTGACCCAGACGGTCATTTACGGCTGGTATGACAATGAAATGGGCAGCTATGTCAACATGCTCGGAGACCGGACCGTCTCCATCGCCGAGCAATTGAAATGAAGTGGACCGCCGAGGCAGAAAACGCCGTCAAAAAAGTACCGTTTTTTGTGCGTAAACGGGTTAGAGCCCGTGTTGAAAAAGAGGCGGCGGAGGCAGGAAAGGCCCGCATTACAATTGCCGAAGTCACCGCCACGCAGGCCCGGTTTCTGTCCACAATGGAAACCGATATTCAGGGATATCAGATCGAAACCTGTTTCGGTTCGGGCGGTTGCCCGAACCGGGCTTACGCCGGTGTGACGCCGGAAATATCACCCCGATGGTCTGTTCCCGGTGCGAGGCCTGTATAAACGTCTGCAGGGAGATGCGCCTGAAGACTTTTAATTAGAACATTGTGCAGTAACAGGATAGAGCGCATGCATTTTCAGAAACTGATGGCAATCCTCATGGCAAACGGTATCTCCGAACCATATACCTGCATTGTGGATATCGTTCAAAACGGAATCTGTCCGGATCGGTTCACGGCGGATGACCCCCGGATGAACCGGAATGATACGACCATTTTTCTGGCCGCCTGGTGCAGACACATAGGGCTGACGCCGGAGATATATTCCGATTGGCTGCTGGATTATGCGGTGGATATCCTGTCTCGAATTTCTGCGTCAAAACCGTCTCAGATCCGGCACAGCACCAAGTCCATCATCAAGTATGTGCACCGCAGCGACGTTCCCTTCGTCTGCAACTGCCGGTACAATGCTTTCAAGGCTGTCTGTTCACCGGATTGTCCGGTTTACCCGGAGATGGAAGCGGCGTATTTCCACAACCTTGACATGAAGCGGCAAAGAAGAGAAGAATTCAAACGAAAAGATGCCATTGATCATCCGCCGCCGGATCCGGAAACGCTGCCGGTGACGAAACGAAACAAGAAACAATTCGAGGAAGCGGTTGCGCTGATCGAGAAATATCTCAACGAGGGAATTATAAAAAAGAAAATCGCCGATCTCCTGAATGAAAGCGGATATAAGACCATGTATGGCAAGCCATGGTCTCCGCATCTTGTTTCCGTTGTATCCAATCAGCACGGACTGGTCGTTGCCCGAAGAAATCGGCAGAAAGTGGAGGTATCCCGTGAACAATTGGCCCTGTATCGGCAGCAGCAGGATGAAGTGGGGGCGCTGATCGTTCAGTGCTTTTCTGAAGGGAAAACCGCCGACGAAATATGTTTGCAGATCAATGAAAAAGGGTGCAGAACGGTTACCGGCTGTATCTGGAAAGTTCAGAACGTCATACGGATTGCTAAAAATTATGGATGGAAGGGCAATCCGGAAAAATGAACGATCCCCCGACCCGCCGCCCGCTTTTGTATTGACGATCCGCTGTAAACATCAATATAAAGGTTTTGACAACAGTTGATGTCTATCGATCAGCATGCTTTATAACCCATCGAAAGGAGAGTGCAGACATGAAAAAAATGTTGATTGTCTTTTGTGTTTCAATGTGTTTGGCCATGGGATGGCCGGTCGTCCATGCCGGTGCGGCCGAAGAGGGTACCAAGGAAGAAGCCGTGGCTATGGTCAAAAAAGCCATCGAATACATCAAGGCCAACGGTAATGAGAAATCGTTCGACGAAATCAACAACCTCAAAGGCCAATTTGTTGACCGGGATCTGTATGTGGTGGTCTATGACATGAATGGCAAGTGCCTGGCACACGGCCAAAAGAAAAGCATGGTCGGCAAGGATTTGATCGATTTGAAAGATACGGACGGCAAGGAATACATGAAAGAGCGGGTCGAGCTTATGAAAAAACAGAATACCGCCTGGCAGGACTACAAATTCATGAATCCCGTCTCCAAACAGATCGAACCCAAATCCATGTATCTGGAACGTTTCGGAGAACTCATCGTCGGTTGCGGCATATATAAAAAATAATCCTGATTGCAGAAGGGATCATGTATGAAACTCAGCACGAAGATTTTTGCCGGATTCGGAATCGTCCTCTGTGTTGCCGCGCTCCTGATCGGAGGTGCCCTTTTCATCATGAAAGGGGCGGCCGGTCAGACCGGGATTCTGTCGAGTCAGTATATGCCTGAAACACGCATTGCCGGAGGGGTTGAACGCGCTGCATCCCGTGCGGTATCGGCCATGAACGGCTATGACGCCGTTTACGATGAATTTTTATTATCCGATTCCCGGGATCAGTTGAAACTTGTCGGACAGTATCTTCAGGATGCCGATCAATTGACATCCCGATTTCCCAATTTGAAGGTTCTCAAGGACAATGCCGCCATTGCATCCGCTCGGCTCCAGGAATTCGAGAAACTGGTGAACGACACAGAACGTATCGGCAAGGAAATTCAGAATATCCGGAAGAAACTCGATGTGACAGCCTTGGAGTTCATGAAAGCCTGTATGGATTTCTCTGAAGAATATGCCGAAGAGGTGAGTGCCAATGCCAGCAAGGGGATAGATTCTATTTCACTGTTGAATCAATTCGACAACATCCGGGGGATGAACGAGGTGATTCACATCGTCGATGCTATTCGAATTGATACACTGAAGGCGCAGTTGTTCCGAACGCCCAAAATGATTGAAGAATCGGCCCAAAAATTCGAGGAAATGGAAAACGTGTTGCGGGCGATTCAGAAGAAAACCTCCAGCGGCACTGTCTTGTCGCAATTGGAAGATATCCGTATCAGCGCATCCAGCTACAAAACGAATATGAAAAAACTTTCCGCCGAATATGCGGCTCTGATGGATATGGGAACAATGCGCAATATCATCGGTGATGCCTTGACCTCTGCGGCGGAAAAAACCGCAGTGGCAGGCATCACCGAAACCATTCAGCGGGCGGCCGATGTCGAATCTTCACTGAACCATTCCATCATGATCGTGATCGGTATCGGCATGGCGGGCATCATTTTCTGCCTGGTGCTGACGGTCATCCTCACACGGAGTATCACCGGGCCTATCGGACAGATCATTGCCGGGCTCGGTGAAGGTGCGGATCAGGTGGCATCGGCATCCATGGAAGTGTCGTCCGCCAGTCAGTCACTGGCTGAAGGAACATCGGAACAGGCGTCGTCCATCGAAGAGACGTCTGCTTCGCTGGAGGAAATGGCTTCCATGACCAAGCAGAATGCCGAAAACGCTCGGCAGGCCAACCAGCTCATGCAAAACACCGGTCAGGTCATTTTGTCTGCCAATACTTCCATGACGGCGCTGCGGACCTCGATGAAGGAAATCTTGCGGGCCAGTGAAGAAACATCCAACATCGTCAAGACGATCGATGACATTGCTTTTCAGACAAACTTGCTGGCATTGAATGCCGCCGTCGAGGCGGCCCGTGCTGGAGAGGCCGGTGCCGGATTCGCGGTGGTGGCCGATGAAGTTCGCAATCTTTCCATGCGGGCTTCCGAGGCAGCTCGAAACACCTCTCTCCGGATTGAGGAAACCGGGAAGAAAATTAAGGACGGTTCGGTATTGGTTGCCCGCACCGATGAAGCTTTTTCCGAAGTTTCCGGGAACGCGGTTCGCGTCGGAGAACTGGTATCGGAAATCGCTGCCGCTTCTGCCGAACAGGCGATGGGAATCGATCAAATCAACCAGGCAGTTGCCGAAATGGATAAGGTGATTCAACAGAATGCCGCCGGTGCGGAACAGTCGTCGTCTTCGGCCGAGGAATTGAGTGCTCAGGCACAGGAGATGAAGGCCATGGTGGGTGAGTTGATGGGAATTGTTGAAGGAAAATCGGCGCGAACATCTATGGCGGGAAAATCTGAAGATCGTTTTTTGGAAGCAGGATCTGGCAGTCGGCCGCTTCGTTTGAAGTCCGAAAAGAAGAAACTCCTTTTGGCAGATAAGAGGGAAGTCCGTCCAGATGATGTCATACCGTTGGATGAATCGGATTTTTGACAATAGAGAGGTAAAAATATTCACCGCAAAGACGCAAAGAAATTCGTTTGAAACATCGGACGTGAGCGGCGCGTTCTCAACAGTGAGATGGAAATGGCATGATACAGTTTTACAAAATCAATCATTTGGACACGGGAGGATAAAGCATGTCGGCAAGGATATATTCCGTGGGGAATTCGAATAACTTATCGATAACCGCAGATGTTTAGATTGTGCGCATTATGCAAATCGCATAATGCAAGATAGAAAATATTCTGTTCTGTTTTTATTTAAACATATTATCATTTGAAAATATTCGTTTTCCGGTATTTTATTGCAAAACGCAAAAAGATGACCTCCGTACAAGGATGCATGCTTTCCATAGTCGTTGTATGTAATTGAATATATGAAATAATAAAAACGTAAACAGTTTTGTTCCGATTGGCATTTTCTTTGCTCTGTTCGCAGATAACAATGAGGCATAAGAAAGAGCAAAGTCTTTATCATGAGGAGGCAGACTGTGACAAACCTCGCAATCGATTTCGGGAAATGGCAGGATTCGGATTCACGGATTGAGAAGAAACTGTTTGCTGCCAGCGCGACAGACCAGCCGAATGCATTCATGAACATTATTGGACATAGTGATCGGATGCAGAGAATATTTCGTATGGTCGAAAAAGTGGCGGACAGTGACAGCACCATAATCATTCAGGGTGAAACCGGAACTGGAAAAGGGCTGATTGCAAAGGCTATTCACGATCATTCCTATCGCAAAGACAAACCGTTCGTTCAGATCAATTGTGGCGCAATTCCTGAGAACCTGCTCGAAAGTGAACTCTTCGGCCATGTTAAAGGCGCATTCACCGGTGCCATTACCGCCAAACCTGGAAAATTCGAGGTGGCCAACGGCGGCACTATTTTCCTGGATGAAATCGGTGATATGAGCCAAGACCTTCAAGTCAAATTACTGAAGGTTCTCGAAGAAAACGAATTCGAGCGTGTCGGGGGATGCCAAACCATCAAGACGGATATCCGAATCATTGCGGCAACGCATCGGGATCTGGAAACAGCCGTTGAAAATGGTACTTTTCGTGAAGATCTGTACTACCGTTTGTATGTAATTCCGTTGACTCTTCCACCCCTTCGGGAAAGAAAATCGGATATTCCTTTGCTGATCAACTTTTTCCTTGAACAGTTGAATCAAAAGAAACGGATGCAGGTCACCGGAATATCCGAAAAAGCCATGGAATTAATGGTGGCACATTCATGGCCGGGCAATGTACGGGAATTGAGAAATATGATGGAGCGGATGGTTGTCCTCACTCAGGAAGGCGAAATCTATCCCAGAGACCTGCCTCAGAAACTCAGAACCGTCGCCGAAGAAGTTTCGGGAATCCCGGAAATGGAAGTGTCCGATGATGGAATATGCTTGATGACAGCAGTCAGTGACTTCGAAAAGTCTTTGATTACCCAGTCGATGAAAATGGCAAACGGTGTCAAGAAAAATGCTGCCAAATTGCTGAATATCAAACGCACGACCTTAATAGAAAAAATCAAACGCCATAACCTCGAAGAGAACCTTGGATAATCACGTTGTTCCGGCGTAATACCGACTGCCCTTGATTCATTCCCTTCCAATCCCCCAGAAATGGGGGATTTTTATTTTCTGATTAGCCTGATCTGAAATCCCTCGTAGAAAAGCATTTCAATTTATCATCCCGTCAACAATATGACATAGTATCAAGATATCGTTTCTGAATTCATTCTAAAGAAATCCGTTTAAATAATTTAACTACTTGATTATATGATAAATAAAATACATATAGACGTTTGTGGTATAAATATTGCAAAAGATCATGGCAAAAATTATCAAGAAAGGAATTTTATCATGGTATCTCAGGGTTTGTTCAATCAGACTTTTTCGGTTCTTGAGAAGAGTATGAATCTGCGATCCCAGAAACATAGCCTGTTGGCATCCAATATCGCCAATATGGATACACCCAATTACAAGGCATTCGATATTTTGGTTGAAAAGGAAATGCAAAAAACGCCAAGTATATCCGACACGATGCCATTGACACGCACCCTGTCAACGCATATTCCTCTAACCGGCATTCGCGACGTGAATGCTCCGGAAATCATGGAAGTGGAAAAGCCGCTTTATGATTTCCATGCTGATGGAAATACGGTCGATATTGACAAGACCATGTCCATGATATCTGAAAACGGCCTGTTGTATAATGCTTCGGCGCAGATAATCTCCAAAAAATTTCAATCATTGATGACAGCCATCAATGGAGTTGCGAGGTAACTTATGAATTTTTTCGATTCGATTCAAACCAGCTTATCTGGATTGACGGCCCAGCGGGTCAGAATGAATGTGGTTTCCAGCAACTTGGCCAATACCAATACGACACGAACCGAAGAAGGCGGACCGTATGTGCGCAAAGAGCCGGTGTTTTCCGCTAAACCCGTTCAAAGTTCCTTTGGAGAAATATTGAGTACAGAAATGGGCGGCGATTTGGCCGAAGTCAGTGTGATGGATATCATCAACGATTCACGGAAACCCATTCAGAAATTCGATCCCAGTCATCCAGACGCCGATGCGCAGGGTTTTGTTTCCCTTCCAAACATCAATACCATGGAAGAAATGGTCAATATGATGACAGCGTCCCGAAGTTATGAAGCCAATGTGACCGTGATCTCCACATCAAAAAACATGGTGCTGAAAGCACTGGAAATAGGACGGTAACATGGACCCGATCCGATTTTACACGACACCGCCCATTCCGATACAGCCGGCATCCGGCGGTCCGGTCAAGAATACGATCCAGGAAACATCGTTTGGGCAGATGTTGAAAAACCAGTTGAATGAAGTCAATCATCTCCAGAATTCGGCCGATACAGCGGTGCAGAATCTGGCAACCGGTCAGGATAAAGACATTCACAACACCATGATTGCCATGGAAAAAGCGGGAGTGGCTTTTCAGTTGACGATGCAGGTTCGCAACAAAATGATTGAAGCTTACCAGGAAGTCATGCGGATGCAGGTATAATATTCAAAAGGAAGTGCTTCCATGGAACTGAAAGAGTCGGTAGATCAAATAAAAACAATTTATGCCGGTTTGAATAAAATCAAGAAAATCACTTTGTTTTCGGTAATCGGCGGGGTGATTATCGGGCTGGCTGCCATTATCATTCTGAGTGGCAGGCCGGACTATCAGGTTCTCTTCTCCGGACTCTCCGCAGAGGATTCCGGTGCCATGATCACTCAGTTAAAAGCGAAAAAAATTCCCTATCGCATTTCTTCCAATGGAGGGGCGATTCTGGTTCCCAAAGAGCTCGTTCATGAAACCCGAATGGAACTGGCTTCCCAGGGTCTTCCACAGGGAGGCGGTGTGGGATTTGAAATTTTCGATAATTCAAAACTCGGCATGACGGAATTCGTTCAGAACGTCAATTATCAGCGGGCTATCCAGGGGGAACTTTCCCGAACCATCAACCGCTTTGAGGAAATTGAAAGCTCGCGGGTGCATCTGGTGATGCCACCGAAATCTCTTTTTATTGAAAACGAGGAACCTGCCAGGGCGTCGGTCGTGATTAAACTCCGTCCGAATAAAACATTGAGTCAGGAACAGATTCAGGGCATCATCCATCTGATTTCGTCCAGCGTTGCCGGCTTGAAGCCGGATAATGTCACAATCGTGGATAGTCTGGGCAATCAGATCGGTCTGAAAAAACAAAAAAACGATTTTGAGAGCGTCAGGGTCGAACAGCATGCCTTTCAGGAAAAGCTGGAACGAACACTGGAAAACCGGGTAAAAAGTATGCTCGAGAATGCACTGGGCCCGAACAAGGCCATTGTCAGACTTTCAAGCACCATGGACTTTAAAAAACAGGAAAAAACAGAGGAAAGATATTACCCGGAAAACAAGGTGGCGCGAAGCGAACAGATATCGAATGAAACTTCGACAAAGCCGGAAAAAACGGCCATGGGAATTCCGGGATCAACTGCGGCCCAGGCGGAGAAAACACAGCAGGGAATGACCGATGCAGCATCTGTAAACACGGTATTCCAGAAACAACATCAGACCACGAATTATGAAATCGGAAAATCGACCAGTCACATCATAGAACCCGTTGGTCAGATAGCCAGTATTTCAGTAGCCGTTTTAGTTGATGGAGCCTATAAAACAGTCGTTGACGAAGATGGAAAGTCAAAAGTCGAATATGTTCCCCGAACACCCGAAGAAATAGCCAAGATCAAAAGTATCGTCATGCGGGCGGTCAATTATACGGCTTCCCGAGGAGATGAAGTTGAAGTTGTCAATATCCCGTTTGAAAATCCAGAGTTGGTTGAAGGACAGGCAAAAGACAAGGGATGGGTTTCCAATGTGATGCAGTACGCTGATTACATCAAATATGCATTTTCAGCAATTTTTATAGTGTTGACGTTCATTTTCATCATCCGGCCAATCATTCAATGGCTGACCGCTCAGCCCCAGAAGGAAGCCGAATTGATCGACCAGCTTCCCCGGACAGTCAACGAGCTTGAAGGGGAATATGCGACTTCACCCGGGATGATCCCGATCAGTCATCAGCTTTCGCAATTGGCGATCGAAGATAATCAGGCATTTGTCGAAGTGCTGCGGGAATGGATGAAACAAAGCTAAGTATATCACAATGAAAATGAAAATTATTCAGAGGATTGAAAAATAGTTTATGGACACGAATCAATTGCCAGGTGCTTTGAAAGTAGCCGTTCTCATTCATTCAATGGGGGAAAAAGTATCCAAGGATATTTTGGATCGAATGGGTCCCTCTGAAAGAGAACTTGTTCAGCAGCACCTATCTCAGATAGGCTCTATTTCGCCGGAAGTCGTGGAAAAAATTTCTCAGGAGTTTGCCACGCTGGCTGAAAGAATCAAACAACGCAAAACTCAGGATGTTCCACTCCCATATCCGGATAAGAAGAAGGACGCGAAGAGTGCCTCCCCCGAAGCTGTGTCAGCCGATCAGGAAGAGGTACTGGAGGAGTCCGATGAGTCAGATTCACTTGATGAAAGTGTCGATCCATCCGGATTAAAGGTATTGCAAGATATAGAGCCGGAACAGCTTGTCGAAATGATTAAAGATGAACATCCACAGACAATAGCGATAATTATCGTTCATCTCAAACCTGAGACTGGGATCGTTGTTCTGTCAAGATTACCGGATGAAGTAAAAGTCGAAGTCGCCATGCGGATTGCCAAATTGGACAAAGTATTGTCGGGAATGGTAGTTGAAATCGGCCATGTGTTCGAAGAGATCATGAAAAAGAAAAAAACATCGGCAACGCATAAAACCGGTGGCGTCGGACATTTGGCCGAATTGCTGAACATGGCGGATGGAACAGCGGGAGAGCAATTGCTGTCGGAAATTGAGGAAATCAATCCGGATTTGGCGACACAGATCAAAATGATGATGTTTGTATTCGAAGATCTGGTGCTGATAGATGACAAAGGCATGCAGAAAGTGCTTCGCAGGGTTGAATCTTCAAAATTGTCTCTGGCCTTGAAAGGCGCTTCTGATGACGTCAAACGAAAAATTTTCAAAAATATGTCTGAACGGGCTGGTGAGATTCTGCGGGAAGAAATTGCAACGATCGGGGCCGTTCGAATGCGGGATGTGGAAGAAGCCCAGCAGAGCATAACACGGATCATCCAGGAATTGGATGCTAAAGGCGAGATCGTTATCAGCGGCAGGAAAGGGGGCGATTTTATTGCATAACATCATAAGTGCTCGGAATCTGTTTTCTAACGATCCTGCAGGCATCTATAGTTTTCCAGATATTTCCAAAGAAACTGTCATGATCGATGGTGCCGATCCAAAATCAAGCGGCACATCCTTTCAACGCATTTATGTCGATTTAAACGCCGATCGTCCGGTAGAGCCGCTGGATGGAAGCTTTATTAAATCGAGTTTTTTATACAGACATGAGGGAATAATTGAGGACACAACGAATGAAAATATAGAGATCGAGAAAGAACCAGAGCCGATTGATTATCAAAAAGTCATAGACGATGTGATCTCTGAATCTTTGCAGAAAGAAACAGCAGCCTACCATCGGGGATTTCAGGATGGGCAAAAGGATGGGTTTCAGGAAGGGCACAAGGCTGGATTCGCTGAAGGAATGAAAGAAATCGAGAGACTGCTCGGCTCGCTGCAGCAGGCGATGAATGAAATCAAAAAATTCCGAAAAGAACTCATGCTTCAGGCAGAAAGAGAGACGGTCGGTTTATCCCTTGCCATCGCCAGAAAAATTCTGCAAGTAGAGCCGGCAGTCAATCCGAAGGTGATTGCGGGTGTCGTTAAAAGGACGTTCGAGACAATTGCAATCAACGCCCCCGTTCGAATTCGGATCAATCCTTCGGAACTGTCTTATTTGCAGGAAGGCAGACATTTGATTCCGATCAAAGGGGAAGTGATATTTATCGAGGATTCTTCTGTTTCATGTGGTGGATGTATCGTTGAAACCCTTTCTGGAGATATCGATGCAAGGATCGAATCCCAATTAAAAATGGTCGAGGAATCATTTTTGCCTGGCTTGGAAAAGAATGCCCAGGATTTGGAGATGATTTCATGATGGAATCTTTTAATCTGGATTTATATCATCAATTGATGGATCGTGCCGACCCGATCAGAGCCACCGGCAAAGTGACCAAGGTGGTTGGGTTGGTTATCGAATCTTTGGGTCCTTCTGCGACTCTGGGAAGTGTATGTGATATTTATCCGCAGGGAGCAGGACGAAGCGTCAAAGCGGAAGTATTGGGTTTCAGAGATAATAAAGTGCTTCTCATGCCGCTTGAAGATATTCGCGGCATCAGTCCGGGCAGTCAGGTGGTGGCAGGGAAACAGAGAGCATCTATTCCGGTGGGGAACAACCTTCTTGGAAGAATCGTCGATGGACTGGGAATGCCTATCGATGGGAAAGGCCCCATTGCTCATGAATGCGAATATCCTCTATATGCGGAACCGATGAATCCGCTCTATCGGGATCGAATCCATCAGCCTCTGGATATCGGTATTCGGGCGATCAACGGGTTACTGACCATCGGATGCGGACAGCGGGTGGGGATTTTTGCCGGTTCGGGTGTCGGGAAAAGCGTGTTGCTGGGGATGATTGCCCGGAGAACTTCCGCCGATGTCAATGTGATTGCGTTGATCGGGGAGCGGGGTAGAGAAGTCAATGAATTCATCCAGAAAGAGCTTGGTGATGAGGGCTTGAAACGATCGGTTCTCGTTATTGCTACGTCCGACCATCTCCCTTTGATTCGTTTGCGAGCGGCCTTCGTCGCGACAACCGTTGCCGAGTATTTTCGGGATCAAGGGCTTCAGGTGAATCTGATGATGGATTCTGTAACACGGTTTGCCATGGCCCAAAGGGAGATCGGACTGTCTTTGGGGGAACCTCCGACATCGAAAGGATATACCCCATCTGTGTTTACCATGCTTCCCAAGCTTTTGGAAAGGGCGGGAACGTCATCGAATAGCGGGGCCATAACGGGACTCTATACAGTGCTGGTGGAAGGGGATGATATGAACGAACCGATCGCGGATGCTGTTCGCTCCATTCTGGATGGGCATATCGTTCTGACCCGGGAACTGGCCATGCAGAACCATTATCCGGCCATTGATATCTTGAGAAGCATCAGCCGGGTGATGGGAGACATTGCTCCCCGCCGGCACAAGGATTGTGCCGGATTATTCAAATCGTTGCTGGCAACTTATCGAAAAGCTGAGGATTTGATAAATATCGGTGCTTATGTTCCAGGAAGCAACCCGAAGATCGATCAGGCCATCCATATAATAGACGACATCAACCGCTACCTTCAACAGGGTATCGAGGATCAGACGAATTATCAAGAAAGTGTTCAGCAGTTGGAAGATATGTTTCCATCCCGATGACGGAAAAATGACACGAACTGTGTTGATGTTTTCGACTTAGTTCGATGAAAGGAAGATTATGGCAAAATATAAATTTTCACTCGAATCGCTTCTGAATAACCGGATCCATCATGAAGAGATCATTCAGAAGGAACTGGCGGTATGTGGGTGCAGAGTCCGGGATGAAAAGGCAAATCTGTTGCGAATCCAACAGGATAAGGAGAGAGCATATACTGAGATTCAACAGAAACAGTTGCGGGGAATTGCCATTTCGGAACATATCGTTTATGCCAACTTTTTTGAAGGGCTGGCCCGAAATATGCTGACACAGCAGGAGAAGATCAAAGAAGCCGAAAAACAGTTTGCATTGAAACGGGAAGAACTGATCGAAGCCGTAAAAAAACGCAAAACGATTGAAAATCTAAAAGAAAAAGGGCTCGCTGCCTACACCAGGGAAGTGCTGAAACTGGACCAGGATTTTATGGATGAAATTGCGATAACCCGATTTCATAATGAAACTCTTTAATCAGGAGATTTGCCATGATGTTCAACGATATGATGAC
>CAZBUL010000001.1:0-54113 GCA_964495045.1 uncultured Desulfobacterales bacterium | reverse complement strand
GATGCCTTTATCGAGGATTTCCCGGGCATCCCACTCATAGAGCCGAATCAGCCGAAAATTGAAATGAACCTCATGGTCTTCATAGTGATCCTGTGCCTGACCGGATTCTTTCAACAGCATAATGCAGGAGATGGCCGGAAGCTTCAGCTTCAGCATGTGCCGGGTCCGATACTCCAGTAACTGAAGGGCGACATCCGACTCCCACGATGACTGCATTTCCAGAAGCACCAGATAGGAATCGCCGTTTTGATCCGTCACTTTCAAGGGATAATCACTGCGTTTGACAGAAACTGTTTCCTGGGGAAGCTCCTCGAGAAGTACGCTTTGTGAAACTTCAATTCCCAGAAAATACTCCAGCAGCACTTCTCTGCATTTTTCAATCAACACTTTTCCGGCTATGTCATATTTCATAAAGTTATCTTGATAATTGAATTATAGTGAGTGAAACAGCTCGGATGATTTGTTCGAGTGCCCATCGTTTGGCGTAAAAAGACAACGGTGCCTACATGCGCATATCGAGCCATGAAGTCATTATGACATCATTTGTGAGGTATTGATCTTTCAATGAACTGTCAAAATAAAAATTGCCGGCATTTTTCATGACAACGCTTCGGCTAAGAATGGCTCCGTAAATCGAACCATGATTGTTTATCTCCAGATCGGCATAAGGCGAATAAACAGCGCCGTAAAACGGGGTGGCCGTAGAAAACGATATGGGGTCTGCCGCATCGGAAAATATGGCCAATTTTTTCGGATCTTCGCCGACAAGACTGATCGTTCCGGATTTCCCGTTCAATTCTCCAGACAAAAAAATGCGGACTGGACCGGCCGTTGTGTCGATATTCAATTTGGCCCCATTTTTCAATTCGATTTTCGAAAAATGATAGGTGGCACCGCCTGGTTTTCCGCTCAACGTCAGGGACTTGCCTGTTTCTACAATCAAATCTGATGGAATCATGCCATTATCATTGTTATACTGGCTGGCTTTGAATAGTTGAGCATAATCGCCATCGACCGCGCCGAGTGGATCTGGCGCAATGTGCCCCACGGATCGGACAGCTTCCTCCGATGAAAAAATCAGAGGCGTTGGGCTGCCGCTGGGCTGATAGACTGCTTCGGTCGTGCCGTTAAGGCCCAGTCCGATATATCCGTGCACTTCCGTGCTGCCGGACAACTTGACAGTGCCGTTGGCGCCGATGTGGCACAGATTGTTGCCGTCATCTCCTGTCGGGGCGGTTGTTTCGGAGCTGTCGTATCCATAAAAATTCGAAAATTCCGGAAATGACACGCCTTGATCTCCGAACACACCATATTTGAAGGCGTTATCTTTCCTGAAAGTCACACAGATATCCGCATCTGCATTTCGGGAACCAAATCCGCGAACTGTGAACTGATAAATATTTTCGCCGATACAGGTTAGAACCGGTGCCTCACTCGGCAGAAATTCGAAATGAATGTCCGTGATGTCTTCATCGGATGGCAGGGCATAAGACGAGAGCGGCATCACGGTTCCGTCCGTCGGCGGCAGTTCTATTGTATGTGTTTTCAGGTCGGCCTCGATGGATTTCAAAGCAAAATTCACGCCGGATTCAGCGCTGTAAAAAGCCTTTCGGGAGACTTCGAGATTGACGGCAATGGCCGAGTCGTTCGATGTGATGATATATGCGATCGCCCCCAGGATGGACATGATCAGAACAAACAACAGCGCCGTGAACAATACCAGACCGTGTTCAGAATTCAACGGACTTACAGACGCCAATATCGGTTTTCTTTTGGATCGGAGCGCCTTCAAATCGTGGAGACAGATCATGGCAGTTCCAAATTGCGCGGAAAGATATCCTCAGACAGTGCCAAGGAGGCATACCCATTATCTGGATTTTGGGGATCGGGCTTCACGGTTCTGGCAGTAAGGGTGATTCTGATTTTGCGCACCTCCCGACCCATCGTAACAGAATCCCCGTTCGCATCCAGATACTGAAATGAGAATGCCTCGATGTTTTCGGCAAAAGGCTGCGCTCCGCCGCCTGTGTTTCTGCGGATCATCTGCATTTTGGGATCAAACGTATAGATGATATGCTCATTCATGTCGCTGGTGTCTCCATCACCGGTCAGATCGGCAAAAATCTCAAGACGTGAGCTTGAAACGGGAATGCCTACAAAATTCGGTTCAGCGGAATGATTCCGCTGCATGGGTATTTCAGGATTACAATATCCGGCCATGCGGACTTCCCGGCCGATGATATCCATAGCCGCCCTGGCAGTCTGGGTCATTTCGACAACCTGTTCCTGTATGGCGTAAGCTTTTCGCTGAAGGATCAATGTTGTGGTGAGCGCGCCGAGAACTACCATACCGACAGTCATTGCCACCATCAGCTCGATGAGTGTCAGGCCCATGGATGCGGAGAGTCTCTTCATATTAACTGATTCCCGCATGGTATATAAAAGGATCACTTTCTTGATAATAGCGATTGAAAACGCACCCGGCGGTTATCGTTATTCCAGTAAACGTCTATTGTGATCAGCTTCATGTCTGGAAGCGGTTTATCGACATGGATATCGGTGATGCGTTTGAAAGTCGGGAGATTCTGTATCGTATCATAGTCTTCGGTAAGGGTGTGGCTGGCTGATGCAACACCTGAATACCCTTTTGCGATGGTTTCTTCCATTTTGTCCTGAGCCAGGGTGATGGCCGTCGTTTGTTTGCTGCTGTTTCTGTTGACGGATGCCGTGATGGTGATCATCCGGGCCATACCCAGCAAAACGAGAGACAATACAGCCATCGCAATGACCACCTCGATAAAATTGAATCCACTATCGTCATAAATTTGGCGCATGTGATGATCGCTGTTCACTCGATATAATCAATGGGTTGTCACTTCATTTTCACGCGGCCGGTAATCGCAACGGTTATGGTACGGATGTCTGCGGAATTCTGAATGGTAATTGTCCGTGGCGATGATGATGTTCCACGGGAGGTAAACAGCACCGGCGTGAATTTCACGGTCGTTCCCGGAAAACCCGGCATCAAATCGATGTGTTTCGGTGTCTGGCTGCCAATCGTGATGGTATATGAATGACTGTTCACGGGGGAAATGCTGACACTGACATTCTCTTTGATGGATTTCATTCTTGCTGCTGCCAGATCACTCATGACCTGGCGAACCGCACCATTGAGGCGAATTCCTGGAAGCCAAGACATGTAATTGGGATAGAAAATAGAGGACAGAACGGCTATAATTGCCATGATGACAACGACTTCCAGCAAAGAATATGCAGTGTTCGATGTCGTTCTGTTCATTGTTGAAAACGCATCCGATTACCGGATTATATGATATTCATCCCAATGAGGTAACCTGAAATGTTTTGTAACGAAAAATATTCGGATACAACCTGTCGGCATAAGTCTCCACTTCCGGGGTGTAATGATAACCCACCATCACAGAGGTGATCTGACCTTTCAGGGTATTTTGGATACGCTCCAACCGTTTGGCAAATCGGTCGAAATCTTTTTTTCCCGGCTGCGCTTTGCACTCTCCAATCAGGAAAACCGGAACGCTGTCTTTTTTCCCCTCAACATACAGATTGATTTCGTCATATTTCCCGTCTGAATAGACGATATTTCTGCGATCCACCAGGGTGACTTCCATACCGAATTCGTGAAGCGCAAAGTGTTTTATGTGGGGAATGAGTCGATCTTCGATCCCATAATCAACCGCCATAGAAAGCCCGCCGACCTGAGTACGCAAGTCCTTCAGCCCAATCGACAAAGCTCTTACCGATATTTCGGTACGTTTTTGGGCTTCGGTGAGCTCCCATTGTGATTCTGCAAGCGCATCAAGTCGTTGTTCCGTGCGGTTTTGTGTCTCGGCAAGTTGTCGAACAATACCTTTCAGTTCTTCGAAATCACTTCGTCCAACGGAAATGATCCGGGTTTTTTCTTCAACTTCCTCCATGAAGCACATTAAAACATCCTTCATTTTTGGGTCGAGATCCTCTAATTTTCGAAACAAAACGGCGCTGAGATTCATCGTCTCACCTCAGATTATTGAGAATTAAATGAAAAACGAGTGAATGGATTCGTTTGATATTCGATGATAAGAAATGTATCATCATTTTTCGATCAAATTTCAAGATATTTTTTTAGCCCGGCGTTTTTTCAACGGTTCAATTCAATGAAATATCTTGCACAAAATTATTTGGAGTCGTGATCATGAACATCATCGCCATTTACGGCAGCCCCCGATTGAATGGGAATACCGCTATGCTGTTGAGTCAAGCTGTTAAAGGGGCCAGGGAAGCGGGTGCACAGGTCGAAGAGATCTTTCTGCGGAAATTGAAGATGTCCCCTTGCCTGGAAATCTATGGATGTAAAACGACCGGCCAATGCGCCATACAGGATGATTTTCAGAAGGTTAAGGAGCTTATGCTCTCAGCGGATGGCATCATGTTGGCCTCTCCGATTTTTTTCTACACGGTCAGTGCCCATACCAAAATTTTGATGGATCGCTGTCAATCTCTATGGGTTAAAAAATACTGGATCGACAAGGTTCAGCCGGGGAAGTGGGAGCCCAAGAGAAAAGCGTTGTTCATTTCTGTGGGGGCCACTCAGGGAAAAAAACTGTTCGAAGGCCCGCTGTTGACGGTCCGGTATTTCCTGGATGTATTGGATGCGGAACTGTGGAAATCGCTCCTTTATCGGGGGCTGGACTTTGAAGGAGACGTGATGCAGCATCCTGAATATCTTCAGGATGCTTTCGATGCCGGGAAAGGGTTGGTTCAGCAGTTATTGGACGAAGGCCGACAATCACCGGGGTGAAAAATTATCGCTGCGATGCCATCATGGCAGCATGCTGCCATGCTCCATGAGATTCCGGTGCAGTTCATAGCATCGGGTCAAATCATGCCGAATGTGGCCGGGACGGGATTCCCGCACATAGCGGTTCAGGTAATCCCGATACATGGGGTGAGCGCAGTTGTTGATGATGGCTTCTGCCCGGTGGCTCGGCCCGAGCCCGCGAAGATCCGCCAGCCCCTGTTCGGTGACAATGACTTGCACCGAATGTTCGTTATGGTCTATGTGGGGACACATGGGAACAATAGAAGATATTTTCCCGCCTCTGGCAATGGATGCTGTCATCATCATCGACAGATATGCGTTACGGGTAAATTCGCCACTTCCGCCGATGCCGTTCATGACATCCATCCCATACAGATGGGTGGAATTGACATTTCCGTAAATATCTGCTTCCAGCGCCGTATTCATCGCAATCACTCCCAGCCTGCGAATGATACCCGGATGATTCGAAATTTCCTGAGGGCGAAGTACGATGCGCGGCGCAAAAAAGTCCATATTTCCGATGATCTGCTGCAATTTATTCCAGGAAACCGTCAGACTGCATGCACTGGCGCTGATGAGTTTTCCTTCGGCCATGATATCCACCATGGCATCCTGAAACACTTCCGAATACATGCTGAACGGCGGGATTTCGGGATGCTCTCCCAACGCTGCCAGCACGCCGTTGGCCACGCTGCCCACGCCAGCCTGTAGGGGCAGCAGATTTTTGGGCAGTCTGCCGGCGGCCATTTCATCACATAAAAATTTCACCACGTGCTGCGCGATCAGATGGCTGATATCATCAGGCGGGGGGAGTTCGCCCACATGGTCCGGCTCGTCATTGAATACAATGCCTAAAACCTTTTTAGGATCTACGGATGCATAAGGCCATCCGATGCGTGTGAGAGGGTCGTGAATCGGAATGGGATCCCGGTGGGGCGGCCGTGGCATCACGAAGATGTCCGCCATTTCTCTGAGCCGGGGGGAATGTTTCTGATTGATTTCGATGATCACTTTCTCTGCATATTTCAAACAGGTCGGTGAAGCGCCGATGGAAGAGGTCAGATACACCCGGCCATCCCGGGTGATTTCCGTTGCTTCTACAACGGAGACATCCAGCTTGCCGAGGAATCCGTACGCCAGCATCTGGGGAACATGAGACAGATGAATATCGACATATTCAACCTCTTCATGATTGATTTTCTGTCTCAAACTGGTTTCTCCCTGATAGGGTGCCCGCCAGGAAACGGCATCCGCTTTTGCCAGTTCGTCATCGACACTCTGGCCGCTCGATGCACCTGTGAGTATCCGCAGTTTGAAAGGCCGATTCTTTTCATGTTCCTGTATGGCACGTCTGGCAAGAGCGACCGGTACGGCTTTGGCGGCACCTGCCGGTGAAAATCCGCTGAAAGCCACCGTGTTTCCATGCTGAATAAAAGATGCAGCCTCTTCTGGCGTTAATACTGGATATGCATTTTCTCGAATCATTTGTATGAGCCTGTTGAATAGAGTGTTGGTAACATCATGAAAACAAATGCTTAACGAAGCAGTTCCTTGATTTTTAGGTTCCGAATTTTATGGGAGTGGAGATCTTTTTTTTCGAAGGCCAAAGACAGTTTGACCAGGAGTTCTTCGAGTTTGATCGGTTTCAGCAGATAATCGAACGCACCCAATTTCAATCCTTCGATGCTGGTCTCCACAGATCCATGCCCCGTCAACAGAATAATTTCCGCAAGCGGCTGGACCTTTTTCATCTCCCGGAGCGTCTCGATACCATCCATCCCGCCAGGCATCTTGATATCCAACACGACAGCATCAAACTGAATATCCTTCATGAGCTTCAGTGATTCTTCACCACTGGCCGCCCCATGGGTATCGATATCCCGCTTGTTAAGCCGGTTGACCAATGTTTCCAGAAAGTCCTGCTCGTCATCCACCACCAGAACCTTGAATTTATCCATAATTACCCCGTTTCAAATAAAAGTAAACAATAACTTTATTTCTTTTCAGGCGTCGTAATCGGAATTTCCACCGTAAATACCGCCCCTTTCCCAACCTCGCTTCTCAGACTGATTTTGCCTCCCAATTTTTCAACAATGCTGTAACTGACCCAAAGACCAAGACCCGTTCCTTTACCAGCTTCCTTTGTCGTGAAAAACGGATCGAAAATCCGGTTTTGCTTGTCTTCCGGAATTCCGGGCCCATCATCTTTGACACTCACAGAAACGGCATCTCCTGAAATTCGGCTGTTGACTTCGACCAAACCGTCTTTTCCAATCGCATCGATGGCATTGGATATCAGATTCAGAAACACCTGCTGCAGTTGGGCCTGATCGCTGGCGATTATGGGGAGTAAAGGGGATAGATCGGTCTGAATGTCGATATTGTTCGTTCTTGCATAATTTTCGAGCAGACTGATGGTCTGATTGATCGTGTCGTTGATGTCAACATCTTCTAAATGGGGCTCCATTTTTCGGGCATAGCCCAGCATGTTGTGAACCACTTTTCGGGCCCGCTCCACATGCTCTTCGATTTTTCGAATGGACGACTTGAATTCTTCCAGATTTTCACTGCTTTGAAATTCTTCTTCCTGTATAAGATCTTCCATCCACCCGGTCTTTTGAAGAATGACCGCCAGCGGGTTATTGATTTCATGGGCGACACCGGCGGCCATTTTCCCCAGAGCCGCCAGCTTGTCCGACTGCATCAGGTGAGCATTGAGCTCGTTCATTTTGGAATCATTGGAAATCAGGCGGTTGATGGTCATCCGGGTGGTCAGTACGGTTGTCAGGATAATGGCCAGTACACCCGCCAGAATGATGCATATCTCCATATATTGGGTTTCAAAGAGATTTTCCATTTCTTCGGAAGCATCCTGGCTGATCACCAGCAGCCATTTGTTGGTTTTCAGCCAGCTTCCCGCATAAAGCACATGCTTATCACTCTTTCCGCCCGATGTGATCACGGTCGTGCCGGTGCCGAAAAGAGACGGCTGAATCACCGATTGTGTGAGAATTTGACCGCTAAAACGGGGGAGTGTTTGATAGACGCCTTCCGAATTAACGATATAGGCATCCCCTGTCTTTCCTACCTGAGCCGATCGGACAATTTCGCCGAACACCTCCGGATCGATCGTGGCACGAAGAATCCATGTCTGTTGATTTTCCTGTCTTCGGATTGCGATGATAAAGTGCGGAGATTTTCGATAACCGGTGTAAACATTGCTGATATAGATTCCTTTGCTCATTACCTCATCGAACCAGGCTTCGTGGTAATAATTCACATTCTTGATGTTGTATGGCCCAACATAGGCTCTGTGTTGCCCGACATTATCGATGACGCCCAAATCCACAAAATTGCCCTGTCTGAGGTTCATAATTTGAAAAATCAGTGATAAATAATTTTCATCGGTCATTTGCCAAAAGGAATGTGTGTCTGCCATCGCTCCCAGAATGGCCATGCGGGCTCTTAAAAACCGATCTACCGCTTCGGACTGGGCCTGAGATCGATATTTGATCTGTTCTTCAATTTTTTCTCGGTACATCTTTTCGAACTGATAGTAAATTGTCGCACCGAGAACTATCAGCGGTGCCAGCGATACAACCAGTGTCAGGGAAATGATTTTTCTTCTCAGGCTGCTGTACAGGGATTTTTTCATACGGACGACCCACCTCCACACGATTGTTTCGGAACATCGGAACAACATACAGCAATCGACATGCCATATAATAATTACAATACAATTTATCTCTTATCTGCAAGAAATCACAACCGAAGAGAAAACAGGTGTTCTGTCAGCATGATTTAATCCTGTCAATGTTCTTTACAGGCTGTAAAAGAGGAAAAGAATTATGTTCATGATCTCGGCGGAATTCCTGCCATTGAATTTCATTCGAAAACCCGATATCATTAAGATTCATGAAGCAAGTAAGCATCTGGAGTAAGTTCTTGACTGCAGATTATAACTTTCCCACGAACAAAGGGGAAGCCTTTTCATACGGAATGATCGGTTACAAGGAGAACTTATGAAAATGAAGAAAATGGTACAATGGATAATCGGAATATTTGTGGTGACGATTGTGTGCGGGATCGTTCCGGGTGCAACTTCAGAAAATCAGCCACAACCAGATCCACCCATCGAGATCAGTGGTCTATCTCCGGAACGGGATGTGTCTGATACCAATGGCCTGATATCCGGTCTCTCAACGATTTTTATCTATAAGTTTATTCGTCATCTCGATCAAATGCCGGTGCAAGACCCAACATCGACAACTGAGAAGAGGGGAAAACCCATTCCCTATCTTAATCATCATTTTGGTCCGGAAGACATGATCTACGACAGCGGTGTTAACCGCGGCATCTGCATTCAAATGGATGGCTTCATTAAATTTTCCGAACCTGGAAAATATGGAATGATGGCTCTGTCAAACGATGGCATTCGGGTTGAACTGAGCAAACAAACCATACTGACAGATCCGAATGTGCATTCCGATCGCTTTTCCCCCCAGGCAGTCCTCGACATTCCCCGTTCCGGCTGGTACCCGGTCATGATTCAGTATTTTCAGCGAAAAGGAACGGCAGCTATCGAGCTGCAATGGAGACCGCCGGGTAAATCCGAGTTTGCCGTGATTCCTGCCGAAGCATATTCCCATAAGCCGATTTCTACTGTATCGCCCTGATGGATCGGGAAGGCGTTGTCCGGTTCAGTCTGACTTTTATACCGGCCGATCCGCCGCCGGCTCAACTGACCGGAAAGATCAACGCCTGGAGGCAGATTCTTTACAGGCTGGGTTTGATCGGGCAGGATATCAACCGATACGGTGGAGTGGGCTTTGGAAATATCAGCATTCGGCTGACATCAGACGGCGGGGAATCGTTTTTGGTCAGTGGAACGCAAACCGGCGGTATCAGCCGGCTAAGTTCCGAACATTATGCTGTTGTTACGGTATATGATCCGGCAGCCAATCATGTCGTCGCCAAAGGTGTTGTTCGGCCGTCGTCCGAGTCGCTGACTCATGGCATGCTTTATCGATTGGATCGTACGATCGGGGCGGTAATCCATGTCCACTCTCCTGAAATCTGGCATCATGCGGATGCTGTCGGCATTCCCTCCACGCCCAGAAATATCCCTTATGGAACACCGGAAATGGCGGAAGCTGTTCGGACATTGTTACAGGGCACAGCGGCAGGATCGGTACAGATTTTTGCCATGGGCGGGCACGAGGATGGGATTGTTGTTTTCGGAACGAGCATCGAAGCCGCAGGGGTGACACTCATTCGGTATCTGGCACGGGCAATCGAATATCGCTGAGCTGAATAAAAAAAGGAGATGTCTTTTCAGAGCATCTCCTTTTTTTATGATGATATGATACAGGCCGGTTTATTTGCCGGTGGCTGCACCGTGCAGTTTGATTTCGACTTTTTCTTCGAGGCCTGCATAGTATTCTTTAAGAATGGCAAGCACCTCATCCCGGCCAAAATGATCGGGAATCGGGGTTCCTTCAGAAAGACCCTTACGCAGAGCGGTACCGCTCAGGAGTACGCGGTCTGCCTTGCCGTGGGGGCAGGTTCTGAGGGAGGCCATACCGTCGCACTTATGGCAGTAGAATGTCCAGTCGATTTTGAGCGGGGTGCAAAGCAGGGCTTTTCCGCCTTCCGGCTTCGGAATCTTGTCGAAAATGGTCTGGGCTTCGAACATACCATAGAAATCACCCACGCCGGCATGGTCACGGCCGATGATCATGCGGGAGCAGCCATAATTCTGGCGGAAAGTGGCATGAAGCAGCGCTTCACGGGGGCCGGCATAACGCATATCCAGCGGATATCCACCCTGAAGGACTTTGTCTTCCACAAAATAATTCTTGACCAGCGCATCGATACATTTCACGCGGACTTCCGCCGGGATATCCCCCGGTTTCAGATTGCCGACCAGTGAGTGAATAAACACACCGTCGCAGACTTCAACGGCGATTTTGCACAGATATTCGTGGGAACGATGCATGGGGTTACGCAACTGCAGGGCAGCCACTTCACTCCAGCCTCTTTCGGAAAAAATCTTTCTGGATTCAGCCGGTCTCATATATACGCCGGCATATTTGGAGGGATATTCGGCTTCGCTGAGCACTTTCACTGGGCCGGCCAGGTTGACTGCTTTCTGCTGCATGACCATCTGAACGCCGGGATGATCGTCTTTGGCGATTTTCCAGAAATCATCAGCCGTAGCAGTGCCTTCGCCCATATAGACTTTTTCGCATTCGAACTTCTTGTCGGCATCGGACATCTCGAATTTTTCGGTGACTTTCATGGTGGCCATGAATTCGTTACGTTCCGGGTCGAACAGAGCAATTTCTTCGCCGATGGCAATCGCGGCGGCTTCTTCTTTGGATGCGGACAGGGTGACCGGAATGGGCCAGAATGTGCCGTCTGCCAGAAGAAAGTTTTCACAAACGCCTTTCCAGTCGGCTTTGGTCATAAAACCGGTCAGCGGGCTGAAACCGCCGATACCCATCATGATCAGGTCACCTTTTTCGCGGGGGCTGACATTGATTTTTTTAAGACCTTGTGCTTTTTTGAGTTCGGCTGCCAGTTCTGCGCCTTCGAGCAAACAGCAGGTCAAGCCTTTTCCACCATGAGGGGGGAGTAATTCTGACATGTGCTACTTTCTCCTTTCAGTTTTGTATTGAGGTTATTGGGTTAACGAGTATCGCATAACAGCGTTTCGCATTTCATCTATAAAGGTTGAAAATTTAGTGGAATCTGTGAATGAAGTCAAGAAAAATAATGGTATGGTATTTTTGAAAAGGATATGGGATCATCGCATTCGAAAAAGGATTTCAATTCATCTGGACTTTGATAAAAAAAGCTCTTATTGTGCCGCCAGCATCTTCACCGTGAAAATTCAGAAAACAGTTTCGTATAAACCGTTTGTCATATCCTAAAGAGGGTTTCGCCGTTATGGAAAAGGAAAAAGTACAAATTGTCAAAAGATCACTTTTTTCATGGGTTCTCCCCGGAAATGTCAAACTGCAGATTGCACTGGTCGCGCTGATTGCTGTCACCGTTTTTGCCAGGGTTGTACCCCTCGAGATGCAGAAACGAATTGTTAATGAAGCCATCAAATTGCAAAAGATGGACCTGCTGCTGATTTACTGTGGCGGCTATTTGATTTCAGTGCTTGTGGCCAGCGGCCTTAAATTCATCATCACCATTCTTCAGACAAGGATATCCGAAAACGTACTGGCGAATATGCGAAAGGACCTGTTCGGGCACATCCTCACCTTGCCGCTGAATTTTTACCGAAAAGCCCAGCCCGGCATGGTTGTTTCGGCCTTGGTCACAGAATTGGCGACTGCTGGCAGCTTTGTCGGTATGGCCATTTCCGTTCCAGTTATCAACATCTTGACGCTTCTGGCATTTGCGGGCTATTTGATCTATCTGAATTGGTTGCTGGCCGTCATTTCGCTGGCGCTCTATCCCATCATTTTAATTATTATTCCCATTCTGCAGCGGGGAGCCAACAAAGCCAACAAACAGCGGGTTGACAGCACACGAACCATTTCCAGCCTCATTGGCGAAGCCATTACCGGCATTCATGAAATTCAGGGAAACGGAACGTTTCGTCTGGAAAATCGACGATTCGGTTCACTGGTCGATCAGATGCGCAAAATTCGGATCATCTGGACTCTTTACAAACAGGGAGTGAAAGTCACCAACAATTTCTTCGTCAGTCTTGGGCCGTTTGTCATTTTTATCATAGGCGGCTATCTGGCCATGCAGGGGCAATTGGAACTGGGTGCCATGGTGGCGTTCTTATCTGCGCAAGAAAAACTGTATGATCCCTGGAAAGAATTGATCGAGTTCTATCAGGTCTATATGGACGCATCGGTCAGTTACAAACGGACGATGGAGTATTTCGACACGCCCGTCGAATTCGCCATCGAGCCTGAAGGACGAAGCCCCCTGATGCTTTCCGGCAGTATCGACATCAAAGAGTTGACGTATCTTACAGATACGGGCATTCAACTTCTCGACAACATCAATATGTCCTTGAAACCCGGAGAAACGCTGGCTCTGGTTGGTTTTTCGGGCAGCGGCAAAAGCACCCTGGCTTTGTGTATCGGCCAACTCTACAAATATACCGGCGGCCACGTGCTTCTCGGTGATCAGGAAGTCTCCGAGCTCACCAAGCAGGATTTGATCAGCAATCTGGGGTTTGTTTCCCAGAGTCCGTTCATTTTTTCGGGAACCATCGAGGAAAATCTGGTGTATTCCTATGCGGCTGTTCATGATATGGAAACCGATATGGATCATCCGTCACTGGATGATAAAATCGCTGTTCTGCACCAGACGGGGATTTTTGTCGATGTTCTCAGGTTTGGTCTCAATGCCATTCTCGACAAAGATCGTCAGGGAGACCTCGCGGCACGGCTGATCACGGTACGGGAGAATTTTCAGCGGGAATTCGGTGAAATACTAACGGATCATGTTGAGTTCTTTGATGAAAGCAAATATCTGTATTTTTCGAGTGTTGCAGAGAATCTGTTTCTGGGCACGCCCAACGATTCCACATTTTTGGAAAACAATCTGCCCCAGAACACCTATTTTATGGAATTGTTGAACCGGGCGGATTTATACATGCCGCTGCTGACCCTGGGGGCCGAGCTTTCCAGGCAGACCGTCGATATCCTGGGCAGTCTGTCCCCGGATCCCGTATTTTTCGAGCAAAGCCCCATCTCCCTGGAAGAATGGGAGGATGTCATCCTGCTGGTCGAACGGCTCAAACGCACCAAACTGCTGCAACTGTCCGATGACGATCGCAATTATCTCTTGAAACTGGCGCTTCGCTTCAAACCCGGCAAACACAAGCTGGTTTCCCTGCCGGCCATTCTCGAACGTATGATTCTGGAAGGAAGGGCGCTCATTCAGGAAAGTATCACGCGGGATGTTCCGGCCGCATTTTCTTTTTATCAGGTGTCCAGTTATATCTACAATCAAACCATCATGAACAATATTCTGTTCGGTCAGATCAAAACATCCAATCCCAAAGCTCTCGATATGATCAACCAAAGCATCATTCAATTGATCATTGAAGAAGATTTCCTTGAAACCATCGTTGAAATCGGTATGCAATTTCAGGTTGGCAGTAAAGGCGACAAATTGTCCGGAGGTCAGCGTCAGAAATTGGCCATTGCCAGAACATTTCTGAAATCGCCCCGCATCATGATCATGGATGAAGCCACATCCGCCCTCGACAATAAATCCCAGACACGTATTCAAAATCTTCTTGAAACCCGCTGGAAAGGTAAAACGACCCTGATATCCGTCGTTCACAGGCTGGATATTATCCGGAATTTCGACAAAGTGGCTGTGATGAAGGCAGGAAAAATTATTGAAATGGGATCTTATGCAGAACTCATTGCCAGAAAAGGAGCCCTGTATGAACTGGTCGGTGGAAAAAAATGAATCTTGTCCAACCTGTGAATTTCAACAAAATTTGAAAATATTGAGAGAAATTTATTTTTTCTCGGTGTTGCCCATCGAAACGTTGAAAGTGTTTGCGTATCTGTGCACCCGTGACACTTACAAGCCGGGTGATTATCTCTTCACACAAGACGAAGATGACGGGCAGGCTTATTATCTGATTTCCGGAGATGCGGTTTTGATTCGAAATGAAAATGGAACAGACAAAATCATCCGAAATTTCTCGGCCGGAGATTTTTCCGGTGCACTGACCCTTTTGGGGCACGCCCCCCGACTTTTTTCATTGAAAGCTTCCACAGCGGTGGAATCTTTGATTCTATCGCGTGAAAAATTTACCCACGCCCTGAATCAATATCCCCAGTTGATGTCTAATGTTTTTCATGCCGTGGCGGATAAAATTCAGCACTGGGAAGCATTTTTTCTCGCGGAACGTTCCGAAGAATGCAGTTCCTGCAGAAATAAAATCGGCGTGAGTCTCATCTAACGGTTATCCACAATTCATTGAAACCAACACACAAGAAATATTATGGATATCGTTGAAACTCGACAACATCAGATAACGATCTTCAGTCTATCCGGACGATTGGATTCCAACTCCTCACCGGAATTGGACAATCGCATCGCTTGTGCCATGGAAGATGGGTTTCGGAATTTTGTTCTGGATTGTCAGAAGCTGGATTACATTACAAGCGCCGGGTTGCGGGTGGTTGTGAAAACCGCAAAAAGGCTCAAGCCCGCATCGGGTCGAATTGTTTTATGTGCGATGGCGGATTATGTGAAAGAAGTTTTTGAAATTGCCGGGTTTGATTCCTTCCTGCCGATTCTTCCGACACTGGAGGATGGCGTCCAGTTGATCACGGATGCGTAATGCGGCAGGAAGAATTGTTTTCTTTCGTATCAATACCAGGATTCATAATATTTGACCCCCACCTGATAACGAAAAGGCTGTTCCGAACCCCTTCTGCACCACCGAACTTCTGCAATTGTCGTATGCCGCATGCCTTCGGTATTTTCAGGTGATTGACGGTTTATGCCATCATTTTTTGCCTGAATGAGTACAGCGGAACCCGGATGAAACTCCATTTCTGAAACGAAATACATACCATCCCGACTGTAATTGATTGTTTTGGCACTGGCGCCGACAGGTAAATTGAAATAAGAGCAGTGAATCGGCGCTTCCATCGAATAACGATTCGCTCGCCTTTTTTCGTTTCCATTCATCATCTTACGCCTCCTTTCCCGCAACAGTTTACGGCATGATTTCCTGTACGGATCGACAGGATACTTACAGGAGCGGCAACAAAATATATTTTGAAGAAATATTAAAATGGAAAGAAGGATAAAAGATTTCGATTCATTCAAAAAGGTTGTGATGGACAGGAGGAAAAATATCAGATCAAGCAAAGGGAAGAGGCGAATTCAGCACCAATCGAATAAACCGGACCATTGAAAGTCTTTATAATGAATAAAAAAACAACCACAGATGATTTCACATACCTCGTTTTTAATAATTTGTCAAGTAAAATAATAAAAAGGAGGGGTATTAAAGCTTGAAACGTATCAGCAGGTTTCCGGTATCCACTGCCTGACCTTTCTCCACCAATATGTCGAGCACTTCGCCGTCACAGGGAGACGCCACACCGCTTTCCATTTTCATGGATTCCACAATGACGACTTCCTGGCCGCGATAGACGCGATCCCCTTTCTGCACCCGGATATCCACGATGAGACCCGGCATGGGGCATTCCAGGATGTTGTCCAACACCCGTTTTTGAACTGTCGGCATGTATTGGGCCAGTTCCCACTCTTTAGGACTATATACCTCGAACACCCGTGTGATTCCGCAAAAGGCTGCCCAAATGAAATTGCCGCGAAACTGGAGCCGAAACATCCGGGACTGACCGTTGATATTCAGTTTGATGCGTCTGCGATAAAATTCCAGCTCCGGTGTTTTCACCTGGTATTGATTGCCGTTTGCCCAAATTGTCCAACTGCGCAGATCCGGGTCTCCCTGCAGACGCAATTCGAAAATATCGGATTCGCTCTTGACCATAAAATCATACCAGTCTCGGGGTTTCGCCGTTCCGCCGACATGGGCGGCCATCGGTTTCAATGAGTCCCGGATCAGCTTCTGTCGGTTGTGATAGATCAGCGTGGTGGCGATGGCCATAAGATCGAGCCGGTCAGTTGGCGGCGAAATCTTCGATTTATCGGCGTCAAAATGTGTTTCGATAAAACGGGTCGAAAGCGCCGCATTGACAAAAGCTGGATGATTCAGAATCAGGTTGACGAAATCGACATTGGTCACCACGCCCTCGATGTGATATCCATTCAATGCGTTGATGAGTGTTTTTCGCGCTTCTTCCCGGGTCTGCCCCCAACTGATCACTTTGGAGAGGAGAGAATCATAATAGACGCTGACAACACTGCCTGAATCGATGCCGCTGTCCACCCGGATATTTCTGCCTCTCGGCGGGGCATACCGGGTGATCATCCCGGTGGCGGGCATGAAATTGCGTGCCGGGTCTTCGGCGCAGATCCGGGCTTCGATCGACGACCCGTGAAAGGAAACATCTTCCTGGCGAAGGGGCAGCACATCTCCATAGGCAATTTTCAGTTGAAGTTCCACCAGATCCAACTGCGTGACCCTCTCGGTGACGGGATGCTCCACCTGCAGCCGGGTGTTCATTTCCAGGAAATACATGTTTCGGTCTTCATCCAGGATAAATTCCACAGTTCCCGCATTGGAATAACCGGCTTCTCTGGCGAGGTTGCAGGCCATGGTCCCCATTTCCTGCCGCATC
This sequence comes from uncultured Desulfobacterales bacterium, assembly GCA_964495045.1. Taxonomy (GTDB): domain Bacteria; phylum Desulfobacterota; class Desulfobacteria; order Desulfobacterales; family Desulfatirhabdiaceae; genus RAAP-1. The sequence continues at coordinate 36,995 of CAZBUL010000001.1, read as the reverse complement.
GCCGGGTCCACTGCCGGCGACGGCGTTTCTTCGATGATTTTTTGGTACCGGCGTTGAATGGAGCATTCTCTTTCCCCCAGATGAATGACATTGCCGTACCGGTCGGCCAGAATCTGAATTTCGATATGTCGGGGGTTGGCGATATATCGTTCGATGAAAAGCTGGGGGTCTCCGAACGATTTTCGTGTTTCTTCCTGACAGGCCAAAAAAGCAGCGGGCAAGTCTTCCTTGCGTAAAACAATCCGCATGCCTTTGCCGCCGCCGCCGGCCGCCGGTTTCAGCAGCACGGGATAACCGATCTGCTCGGCGATCGCCGCAGCCTCCTCCAGGCCAGACAACATGCCGATATGACCCGGAACCACCGGAACGCCCGATTTCACGGCCAGGGCCTTGGATGCGATTTTGTCTCCCAACATGGCAATTGCGGCCGGGGACGGGCCGATAAATACCAGGCCGGAGAGAGAAACCTGCTCGGAAAATCCCGCATTTTCAGATAGAAACCCATAGCCGGGATGGATTGCCTGACAACCGGTATCCCGGGCTGCCGCAATGACCTTTTCGGCAACGAGATAAGATTCGGAAGAACGGGCACTGCCCAGGGCAACTGCCTCGTTGGCTTCCTGCACATGAAGACTTCTGGCATCCACATCGGAATGGACCGCAACGGTCTGAATTCCCATGCGTTTGCAGGTTTGGATGATCCGGACGGCGATTTCACCGCGATTGGCAATCAGGATTTTCTTGAACATGCGTCAACCTCTTACAGGGGGATGTTGCCGTGCTTGCGATCCGGACGGCGTGTCTGTTTGCTTTCGAGAAATTGCAGGGTGCGAATCAACCGGTGACGGGTGTCCCGCGGAAAAATCACATCGTCGATATATCCCCGTTTGGCTGCCAGAAAGGGATTGACGAATGCTTTGCGGTATTGCTCCATTTTTTCGGCCATCATGGCATCCGGATCGTCGGCGTCCGTGATTTCTTTCCGATAAATGACTTCCACGGCGCCGCGGGGGCCGAGAACGGCGATTTCAGCCGTTGGCCAGGCATAATTGATGTCGCAGTGAATGTGCTTGGAATTCATCACGAGATAGGCACCGCCGTAAGCTTTCCGGACAATGACGGTAATCCGCGGCACGGTGGCTTCGATAAAAGCGTAGAGCAGTTTGGCCCCGTGCCGGATGATCCCGCCGTGTTCCTGTTCCGGACCTGGCATGAATCCGGGAACATCCACCAGACAGATCAGCGGGATATTGAAGGTGTCGCAGAATCGGACGAACCGGGCGGCCTTGGTGGAAGCATTGCTGTCGAGAACGCCGGCCAGCACCGCCGGTTGGTTGGCCACCAGGCCGATAGTCTGACCGCCCATCCGGCCGAAACCGCAGATGATGTTCCGGGCATAATCGGCGTGAATCTCCAGAAATTCCGCACCATCCAGAAGGCTGTAAATCAGGATGTTCATATCGTAGGTCTGGTTGGGATTCGGCGGTACGAGATAATCGAGGGCCGGGTCCGTCCGTTCGGGCGGATCCCGCAAATCGAGAAACGGCGACTTCTGGCGGTTGTTGGAGGGCAGAAAACTGATCAGGCGCCGGACTTCCCGCAGACAGAGAATGTCGTTGGGGATCACGAAATGGGCAACCCCGCTGACCGAGCCGTGCACATGGGCTCCGCCGAGCTCTTCGGACGTGATGTCCTGGTGAATGACGGTCTTGACGACATTGGGGCCGGTGACGAACATGTTGGAGGAATTTTCGACCATAAAGGTGAAATCGGTCATGGCCGGGCTGTAAACCGCACCGCCAGCGCAGGGCCCCATAATACAGGATATCTGGGGAACCACCCCGCTGGCCTCGACATTCCGATGGAATATCTCACCATAAGCAGCCAGGGCATCCACGCCTTCCTGAATTCGGGCACCGCCGGAATCGTTCAGCCCGATGATGGGCGAACCTACCCGAACGGCATGATCCATGACCTTGCTGATTTTTTGGGAATGCGCCTCTCCCAGCGAGCCGCCGATAACGGTGAAATCCTGACTGAAGACAAACACTTCCCGGCCGTCGATCGTGCCGTGACCCGTTACCACGCCATCGCCGGGATATTGATGCTTGTCTTCTCCCAGAGAGCCTCCCCTGCCGGTTTTGAGCGTATCGAATTCTTCGAAAGAGCCTTCATCCAGCAGGAGATCGATGCGCTCACGGGCTGTAAGCTTTCCTCTCCGGTGCTGAGCGGTAATGCGATTTTCTCCGCCCCCCCGTATCGATTCCCGGCGCATCTCTTCGAGTTTTGAAAGATTGTCGAGTAAAGGCAAGACCATGAATTCCTCCTGGATAAGACGAAAGCCCCATTTTTACGGGCAAAAGGCGGTCACTGATGATGGCATGGCTTGTAAATCAAATTCATCAAAATATCAATTTGAAATGTGAATGTCCGGTGGAAACTTTCCCGCATTTTGGTTTTGCATTGCACGGCGAAAAAGGGTAATGAAGCAATAACGCAATTTAATACATCAGGACAGATTCATGACATCTTTTCAGCGCCGCACGTTCCCCCAATCTTTAAGCCGGTTGAAACTTTTTCTGGCCCTGTCCCGTACACCGCACGGCCTGATCGATATGACGACGCCGATTTTTGCGGCATTGATCTGGACGGGTTATGTTCCCTCCTGGTATGTCGTAATCCTCGGGCTGCTCACCACATTCGCCGGTTATACGGCCGTTTATGCGTTGAACGACATGGTGGATTATCTGCCGGACAAACGAACCGCAGGTCTCCACGATTCTGCCTGCCCTGCGGATGGAGATCTGGATGCCGTTTTAGTGCGTCATCCCATGGCCTGCGGACTTGTGACTTTTGGCGAAGGGCTGGCCTGGACGGCATCCTGGGCGTTTATAGCGGCTGTCGGGGCCTATCTGCTGAATCCGGCCTGCCTGGTGATATTCGCCGCCGGATGTGTGCTTGAAACCTTATATTGCGTGCTGTGGCGGATCAGTCATTACCGTACCTTCATCAGCGGCATCGTCAAAACCCTGGGCGCCATGGCGGCCGTCTTTGCCGTTGATCCACACCCTTCTCCCTGGTTTTTGTCCGCCCTTTTTTTAACCCTCTTTTTCTGGGAAATCGGCGGCCAAAATATTCCCAACGACTGGACCGATGCGGATACAGACCGTCAGTCCGGTGCCCGAACCTTTCCTGTGCAGAGGGGAGCCCGGCGATCGAGTCTTGTCATCCTGTTTTGCATTCTGCTGGTTTTGCCGCTCAATACCGCTGTTTTTCTGCTGGCACCGGTATGCTACCCGACGATTTACCCGATTGCGGCATTGGGCGCCGGGGTGATTCTGCTGCTTCTGCCCGCATTGCGGCTCTGGTCGTCCCAGTCACGTCAGGACGCCATGATTCTGTTCAACCGGGGCAGTTATTATCCCCTGTCGTTGATGGTAATCGTTCTGATCGCAACGATTACCATCTCGCCCTGATTGCTGGCCGCAGGAACAGGGCTTTGATCCTTCATTTTTCAATGTCTGAAAAATGAAGGGCTAAATCGATATTTTTCGTATTTCTTTCAACATCACTTGACAAAGTGCTCATCTTAATATAGGCGGTAATATTCCAAAGAAATTTGATCCGATCCAGAATCGACCTTCCGCCACAAAAGGTCGAACAGCGACGCAAAATGCTATAACAACTGTAAAATCGACATATTAACTACTGCGGTAGATTAATTGACACATAATGGCTGCACTTTATTGAAAGGGGGTCGATATCTCATCCGGGAACGGCACAAGGTGCCGGCCCACTGTCTGAAGTTTGTATTCATGGAGTCATTCATTTCTAACACCTTTTTACCATCTAAAGAGGGAGGTAACATTGGGCTTAGACATTTTTAAAGAATCATACGCCGGCGGTATCAAGGAAATCACTCTGGGCAAAGGTCCCAAGTCCGTCACCGTCGGAGGAGAAACCTGCTACCCGTTCTATCAGTTCGAAGGCAAAATGCCGAACAAACCCCGGATCGCCATGGAAATATGGGATATGGCACCCGAAGATTGGGCCGAAGCCGCGCTGTCTCATTTTAAAGATGTGGTTTCCGATCCGGCGGCCTGGGCCAAAAAATGCGTGGATCAGTTCGGTGCGGAAATGATCGTCCTTCAGTTGAAGAGCATCGATCCCAACGCCAGCAACGCCAGTCCGGAAGATGCATCCGCCACCGTCAAAAAAGTGCTGGCGGCCATCGATGTGCCGCTGATCATCTGGGGCTGTGCCAACGCCCAGAAAGACGAAGCGGTGTTCAAGAAAATTGCCGAAGACTGCCAGGGTGCCAATCTCGTAATCGGGCCGGTGGAAGACAAAAACCACAAGGGGATCGGGGCGGCTGCCATGGGCTATGGCCACACCGTTATTTCCTCTTCTCCCATCGACGTCAACCTGGCCAAACAGGTCAACATCCTTCTCGAAAATCTGGGGATGCCGTCCAGCCGGATGATCATCGATCCGACCACCGGTGGGTTGGGATACGGTCTGGAATATTCCTACTCCGTCATGGAACGTCTCCGAATGGCCGCCATGGCTCAGGGAGACGATAAACTTCAGCTTCCTGTCATCAACAATCTGGGCAATGAAGTCTGGAAGTGCAAAGAAGCCAAGCAGACCGCCGCTGAAGCCCCGACGCTGGGCGATCCGGAAAAACGCGGTATCCTTATGGAAGCCGTCGGCGCCGCCACCTATCTGATGGCCGGTTCCGATATTCTCATCATGCGGCATCCCGAAGCCATCCGCATGGTCAAATCCTTCATCGACCTGCTGGTTGCCGGCGGAAAAGCCACAGATGTCGCTCCCGTCAAGAAACAGTTGGCCGATGTGGACCTCAATTTGGCATCTCTGTCACCGGCGCCAAATCTCACCATCGAAGAAGAAAAAGCCAAAGCTGCTCCGGCAGCCCCCAAGGCCGAAGCTCCCAAACCGGCTGAAAAACCCCAGGCAGCCGCACCCAAAGTCGAAGTGAAAGCCGCGCCGGCACCGGCTGCTGCACCAGCACCGGCAGCAGCGCCATCTGTAGATACGGCCGCTCTGGAGGCCAAAGCCAAAGCGGATGCCGAAGTTGCCGCCAAAGCCTCAGCCGATGCTGCTGCCAAAGCCTCCGCAGACGCCAAGGTTAAAGCGGAAGCAGATGCCAAGGCCAAAGCCGATGCCGAAGCCAAGGCGAAAGCCGATGCGGAAGCCAAAGCCGCTGCTGCTGAAGTGGCCAAACGTGAAGCCGAAGAAGAAGCCCTCCGTCAGCAGAGAGCCAAAGAGCGTGAAGAACGCACGGCTCAGCATCAGTCTGCATCCGTTGAGGCCGTTTCTCAAACACCGGCGGCTGTGCAGAAGACAGCGCCTCAAAAAATCCTTGAACAATTGAACCGAATTCATCGCAGAGTCTGATACCGATTTTTTTGTCTGGCAATTTATTTCGAGATGCCAGGATTGCCAGAATACCCTATAATAATGAGGAGAACCTCAAATGGCAGAATTAAAAAAAGTAGTGGAAGTCAAAGAAGCTAAAGAAGTCAAAGAAGCTAAAGCACCCAAACTGGCCGATCCGGTTGGTGCTTCCATTGATATCGCAACCCAGGAAATGATCCGCAGGGCTCAAGAGCTTGGCGTTGAAACAATATTCGACCGCGCCGTAGCCATGAAACCCTGCAATATAGGCATTCAGGGAACCTGCTGTAAGAACTGCGCGATGGGCCCCTGCCGTCTGCCGCTGACCAAAACCGACGGCCCAGATGAACGCAAAGGCCTTTGCGGTGCAACCGCCAATACCATCGCTGCCCGAAATTTTGCCCGGATGGTGGCAGCCGGTGCATCGGCCCACTCGGATCACGGCCGCGGCGTTGCGGAAGTTTTCATGTCTGTTGCCAAAAAAGAAACTAACGATTACCGGATCAAGGATACGCAGAAGCTGCTTGCCATTGCTCCGCATTTGGATGTTGCCACCACCGTTGAAGTTGACGGCAAAACGGTTGACCGGGATCTGGATGAAATCGCCCTGGAAGTGGCAGAAAATGCCATAAATGAGTGGGGGAAGCATTCCGGAGAGCTCCGTTACCTGAGAAGGGCTCCCGCCCCCCTGTATGAAAGGTGGAAAAAACTGGGAGTTCTGCCCCGGAACATCGACCGTGAAACCGTTGAAATCATGCACCGCACCCACATGGGCGTGGATCAGGATTATAAAAATCTGGTCAAGCAGTGCTCCCGCTGCGCCATCGCGGACGGCTGGGGCGGGTCCATGCTGGCCACCGACCTTCAGGATGTTCTGTTCGGAACACCCTACCCGATTCAGGCCGAAGCCAACTTGGGCGTCATGAAGGAAGACCATGTCAACATCGTCATTCACGGCCATGAACCCATTCTCTCCGAAATGATCGTTGCCGCGGCCCAGTCCAAGGAAATGATCGACTACGCCAAGACCAAAGGCGCCAAAGGCATTCAGCTCAGCGGCATCTGCTGTACGGGAAATGAAATGCTGCAGCGTCACGGGGTCCCGCCCGCAGGCACCTTCCTGCAGCAGGAACTGGCCATCATTACCGGCGCCTGCGATGCCATGGTTGTAGATGTCCAGTGCATTTTCCAGAACCTGGCCAATGTCGCCAAATGCTTTCACACCAAACTCATCACCACCCACCCCATCGCCAAGATGGAGCAAGACAACGCCATTCACATCGAATTTGACGAACACCATGCCATGGAAGACGCCAAACGCATCGTGACCATGTCCATCGACAATTTCACCAACCGCCGGGTCGAAGTCATGATCCCCCGCCACAAAGCCACACAGATCGCCGGCTTTGGCGTGGAATCAATCAAATACCACCTGGGCGGCACCTTCCGCGGGGATTATTACACCCTGAACGACAACATCATCAACGGCCGCATCCGGGGTATCGCCGGCGTGGTCGGCTGCAACAACGCCAGAACCCGCCACAATGCAGACCATATCGCCATTGTCAAGGAACTGATCAAAAATGACGTCATCGTTCTGACCACGGGATGCAACGGCATTGCATGCGCCATGGAAGGGCTTCTGTCGCCGGAAACCGCGGCCGTATTCTGCGGACCAGGTCTTGCCGAAGTTTGCGAAACCGTCGGAATTCCGCCGGTTCTGCATCTTGGCTCCTGCGTGGACAACAGCCGGATTCTTCTGGCCGCCACGGAAGTCGTCAAAGCCGGCGGTCTGGGCAAAGACATCTGCGATCTGCCCGCAGCCGGAAGCGCGCCCGAATGGATGAGCGAAAAAGCCATCAGCATCGGTCATTATTTTGTGGCTTCCGGTGTTTATACAGTATTTGGCCTCCATCTGCCGATGAGTGGCGCACCGGTTTTCCAGGACTACATGTTCAACGAACTGGAAAAGATTTACGGCGGCATGTGGGACTGCGAACCCGATCCTATAAAACACGCCCACAAGATGATCGCCCATATCGACAAAAAACGCAAAGCCCTCGGCATCGACAAAGCCAGAGAACGCGTACTGATGGATATGGCCGACCGCCAGAAACTGGAAACTGCTTAATCCGGATAACTTAGGGAAAACGCATCTTTCGATGCATTTTCCCGTGTCATTACAAGAGATTCAATTAAGTCCTCAACGAAGGAGGAGTTTATATGTCAAGATTAGTTGCATTTGCGGCCATTCAGGGCGGCTATAACATCGTTTCGAAAGTCGAAGGTAAATACAAAAAAGCTTTGGCTACCTACAATGCCGATACCAAAGTCGGTTTTCCCAACACAGCCTATTATCTGCCGGTTATCTACTCCCTTCTGGGCATGAAAGTTGAAACCCTGGAAGACATGAAAAAACCGTTGGAATTCGCCCGCGGTCTGCTGCCCCCCCATGTCAAGGGCTCACACCACCTGCCTTACCTGGGGCCCCTGCTGGATGCCGGTATGGCCGCCCTGCTGGCATTCGAAATCGAAGAAGCCCTTCGTTATCTGAATGAACCGGATTATTATCTCCATTCCGAAGATATCGATGAAACCGCCGGAAAGATTTGGCTGGGCGCCGCCGACGACACCGTTTTCCGTAAGCGCGGTGTTGAATTTGTCGATGGCTCTGCGCCTGGTTTTGCCGCTATCGTGGGGGCTGCACCGAGCCCGGAAATCGCCAAGATGATCGTCGAGGAATATCAGAAACGCAGTCTCTATATCTTCCTCGCCGCCAATCAGAATGGCACCACTGTTTCCGAACAACTGTTGGAAGCCGGTGTCCAGATCGGCTGGAACACCCGTATCGTTCCATTCGGCCCGGATATTTCTTCGGCCATTTTCGCGCTGGGTTTTGCCAACCGGGCCGCCATGGCCTTCGGCGGTATCAAACCCGGTGATTATAAAAAAATGCTGCTTTACAATAAAAACCGCATTTTCGCTTTCGTCAATGCCCTGGGGGATGTCAATGCAGAATGGGCAGCGGCAGCGGCTGGATGCGTCAACTGGGGTTTCCCGACCCTGGCCGACACCGACATTCCAGAAATTCTGCCGACCGGTATCTGTACCTACGAACACGTTGTGGCCAATGTCAAGCATGAGGATATGGTTCAGAAATCCGTGGAAGTCCGCGGCCTCAAGGTTACGGTTTCCAAGATCGATATCCCCTGCGCCTTCGGCCCGGCCTATGAGGGCGAGCGGGTTCGCGGCGCTGATCTGTATTGCCAGTGCGGTGGCGGCAAGACTCAGTGTACCGAGCTCGTCAAAATGGCGGAAATGAATGAAATCGAAGACGGTAAAGTCATTGTTGACGGACCGGATTTAAAGGACGTGAAAGAAGGCGGCACCTTCTCCCTGGGTATTTATGTCCAGGTCGCGGGCCGCGAATTCCAGACTGATTTTGAACCCATTCTGGAACGCCAGATCCACCATCTTATCAATTATATTCAGGGCATCATGCACATCGGACAGCGGGATATTTCCTGGGTCCGGGTCAGCAAGTCCGCCGTGGATAAAGGCTTCTCACTGAAAGACATCGGGGTTGTGCTTCATGCCAAGTTACACCAGGATTTTGGAAAGATTCTTGACAAGATTCAGGTAACGCTTTTTACCCAGAAGGACGATGTGGACAAGCTTACCACCCGTGCCCGCGCCGAATACAAAATGCGGGATGAGCGCGTTGAGAAGATGACCGATGAAGCCGAAGAGATTTTTTACTCCTGTACGCTCTGCCAGTCTTTTGCACCCAACCATGTCTGCACCGTCAGCCCGGAACGAACCGGTCTTTGCGGCGCATACAACTGGATGGACTGTAAGGCTTCTTATGAAATCAATCCCACGGGCCCCAATCAGCCCATTGAAAAAGGGGAATGTCTCGACTCTGTATTGGGTCAGTTCAAGGGCGTCAACGAATTCATTCTGAAAGCCTCTCGCGGAGCCGTGACACATTATAATTTTTACTCCATGGTCACCGATCCCATGACCACCTGCGGATGCTGCGAATGTATCGCCGCTACACTTCCCACCTGCAACGGCGTCATGACCGTCGGACGTGATTATGCCGGTGAAACGCCCTGCGGCATGAAGTTCACCACCCTGGCCGGTGTCATGGGCGGTGGGGCATCCTCACCTGGATTTGTCGGCCATTCCAAATACAACATCACCCAGAGAAAATTCATTAAGGGTGATGGCGGGCTTCACCGCATGGTCTGGATGCCGAAAGCTCTGAAAGAAGAGCTAAAAGAGAGAATCGTCAAGCGCGGAGAAGAGATGGGGATTCCCAATTTCTACGATATGATTGCCGACGAAACCGTGGGCATCACCGAAGAAGAAATTATGCCTTTTCTCCAGGAAAAAGGCCATCCGGCCCTGTCCATGCCGTCGATCATCGGCGGTTGATAGGCCCGGTATCATGAACTGAAGATGGAAAAGCTGAAGGCTGAACAGCATCGGCCTTCAGCCATTCGTCCTCGGTCATAGCCTGCTTTTTTGTATGGTGGGTTCACGCGCCAACAACATTTCCGGACGCAAATGACCGTTTGCGTTCCTGGTGAATACAAATAAGGAGATAACAATGGCATTAACCGGTATTCAGATTTTCAAACTTTTGCCAAAAACAAACTGCAAGGAATGCGGGGTTCCGACCTGCTTGGCATTTGCCATGAATCTGGCATCTAGCAAGGCGGAACTGGATAGCTGTCCCTATGTATCCGAGGAGGCCAGAGAAAAACTGGCTGAAGCCTCCGCTCCGCCCATTCGGCCCGTAGCTATTGGAAAAGGTGTTCGGGCATTGACTTCCGGCGGTGAAACCGTTCTTTACCGCCATGAGAAAACCTTTTTCAACAAGACTGGGTTGGCGGCAGTGGTCGAATCCAGTATGGCGATTGCCGACCTTCAAACCAAGCTGAAAGTATGGAATGCTTTTCAATTCGAACGTGTCGGCCTGAATCTTCGTCCAGAATTGGTCGCACTGAAAGATGTCAATGGTGACAAAGCCGCTTTTGCTGAAAAAGCTAAGTTGATTGCCGAAACCACAGAATTCAATCTGGTTTTGATGACCGACAATGCCGATGTCATGAAAGCCGGGATTGACGCCTGTAAATTCAAAAAACCCCTGATGTATGCAGCCACCGCAGCCAATGCTGATGCTTTCGGCGTACTGGCCAAGGAAAACAATCTGCCGCTGGCGGTAAAAGCCGATTCGGTTGAAGCCCTGATTCCCCTGACCACCAAGCTGACCGAAATGGGGCTTAAGGATCTGGTCATCGATTCCGGTTCCCGGGAGATGAAACAGGCTCTCGAAGATCAGGTTGTCATCCGACGCGCGGCCCTGAAACAGGGAAATCGGGCGCTGGGTTTTCCAACCATTGCATTCCCCTGTGAAATGGCTTCCAATCTTGACATGGAAACCCTGATCGCTGGCATGCTGATCGCCAAATATGCGGGGATCGTGGTACTCTCCAATTTTACAGGCGAGTCCGTCTTTCCGCTGCTTCTCGAACGACTCAATATATTTACCGACCCGCAACGGCCCATGACCGTCGTCGAAGGGATTTACGAAATTGGCAACCCGAACGAGAACTCGCCGGTTCTGGTCACCACCAATTTTGCACTCACCTATTTTATCGTATCCGGTGAAATTGAAGGCAGCCGGGTACCGGCATGGTTGCTGATCAAAGACTCCGAAGGTCTGTCGGTCATGACAGCCTGGGCAGCCGGCAAGTTCTCCGGCGATGATGTGGGCATGTTTGTCAAGAAAAGCGGCATTGCCGACAAGATCAAGCATAAGGAACTCATTATTCCGGGTTATGCTGCGGCAATTGCCGGAGATGTAGAAGAAGAACTCACCGGCTGGACCATCACGGTCGGCCCCAGAGAAGCGGCCCATATCCCGGCGTTTTTAAAAGCCAGATGATTTCTTTTCCCTGAAAAGGGTCAGAAAATCCGGATTTAGGGCGGATCCTGTGTCTGCCCTGAAATCCGGGCTGGGCAGATGCCGTTCATTGCCCCTACCCACACCATATTCACCCAAGGAGGTTGTATGTATTTAATTGGCGAAAGCTTGAATGTTATCAACAAAAAAATTGGTCGGGCTTATAAAGAACGTGATCCCAAGCCTATTCAGGAAGAAGCCCTGTTGCAGAAGTCGAAGGGAATGGATTTTATAGACATCAATCTGGGACCGGCCAAAAAAGACGGGGTGGATCTGATGCCCTGGGTGGTTCAGGTGGTTCAGGAAGTTGTGGATGATGTACCATTGGTCTTGGATACATCCAATATCGATGCTATTGAAGCCGCACTGAAGGTCTGCAAACTGCCCCCGCTGATCAACTCGATCATGTGCCGTCCGGAGCGATACGAGCGGATGATTCCGATTGCCGCCAAGTACAACGCCGATTTTATCGCCCTGATGTGGGGCCCGGAAGGCCTGCCGCGGGATGAAAACGAACGGGCTGCACTTTGTGTAGAACTGCTTTATGCCGCCAATGAGGCCGGTATCCCCAATGAAAAGATATGGGTAGATGGAATTGTCACACCGGTCAACATCCAGCAGCCACAGCTCATCAGCCTGATGAATTTTCAGGCCATGATTCAAGACATCGCTCCGGGCGCCAAAAGCACCTGCGGACTGTCCAACATCTCCAACGGTCCGCCGACCCATCTGCGGCCCATATTGAATCAGACATATATGGTCATGCTCGAAAAATATGGCATGTATTCGGTCATCTCCGATCCGCTGGACGACCAGCTAACCATCATAGCCAAGGGAAAACGTCAGGATATCGTGGATATGATTTACGGCATCATGGACGGAAACCAGCCAAATATGGCCGGACTGTCCAAGGAAATGCAGGATTATGCCAAAACCACCAACGTCATTTTGGGAAATGTTCTGTATTCCGACTCCTGGCTCGAAGTTTAATCGGTGAACCCCTCTAAGCAGTTTTTTTCTCAAAGCCCCGGTTTCACGGGGCTTTGTCGTTTAATGAAAAGCAGGTGATATGCCCCGAATCGATGATTATTTCAACGCAGCGGCCATTGCGGTCGCATCGCTCAAGCAGCAGTTCCCCGCAGACATTCTGAAACGTTCCGGCTTCGAAGAACATGCCGATGGGATGATCGTTCCTTTTCTGAATCGCACGTATCTCATCCATCTTCCCGATTTCACTTTTACCGAAATGGCAGCGGAGCCCAAGGAAGTTCCCATTCAGGAACAGGTACTGATTCTCCATTATCTTCAGGCCGGCGGGATGCTGTTTCCGACCGGGAACTGGGTTGCCTACCGCGAAATCCAGGGGGCCTCGTTTTATTTCAGTGCCTTTGTTAAACGGGCCATCGATCCGCTGAAAAAGACTTTCGGCGCCAATGTTTCAGGACTCGTTCGGGCGGCAGAACGCCTGGGCGGACATGCCATTCCTGCCGGAGACGCCGGTTTCGAATTTCGGGTGCTTCCCCGGATTCCGGTTCAGCTCATTCTCTGGGAAGGCGATGAAGAATTTCCCTCCGAAGCCAATATCCTTTTTGATGATACGATTGGCGACATCCTATCCCCCGAAGATGTTGCCTGGCTGGCAGGCATGCTGGTGTATCGGTTGATGGCGCTCAGCAGCATATAAGTCAGTATCGACGCCGGGAAGAGGACGCCATGAAAGTTTTGTTGACATTATCGCAAGTTTTGTTCCTGTGGATGATTCTGATTCCGCAGTCCGGGTATGGCGCAGACGTGCCGATCATCAGCGATGATACACAGGCCTGTCTGGGCTGTCATGCCTCAGTTCACCCCGGTATCGTTGCGGACTGGAAAAATAGTCGTCATGCGATGGTTTCCCCGGAAAAGGCCTTTGCCGCGGCGGATCTTGTCCGCAAAGTCTCCGGAACATCGGTTCCGGAATCCATGAAAACCGTTGTCGTGGGATGTGCCGAGTGCCATACCCAGCGGGCGGAGTCTCATGCCGACACGGTTTCACATAACGGATATCGCATGCATATCGTCGTCAGTGCAGACGACTGCGCCACCTGTCACCGGCAGGAAAGGGAGCAGTATGCCGATAACATCATGTCCCATGCCTGGAAGAATCTGGCGGAAAACCCGATCTACCAGGATTTGAAGCAGACCATCATTGGAACCCCTTCCCGCAAATCCGGGAAATTGGTTTTCGATTCTCCGGATATTTCGACCAACGCCGAATCCTGTTTTTACTGCCATGGCACGCGATTGACAGTGACCGGTTTTGAAAAGCGGGATACCGATGCCGGTGAACTGGAATTCCCCGTCATCGACGGCTGGCCGAATCAGGGCGTTGGCCGGATCAATCCGGACGGCAGCAAAGGCGCATGCACATCGTGTCACCCCCGTCACGGTTTTTCCATGGAAACCGCCCGAAAGCCCTATACGTGCAAGGAATGTCATGCCGGGCCGGATGTTCCGGCCTATAAAGTTTATGAACACAGCAAGCACGGCAACATCTTTTCATCCAAACAGGGCGCGTGGGATTTTCAAGCCATTCCCTGGACCATCGGGAAAGATTTCACAGCACCGACCTGTGCGGCCTGTCATATCAGCCTGCTGACCGATACGGACGGCCATGTGATCGCCCGGCGCACCCACCGCGTGAGCGATCGCCTTGCCAACCGTATTTTCGGTCTCATTTACGCACACAGGCAGCCGAAAAATCCCGATACCACCCTTATTCGAAATAATGCCGGCCAGAATCTCCCCACCGATTTCGACGGCAATCCGGCATCTGCCTATCTGATCGACGATGAAGAAACCGCCAAACGGCAGCAGACCATGCAAACCATCTGCCTTTCCTGCCACAGCCGCTCATGGGTCTCAGGTCATTGGCAGCGGTATGCCAACACCCTTCAAACAACCTATACGGCCACCCGGACCGCCACGGACATCATGCGGGATATCTGGAAAAAAGGCTATGCAGCCGGAATCGAACGCAACGGAAGTCCGTTTGATGAAAGTATCGAAAAAAAATGGTGTGCGATCTGGCTGTTTGATGCCAACAACATTCGTTTTACATCGGCCATGGCCGGCGGCGGGGATTACGGCGTATTTGCCGAAGGGCGGTTTCCGCTGTCTCTGCATGTGGCGGAACTGTACGAATGGCTGAACCGGAAAGGCAGATGAACAACGGCGGTCATTTTTTCTCGCCGCTTCGAATCATCAGAATGACGGCAGACAGAATGACGGCACTGCCGATATAGCTTTGCAGGTCGAAAACCTCGTTCCACCAGAAATAGGCGACCACTGCGGCGACCACGGGTTCGAGGGTTGCCGTAATGGACGCCCGCCCCGCATCCAGATACTTCAGCCCTATATAATAACAGGAATTGGCGCCGTAGGTGCTGACAATCACCAGACTGGCTATCGCCATCCAGGCGGTGGGGGTTTTATGTGCAAACGTCACCCAGGGAAACAGCCCGGCGGCGCCGATCGGCAGAACATACAAAAAGAGATTGTAGGCGCTGTATCGGCCTGAAAAATGTTTTCCGAAGATGTAGTACAGGGAATAACAGAACCCCGACCCGAGGCCGAAAGCGATGGCAGAAAAGCTGACCGTTCCGCCCGCAGCAGTTTCCTTTCCCCATGAAATGGCCGAAATGCCGATCAATGTCAGCACCATGGCCACCACTTTGACGGGGGTGATGGATTCTTTCAGAAACACCCGCGACAGCACGATGACCCAGGCAGGCGCCGTATAAAGCAGCACGGCGGCCAGGGCTGCGCCTCCCTGGCGGACGGCCATTTGATAAAAGAAATAAAAGAGGGATACGCCGCACACCCCAAACACCAGAAGATAGGGGATGTCTTTGACCGTCAAGCCGACTTCCCGCCGGATCATGGCATGACCGCCGAACATGACCCATGCCAGCATGGCCCGCCAGAAAGCCACCTCCATGGGGGATATTCCTTCCTGAAAGGCCAGCTTCGAAAATGGGCCGATCATTCCCCACAATACCGCAGCCGCAATAATTCCTGCATATCCCTTGATTGCCATGATCGCGATTCCTCTGGATGCACTGAACAAATCGATGCCTGTTGAACGGTTCTAATAATCCAGGTGCGGGAGAATATCAAATCCATTCTGCAACATATTTCGTTGACTCGCTGTAAAATCCATGGCATGTAATCAACATCGACTTGTTACGGAAAGGCGTTTTATGAAAAAGCCGCATCAGATCACATCTATACCCGGCCCCAAAGCGTTGAGCTGGATATCCAGAGATGCCCGGCTGCTCTCGCCGTCCCTGCCGCGGGAATATCCGCTGGTTGCCGTCAAAGGCCAGGGCCAGTGGATTGTAGATGTCGATGGCAATGAATACCTGGATTTCACTTCCGGGATCGCTGTCTGCAACACCGGTCACTGTCATCCGGATGTGGTTGCCGCAGCCCAGTCTCAACTGGCCGAGCTGATTCATATATGTGGTTCCGATTTTTATCATCTCCCCATGATCGAGCTGGCAGAATGTCTCGCAGCCATCACACCGGGACAATTCGAAAAAAGAGTGCTGCTAGCCAACTCGGGGGCCGAAGCGGTCGAGGCCGGATTCAAGATGGCCCGGTGGCACAGCGGCAGAGACAAGGCCATCGCATTTATCGGAGCGTTTCATGGCCGAACGATGGGCGCCCTGTCCCTTACCGCATCCAAGGTGGTTCAACGAAAAGGCTTCAGCTCCTTCGTTCCGGGGATCACCCACGTTCCTTATGCCAACTGCTACCGCTGCGCCTTTCGCATGACCCATCCGGCATGTGATTTTGAATGCATCCGCTTTATCGAAGAGCAAATTTTCAGAACCTACATTCCCCCGGAAGAAGTGGCGGTGATGGTAATCGAACCCATTCAGGGAGAAGGCGGATATGTGGTGCCGCCGTCAGGCTATCACGGCCGGTTGAAGGCCCTTGCCGAAAAATATGGTATTCTTGTTCTCATGGATGAAATCCAGACAGGGATGGGGCGCACCGGAAAATTATTTGCCATCGAGCATTTCGGTGTGGTACCGGATATCATGGCCATGGCCAAGGGAATTGCCTCTGGGATGCCTTTGAGTGCCGTGGTCGCCCGCAGTGATGTCATGGACTGGACCCGCGGCGCCCATGGTTCCACTTTCGGGGGCAACCCGGTATCTTGTGCGGCGGCCCTGGCATCGATCCGTGTCATTCAATCCGGCCTGATCCAGAATGCGGAAATTCAGGGACGAAACCTACGAGATGGTCTCGACCGGATGCAGCAGCACTATGAATGTCTTGGCGACATTCGCGGGCTGGGCCTGATGCAGGCAGTGGAACTGGTGATCGATCGTGCGTCTCAGAAACCCGATAAACCGCTGCGGGACAGACTCCTCAATGGGTGTTTCAAAAAGGGGCTGCTCTTGCTCAGTTGCGGGGAGAGTGTCATCCGATTCTGTCCGCCACTCATCATCACGTCGGAAGATGTGGATGTGGCGCTCGACATCTTCGAGAGAGAATTGAACACAGCCCTTTCACCGCCATAATTGGACATCAGACAGCACAGCGAGGAAACCATCTTGCTAAATACGGCCTCTTCTCCCGCCCTTGTTGTGGAAAATCTTCACAAACGTTTTGGTGCGCTTCAGGTATTGAAAGGCGTGTCGCTGGCTGCCAATGAAGGGGATGTCATCGCCCTGATCGGCTCCAGCGGTTCCGGCAAAAGCACACTCCTGCGCTGTATCAATCTCCTGGAAATCCCGGATGCCGGAAACGTTCATATCGCCGGTGAGCGGATTCGCATGAAACAGAATCGGCGCGGAGAATCCGTACCCGAAGATATGCGTCAGGTCGATCGGATCCGCACCCGGCTGGGGATGATATTTCAGCACTTCAACCTCTGGACACACATGACCATTCTGGAAAATGTCATCGAGGCTCCGGTGCATGTGTTGAAGCGGCCCAAGAAAGATGTTGTCGATCTGGCCATGGCGCTCTTGAAAAAAGTGGGAATCGAGAGCAAGGCCGGATATTATCCATCCCAGCTTTCCGGAGGGCAGCAGCAGCGTGCGGCCATTGCCCGCGCACTGGCCATGGAACCGGCAGCTTTGCTGGTGGATGAACCCACATCGGCGCTCGATCCGGAACTGGTCGGAGAAGTCCTTCGCGTTATGCAGCAACTGGCCGAAGAAGGCCGTACCATGCTGATCGCAACCCATGAAATGGATTTTGCCCGTCATGTCTCGAGCCGGGTGATGTTTCTGCATAATGGATGTGTCGAAGAAGAAGGCACACCGGAACAGATTTTCGAAAGGCCAACGTCTGAACGGTGTCGGCAGTTTTTGTCTGGATATCTGGCCAACGATCGGGCAGGAAAACACAGGTAATCGATAAGGAATTTTTCCCGGATTTTTCAACACAATGCATTGAACGAGGTGAATCATGAAAAAATGGAGTATTGTCTTTCTGGCTGCGGTTCTATTGGGTTGCTGGGCGGGATCGGCCGTTGCGGCGGATGCAAAGAAAAAACTGCGTATCGGCACCGAAGGCGCCTACCCGCCGTTCAATTACATGGATAAAAACGGAAAAGTTGTCGGCTTCGATATCGATATCGCCAATGCGCTGTGCAAGGAAGCGGGAGTGGTGTGCGAATTCAAGATTCAGGATTGGGATGGTCTGATCCCCGGCCTGATGTCGAAAAAATTCGATGCCATCGTGGCTTCCATGTCCATCACCGACGAACGCAAACAAAAAGTCGATTTTACCAACAAGTATTATCAAACCCCCGCCCGGTTTGTCGTCAAGAAAGGCGCTGGCATCACCATCAGCAAGGAAGGTCTCAAAGGGAAAACGGTGGGGGTGCAGCGGGCAACCATTCATGAGAATTTTGTCCGGGATATGTTCGGCGATGCGGTAACGGTCAAGTCCTATGCCACCCAGGATGAGGCCGACATGGATCTGGTTTCCGGACGTCTCGATCTGGTCATTGCCGATGCCACCGTGATGCTGGGCGGATTCCTGGCCACCGAAGCCGGCAAGAATTATGAATTTGTCGGACCCAGTTATGTGGATAAACAATGGTTTGGAGACGGTGTGGGCATCGCGATTCGAAAAGGCGACAACGAACTCCGCCAAAAACTGAACAAAGCCATCGACGGTATCCGTGCCACCGGTGAATATCAGAAAATCAATGCCAAATATTTTGATTTCGATGTTTACGGACAGTGATAGACTTTCAGAAAAACCATCAATCATTCGGCTTCAGGCCGGTATCGGGAGGGGCGATGCCACTGTTTGACCTGAAGGGCTACGGCTGGATGCTCTGGGAAGGCGTTCAGTTGACCGTCATGGTCGGTGTGTTGTCCATGGCTGCGGCCATTTTGCTCGGATTAATCGGGGCATGGGGCAAACTGTCCGATTCACGGGTCGCCCGGACGCTGGCAGGTATCTATACCACCATGATCCGCGGCGTTCCGGAGCTGGTGATGATCCTTTTGGTGTATTATGGGGTGCCCACGCTGATTCAGGATGCTTTCGACATCGAGATCGATTTCAACCCCCTGATCGCCGGCGTGGCCACGATCGGTTTCATTTACGGTGCTTTCTCCACGGAAGTCTTTCGGGGCAGCTATTTGTCTGTGCCGCGCGGGCAGATTGAAGCCGCAAAGGCAGCGGGAATGAGCCGGATTCTGTTGTTTCGCCGCATCCTGCTGCCTCAGATGTGGCGCTTTGCACTGCCAGGGCTGGGCAATGTCTGGATGGTTCTGATCAAGGCAACGGCCCTGGTGTCGGTGATCCAGCTCCCAGAGTTGATGCGCAATGCCGACATTGCCTCCCGCGCCACCCGGCTGCCGTTTACCTGTTATTTTGCCGCGTCCCTGATCTATCTGCTGATAACGGTCGTTTCCATGACGATTCAGCAGCGGGCCGAGACCTGGGCCAATCGGGGAATTCGAAAGGCGTAACGTATCGATGGAACTGTCCATAATACAGGAAAGTATTCCCCGGCTCCTCCACGGAACGGTGGTGACATTGGAATTGACGGCAGCCAGTGTGGCGGTCGGGTTGTTCCTGGCGGTGCCGTTCGCGGTGATGAGAACCCACCGCAACCCCCTGTTGTGGATGCCGGTATATGCCTTCAATTTTTATTTTCGGGGAACACCGCTGTTGGTGCAGATATTTCTGGTCTATTACGGCAGCGGGCAGTTTCAGTCCTTTTTGACGAAGGTTGGACTCTGGACTTTTTTTCAGGAAGCCGCTTTTTGTGCCGTGTTGACCCTGACCCTCAATACCGCTGCCTATACATGTGAAATTCTGCGTGGCGGCATCGAGGCCATCCCTTACGGAGAAATCGAAGCGGCCAAAGCCTGCGGGATGTCCGGTCTTCTGCTCTACCGCCGGATCATCCTTCCCAAAGCTTTTCGACTGGCCTGGCCGGCATACACCAATGAAGTGGTTTTTTTACTGCAAGCGACCTCTCTGGTGTCCATCATCACCATCATGGACATTACCGGCGCTGCCCGGCTCATCGCTTCCCGCAGTTTCGCCTTCTATGAAGTGTATATTACTGCCGCCATATTCTATCTGATTCTGGTTTACGGAATTCTCTTCGTTTTTCGCAAAGTGGAATATCGCTTTACCGGTCATCTCCGCACACCTGAGGCGAACGGATAAGCAGGTGAATGAATGAAATCCGGGAATCGGCGGATATGGCGGGCAGACTGGCTGCTGCTGCTGACAGCCCTGATCTGGGGATGCGCTTTTGTGGCGCAGCGAGCCGGGATGCGTCATGTCGGCCCGTTCACGTTCAATGGCATTCGATTCCTGCTCGGGGCCTGTGCCCTCCTTCCCTTGATTGTATTCCGCAGCCGGCGATACGGAACGCGCCCGGATGCGGGTTATTCCTTTTTCTCCACGTCTTTTATGATGAAAGGCCTGCTGATTGGCGTTGTCCTTTTCTGCGGCGCCAGTCTGCAGCAAATCGGCATGGTCCACACCACCGCTGGAAAAGGCGGGTTCATCACCGGCCTGTATGTCATTCTGGTGCCGATCATTGGCCTGTTTCTGGGGCAGAGAACGGGCTGGAGTGGATGGGCCGGTGCCAGCCTGGCAACTGCAGGGATGTATCTCCTGTGTGTAACGGATGCGCTCCATATTGAAAACGGAGATTTATGGGTTCTGGCCAGTGCTTTTTTCTGGGCAGTTCATGTACTCATTCTCGGACGGCTGTCTCCGACAATGGATACTATCAAACTGGCATGTGCTCAGTTTTTGGTGTGTGCCTTGGTGAGCCTGACAACGGCCGTTGCAACCGAGACCATCACGTTGACCGGCATTCAGGACGGAATGCTGCCGATTCTCTATGGCGGACTGATGTCTGTCGGTATCGCTTACACCTTACAGGTCGTGGCCCAAAAAGATGCCCCGCCGGTGCATGCATCCATTATTTTGAGCCTTGAAACTGTTTTTGCTGCCGTTTCCGGGTGGTTGCTGCTGGGAGAAGTCCTGTCTCTGCGGGCGGTTATCGGTTGTGGTCTCATGCTGGGGGGCATGCTTGTCGTCCAGCTTCAACCGGATTCCCAGCCCGAAGAAACGCTGGTTTCCCATATAGCACCCCGGACGGACCCATGAGGAGAGACTGTGGAGTCTGTTGATAAACATTTTGTGGTTGGTATCGATCTGGGAACCACCAATTGTGCGGTTGCTTACGCCGACCTGGAGGGCGGCAAGGAAAATGCCGCCGAGATCCGGCTGTTCAAAATCCCTCAATTGACCGGTGCTGGTGAAGTCTCACGGCTTCCGGTGCTGCCCTCCTTTCTCTATCTTCCCGGCACTTACGATTTGTCTGCGGAAGCCTTGCAACTGCCCTGGTCCGGCACCGCGGCCGATTCGGATCGGCCGCAGGTCGTTGGCGCCTTTGCACGGGATCATGGCGCCAAAATTCCGTCCCGCCTGGTGTCTTCGGCCAAAAGCTGGCTCTGTCATCCCCATGTGGATCGCCGGGCCCGCATTCTGCCGTGGGGGTCCGACAGCGATGTGTATGGGGTTTCTCCGGTTCAGGCAACCGCCGCCTATCTGGCGCACATCCGGTCTGCATGGAACAGTTTTCGGGGCGATGATCCGGATCAGTATCTCGAACATCAACTCATTGTGCTGACGGTTCCGGCATCCTTCGATGAAGTTGCCCGGGAACTGACCGTCGAAGCGGCTGCTGCGGCAGGTCTCAATAATGTCATCCTGCTCGAAGAGCCGTTGGCCGCTTTCTACAGTTGGCTCATCCGAAATGAGAACCGCTGGAGCCGGTACGTTTCACCCGACGAGCTCATTTTGGTCTGTGATGTGGGCGGCGGCACCACCGATTTCACCCTCATCTCTTTGAGGGAATCCGCCGGAAGCCCGCGGTTCGAGCGGATCGCCGTTGGCGATCACTTGATTTTGGGCGGTGATAATATGGATCTGGCCCTGGCCCGCAGCATCGAAATGCGGTTGGGCAAAAAAGCGGCATTGACCGGAGACCGCTGGAAGACCCTGTGTCATCAATGCCGACAGGCCAAGGAAATGCTTCTTGACCATACGGTAACATCCCGAAAAATCACCATCATGGGAGAAGGCAGCCGATTGATCAGCGGCACCTTGTCGGCAGAGCTGGATATCGCCGGCGTTGAATCCATTCTGATGGATGGATTCTTTCCGCTGCTCGACCCCGATCCCCATCCACCAACATCCGCATCTCGAAAAGGGATTACGGAATTCGGCCTGCCTTATGAGCCGGAGCCTGCCATCACCCGCCATCTGGGCTGGTTTATGAGCCGCCATCAAGCCGAAATTTCCCGTGCGCCAGACTGCATTCTGTTCAACGGCGGCGCGCTGAAACCCTCGGTGATCCAGGAGCGCATCCGTCAGGCCATCCGCCGCTGGTTCGGTCAAAACGATCCCGCTCTGCCGCGGGTTTTGGACAATCCCGATCCCGATCTGGCGGTGGCCCTGGGTGCGGCGTATTATGGGCTCGTCAAGACCGGCCGCGGGGTTCGGGTTGGCAGCGGCAGCCCGCGTTCCTACTATATCGGTGTTGCCACGGCCGATCCGGGCATGGGAAATCAGGCAGTCTGCCTGGTCGAGCGCGGTCTGGACGAAGGCAGCCGAATGGAACTGGAAGGACAGGATTTTCAGGTGCTGACGAATCAACCCGTCAGTTTCGATCTGTACAGTTCGAGTTTTCGTTCCGGCGACCGTTGTGGTCAGTTGATCACCGTCGATGATTCCTTAACCCAACTGCCGTCCATCCAGACAGTTATTCAATATGGAAAAAAAGGCGAACAGATTCGGATACCCGTATCGATCGAAGCCGGCTATACCGAAATCGGAACACTGGCATTGGGATGTCATTCCCGCATCAGCGATCATCGCTGGAAACTGCATTTTCAGTTGCGGGATGCCGGCAGCGGGCCAACCATCACCGATACCGAGATTTTCGAGGCGTCACGGGTTGAAGCGGTTCACGATGCCTTACGCACAGCATTCTTGCAGTCTGTGCCCGGGCCGCTCCTCAACGCATTGGTCAAGGATATTTCCGGGATCATCGAGCGGCCCCGCGAAAAATGGCCGTTGGGATTTATCCGCGGCATGGCCGATGTGCTGCTGTCACTCATTCAGGCCCGGATCGCGGCACCCGATTTTGAAATCAGATGGTTGAATCTGTTGGGTTTCTGTATGCGCCCCGGACTGGGTGACGGATTCGACGGACATCGGATCAAGTCGATCTGGAAGATTTATAAAACCGGCCCTGTTCACAGCCGTCACAACCAGGTTCGCTCCGAATGGTGGATTCTATGGCGGCGGATTGCCGGCGGTCTCAGTGCCGGGCACCAGCGCCAGTTCTTTCAGGATCTGACACCTTTTCTGTTTGCCCCCAAAGCCGTCCGGAAGCGGACATCTCCCCAGGAATATCTGGAAATCCAGATGGCCGCCGCCAGTATGGAACGCCTGGCTGTCAAGGATAAAATCCGGCTGGGGCGTCTGATTCTTGCCGATCTGCAATCCAAAAATCTTCGGCCGCAGCAGTTCTGGGCGTTGTCCCGGATCGGTGCCAGAGAGCTTCTCTATGGCCCGATCGATCGGGTGCTTCCGCCCAGTGCGATTCACGACTGGATCGATGCCCTGCTATCCGGTTCATGGCCCGATCCGCCCATGGCCGGGCAGGCCCTCCTGCATCTGGCACGAAAAACCGGAGATCGATCCCGGGATGTGGATGCCGCCCGTGTCGATCGGATCACCCATTGGCTGTCAGGCATCGGGTTTTCGGAAGAACGGCTTCATGTCTTGACGGAAGCCGTTCCCCTCCGGGAACAGGAAACCAGTACCCTTTTCGGTGAAGATCTGCCGCAGGGGTTGATCCTGGACGGCGGAAGCAATCGTTTTGGCGGTTGCGATGAACCGCAATGTTCTTGACATGATATTCAGAAATTGTTTAGAAGAATAAAATATGATATTCAGAAAAATAATTTTGCTGCAGAAAGAGAAAGGAATGGCAGCATGGAATCAGCGGCAACTCTGGACAGTTGCGTGACCGATTTGGATACACAGGATCCGAACGAAAGGACATTCGCGCGGAATGAATCATCTCCATGTCGTATCGCTGTTGTCGATGATGATCCCATGATCTGCGATATCATGGAGGCCATGCTGTCTTCGTGGAATTTCATCCCTTATATCCTTCCCGAACCGTATTCGCTTGAAGATCTGATGCAAGTCGCACCTGTTACGAATGTGTTTCTGCTGGATCTGCGACTGCCCCACGGAACGACACTGAACTGGATTCCCCGGATATTGGAAAATTTCCCGGAATCCAAAGTCATTGTCATGACCGGATATGCGGATACGGATACGGTTATCGAAGCCATTCGCTCTGGGGCCTACGATTTTCTTCAGAAACCGATTGCCCCCGAATTGATGCGGCATGCGTTGGATCGAGCGATTCATATCCAGGATCAGGAACGCAGCGAAAAGCAGATGGTTGCGGATCTGCAACTGAAAAATCTCCAGTTGCAGGAGCAGAAACAACGGCTGGAATTTCTAAATGAACGACTTCTGGAAACGAATCGGGCCTTTTCGACGCTGGCCCAGAATCTTGACTTCGAACGCGTTGAGATTCTGAACCGGATCGGACAGAAAATTGAATCGGGCGTCATCCCCACGGTTACCAGGCTTCGCTCGGATCATCACCTGGCGCGCTATGGAATCGAGTTGGACATCATCATCTCCATGCTGCGGGATATCACAGCAGGAACGAACGCATCCGGCGCGACTTCCAATATATTGACCACCGCCGAATCCCGAGTGGCGTCCTTGATCAAGAAAGGGCTGACTACCGATAAAATTGCCGAGCAGCTCTTCATCTCTGTGGATACGGTCAAAACGCACCGAAAGAACATCCGGAAAAAATTGAATATCACGAATTCACAGAGCGATCTGAGAGAATTCCTGATAACCAGCAAGCCAGAGAGTCGAACCATCTGGTAGCAGCCTTCTTGCAGCCATGCCTTATTTCTTCGATTCGAGGCGGTGAATCAGCGGGCCCATATTGGGTACCACGCCTACCACGGGAATATTCAGATAGCGGGAAACCTGTCTTTCTGTACTGAAAGAGGGGTCCAGCCACTCGGCGATGCCGGCGGCGATGCACCAGATGAGCAGACTGACCAGAAGTATCACCCCGGACGGCATTATCCGCTCCGAACGCCACAAGGCTCTGTGTTCTTGGATCTGGAGTTCCCCAACCAATGCCGCCGGCTTGTTTCCTTCCGCATTTTGCGGCTGTGTCTGGGGGGTGCTGCCGGACTCCAGCGCCCGGTTCTGATTTCTGATGGTGCGAACGACTCCTTCTTTGGAACGGCTCATCAGTCTTTGAGAATAATAATTCACGAAAAATCGGCCTTGATTGACATCCGATCCGTAGTATCCCACCTGAACGATTTCATTGCTGTTCGACTTCAACATCATGGAGCCTTCGATCAGAACTTTCAAATCCCGCAAATCCGATGCATCGTTGGCTGCCGGAACCGCGCCTTTCTGGATCTGTTTGGTCATATCCATCAGGGCGAAATCATCCAGAAACAGTTCCGCCGGGCGAGAGAGCAACTCTGCCATGGGCAGGCAGTCAACGGGTGTTCGGGAGAGGGCGATGGGGGATGTTTTCTGAACAGCTACTTGTTGGTGGACCGAGAACCTGTCCGGCAATGCCGCTTCCGTCAACAGATAAAAAAATACGGGCAGAAGAACCAAAGGAAGCCATTGCTTGATCCGATGCATGCCATTACGATATCGTTTGAAATAATATTGCATGATTCACCTCTTCGTTTTTTTACGGAGGATACTTCTTACATTCTGCTTTTCCATTTATTCACGACGACACCTGCCACGTGCGTGCCGGAACCCGTCAACCGCACCTGCGCCTGCTTCACCTGCTGGCGGGGGGTTACACCGACCAGCACCACCAGGATGGCGGCATCGCAGGCGCTTCCCAGTACGACCGGATCGGTCATCCGCCGGTTGGCCGGAAACACGGATGACGTATCCACAAAAATTATATCATACATTTTTTTGGCCTGGCTCAATATTTCCCGCGCCAGCCCGGCATATTCCGCACCGGATGTTTCTTCGTTGTCATTCAGGGCAGGAACGGTCAGTACATCCAGATGCGGAAAACCCGATGCACATACAAGGGTGGATAAATTGTTGTCTTTCGATAATTGCGGGAGACTCCATCCGGGAGTCAGTCCGAAACATTGATGCAGACCGGGGGAATACCAGTTCATATCGACGGCAAGGACCCGCTTGTCGCTGCTTCGGGCCGCCAATATGCTCAGTCCGGCAGTGATCGTGGTTTTTCCTTCTCCCCATGCAGCACTGGTGACCATCCAGCAGACGGGCGGCTGCCGGTCGATCAGGGAGGTGATGCCGGCCTGAATCCGATTGGCTTCCGCCAGCTCCGAAAACACCTGAACAATCTTTTTTTGCAAGATATCCATAGCAACTCCATATTTCCTGAAAAAGGGTTCATATAGACTTTCTGAAAAATAATTTCGCGGCGTTATCGGTCAGAGATATACCACAGTATGATCTCCTCCCTGCTGCCTATCGAAATGAATTTTCAGAAAGTCTATAGCTTCATTCGTCATCACAATAATCATGATGCCGTTTTAACGGGATATCCATAAGTTTTTGTGTCATAATTGCTGATATGGCTGTTGAAACGATTGATCACGAAGCCGAGAAATTTTTCCCGCGGAATCATTTCAACGGCTCTTTCCACATCTTCCATCGATGTTTTGCCTGCCTGAACCACCATCAGTATGCCGTCCACCAGGGTGGAAAATGTCAGGGCATCCGAACCATTGAGCAGCGGCGGCACATCGAAAAAAACATATCGGTCCGGATAACGGTTTTTCATTTCCAGAAAAATCATTTTCATCTTGGGTGATCCCAGCAGTTCGGCACTGTCCTGAATCGTTCTACCGCCCGAGATCAATGTGAATTTCTCAATGCCGGGCCAGATGACGATTTCGTTCATCGGTATATCTTTCATCAAATGATCGACCAGTCCCAGCCTGCTTTCGATACCTAACACTTCGTGAATATTCTGTTTTCTAAAATCACAATCCACAAGAAGCGCCGTCTGGCTGAATTCTTTGGCAAAAGTCAGACTCAGATTGATGGCAGTCAGCGTTTTGCCCTCACCGGGTAAAGCACTGGTGATCATGATCGTATTCCATCCCTTTTCACGTGTTTGATTCAGGATTTTGGTGCGAAGCACCTTATATGCCTCAATGCTGGGTGATCCCGGCAGCAGTGCAATACACCGATTTTCTGCTGCGATATGAGGATCCAGCCGGATCGGACGGGATGTTTCATATGAAGGGTTCACCCATCCGGCAATTTCCTTTCCGTGGTCAGCTCCCTCAGGCTCACCGCTGATTCCGGATATGTTTTTAATGATTTTACCGAACATATTCCCTCCAGTTTTACAAATCAAGTCGTCTGGCAATCTTGGCCCAGAGGACATCCATATCCATCACGAAAAAATGGAACACCGCAATGGCTGCCGCAATCGCAACGAGTATGCCGCAAAAAGCGGCGATTCGTTTGAGCCGTAACCGCTTTTTGTCTCCCCAGGTAATGATTTCAGGAACACTTCCCAAGACCGGCAGTCCAAAATTTTTTGTCAGTACTACGGCGCTTCTGACCGATCGATCCGAAAACTCCTTAATGGCAGCCACACCGACTCCAGCTCCGATGCCTAACACGATGCCGATGAGCAGAATAGCTGGAATATTGGGCTTAACCGGTCTTTCCGGCAACCGGGCAGGATCGATGAGATTGAACCGTTCTCCCATCTGTCCTTTTTCAAGACCTTGGGCAACTTTGGCTTCCATAGTCTTGCGTATCAAATCATCATATTTGGCCTGGGTATTGTTACGTTCGGAAACCAGTCCCTTGTAAATCTCATCCGCCTTCGGTGTCGCTTCAATTCGACGTTGATACTCCGCCTGTTTTCTGCGTAAATCATCGATCTGCCGAACCATTGAACCAATATTGGATTTGACACTGGCCAGTTGAGAAGCCATTGTGATATAGACAGGATTGTCCGGTTTTTCAGGAGCAGATTTCCCGGAGGATGAAGCCCCCAGCCTTTCTTCGAGTCTGGCGATTTCCGCTTTCATCTTGATGACATCCGGATATTTATCCGAATACCGGCTTTCGAGCTGAACGAGCTTTGCTTTCAGCTCCCGCAGCAGTGCCTTGTCCTGATTATCCGCATCTGTGGGAAAATTGTTGAGCTGGCTCAGCAGTTCGCTTTCCTTTTCCCTGAGACTTCTGAGCATATCGTTCATCTGCCCGATATCCCGATCGGTGCGATCCAGTACTTGGAGATTCACCTGGAGCAGCTCGGGGAGGGCATCCATGTTTTTTTTCTTAAAATCGGACAGTTCGGCATCGATTTTCATCAGTTGATTCTTGACATTTTGCGCTTCTTCTTCCAGAAATTTGAAGGTTCCCGCTGTCTGCTGCTCCCTGACTTTGAGATTTTCTTCCAGATACAGCGATGTCAGAACTCCGGTGACCTTTTGGGTGAGTTCCGGGATTTTCCCATCGTAAGACAGTGAAAAAGCGATTGTGGCCACGGAAGGCCGGTTGGTTTTGCTATCCATGACATCGGCGCTGATCGTTTTGAACGTGATGTCTTTTTTCATCTTGTCGATGACTTCTTCGGTCGTCTTGGTTCTGCGCAGGTCCGGATAAAGATCGAACCGGTTGACGATTTCAAGAAGTTTTGTAGAAATCATGACTCTCTGGTTGATGACCTGAAGGCGTTGATCCGCAAATCCCGTTACCGTCGAAGCCACAAAATCTCTGGGAATCTCCTGCTCTTCGATCAGAATAGTCGATGTTGATCGGTAGGTTGGCGGCCATACAAAAGCGGCAACCGCAGCGATAGTGAAAACGATCACCGCTGGAATCACCAGACTCCACTTACGCCGTTTGACAATGGCGATATAATCCTGAACACTCGTAATTTCTTCCTGCATAACTTTCCAATGGAATATTGTTAATATGTCATGATTGATTTCTTGAAATGACGGTCAGGCAGACAAATTGCGTCTGAGAACTTGTCATTCAAATAAAGGATATTGTAAAGAGAACCGTATCATCACGAGATTTCGGTTGGCATCGTTGTCTCCACTTTCCTCATATGCAGTCCGGGTATAGGTATAGGATAAATCCACAGCCATGTCCTGGGTAAAATTATATCGAATACGAGGGGTTATATAAAATGTCTGCTCATCGATGGCATCCAGGGAATACTGGCCTTGATCGGACTTGTTCAGAAAATAGCTGGTAGAAAGATATCCGGTCAATTCATAGGCGAAACGCCGGCTCATGCTGACACTGAAAGATGTTCGCTCCGATGCGCCGGTGCGGCCACTGGCCGCCATGATATCGTGCGCTAGGGTAAAATCCAAGGAGGAAACATCATCTTTATAGGACACGACTGCATTCCCCACCCCGCCCCAGCCCTGGGTCTGCTCTGTCTTGGTGACAGGAATGAAGAAAAACGGCGGAATGAACTCGTATTGGGTCACATTGAATTGAGATGGGGTATAACGAACACCTGCATCTACCGTGACATTCCACAATTCGTGGAAGGCTCTGCCAAAGCCCACCATCGCTGTATAATTATCGATCGTGGAATCGACATATTGGTAATTGGCATATCCAAAGGAGGCGCGACCTTTTGTCTGCGGTAGTATGGCACTTACATCATGAATTAACAGCAGATTGGCATTTTTGGACTCCATATCACGGAAATACGGCGTGCTTGAGTTCTGGTTGTTTTCTTCGTAATGCTCTTTGGTATATTGAGCGGATAATGATGCTTGAGTGATCTCTGAAATCGCGTATCTGCCAAACCCTCCATACTTCTGGCGGTCGCGCTTGAGGGCATTCATGACAAGGCCCGTGGTTTCGATTTCACGGTCAGGGGAAGAATCTCGGGTAAAACCGGCATCTGCGCCTACTGTCAACCGAGGGCTCAGCGCATAACCGAGACTCCCTTGATAGTCCTGGTCGGTTGCATTCAGATCGGTATTGTCTATATAGAGCCGCTCATCGATGCGAGCGGTTAGAGCAGCTTTCATCCGCTCGGAATTCCGTTCGAGCTTCAACCCCGGCGATGCTGTCGTGATAAAGTCGGACAAACCGTCGCTTCTTTCGAAATAAATATTGTCGTTATATTCTTCCTTGACCGTTATCATAGGAATGATCCGAACTTCATCGGCCGACGTCTGAAATGACGTCAACAATAAAGTTGTCCACAGTCCGAATAGCCCGATCCATCTTTGATATCGCATCCTTTCTCCTTATTCCGGCAGGATGAATACTTTCACGCTACGGTACAACAACCACATCTCCCCGACGTAGCCGGATATTCTGTGCCAGATCAGCATTTTCCACCACATCGTCATACCGGAAAGGAATGATATCGGACTGATTGCCGTTCTGTCGAATAATGCGGATCTTGTCTTTTTTGGCGAACGGATTCAGACCGCCGGCCATGGCCAATGCCTGAAGGGCCGTAACATTGCTGTTCAGGATAAATTTGCCCGGAGAATTGACCCGGCCGATCACATAAATCAGCATGCTGTTGACCTGACGAACTTCAACGGTCAGCACAGGATCGGGCATATATTTGATAATTTCGGACTGAATTTCCCCTTTCAGCTCCGCCACGGTTTTACCGGAGGCCTGGAAAATACCGATCAATGGAAACGATATCTTCCCGTCCGGCAAAACCACGACCGATTTGCTCAGCGCCTCGTCTTTCCAGTTGGATATATCCAGAACATCCCCCGGCCCGATGATGTATGGTTCCTCCTCCGTCCAAGCCATTCCTCCCATACTGAATAGCATCAGCCCAATACATAAAAATGTGAAAGCCGTATTTTTCACAGCCCCTCCTGTAGAAAATAAAAAGAAGTTGAGCCCATTAATCAAATGGCACATGAATTTCAGCGTTTAAACACACATTCGACTATTCATTTCATCAGTGTTTCTGCTGCATCTCTACCGTAAAAATCGTCTTTAGACGCCAGCGCCTTTTGCAGATGCTCCCGCGATTCCTCCGTTCTGCCAAGCTGGTGCAGGATCATTCCCAAGTGGTAATTTATCCCGACAGATTCCGGATCGATGATATAGGCCCGTTGTAATAATTCGAGGCCTTGATTCATATCCGCCATGCGATAATAAGTCCACCCAAGTGTGTCTAAGATATTGGGGTTCTGGGGATTGGCGGCATGGGCTTTTTGGGCCAATTCCAACGCCCGCTGCAGATCTTTCGGTGTCTTTCCATGATCGCTCAGAAGATACGCCAGATTGTTGACGGCAGGCCAGAGTTCCGGTTTTCTGGCAAGCAGTTTTTCATAGGTTTCAATAGCCTTCTCATAATTTTTTGTCAACTCATAGAGCTGACACAAAGAGAAATAAGTCGCCGGGTTGTCTGGATTGGCGGCCAAGCTCTCTTCGAATTTTTTGATGGCGGAACCACTATCTCCTCGGGACACATAGAGTCGGGCCAGGTTATTCAGCGGCAAAGGCCATGAAGGTTCTATTTCGATGGCTTTTTCATAAGCAGCCTCAGCGGCTGTAAAGTCTTTTTTCAAACTGTATGCCTGGCCCAAAAAATTATAGGCCATTGCATCCTCAGGATTTTCCCGAATTCGTTTTTCGCAGAACGCAATGGCTTCCGTTAGCTTTTTCTGTTCGGAAAATGCATTGATAAGAGCGGCATATAACGGGGCGGATTTGGGATTGAGCGTTACGGCTTGTTCGAGCTCCACTGTTGCCTTGTCCCATTTACCCTGAAGACTGTATATCTCACCGAGTTTCGCATAACCGAGGTGATTGTTGGGAAGTTTTCGCTTGATTTCGGAGAAAATCTGTTCGGCCCGACGACTGTCTTTTGTTTTCACGAAAATATCCCCAAGGTCAGCCATCACTTCGACATCATCAGGAGCGGCGGCCAACTGTTTTTGCAAAACGGATTCGGCGTTTGCATACTCTTTTTGTAAAACAAAAAGGCGGCTGAGAGAGCGGATGATTTCACGGGAATCCGGATTGACTTTCAGGGCATTCTGCAGGGTATCCGCTGCCAGTCCCAACTCCTTGTTCAGCACGTGGGCATCGGCCAAACGAACATAAGCCGTCATAAACTGTGGCCGTTCGGTAACGACGATTCGAAATTCCGGAACGGCTGCCGCGCCGTCTTTGGCACCCAGGAAAATATTGCCCCGCGTGTAATGGGCATCCACATCCTTTGGATTTTCCTTGAGAATCTCATCGACATATTTTTTCGAAACATCCGGCTCCCGTCGCTGCAGATAGACTTTGGCCAACGCGTTTTTGGCCCGGAGGATATCCGGATTGGCCGGATCCTTGTCTAGTGATAGACACTCTTTCAAAATTGGGATGGCATCGTCAACCCGGTTCAGATTGACCAGCACATCCCCAAGCATCAGCCGGAGGGTAAAACTTTTTCCATTCTGCTGAATGCCGTCCCTCAGAATTTTCTCGGCATCTTCTTTTCGGTTCTTGGAAAGGTAGATTGCTGCAATCTGTGTGACATTTTCCTCTTTGGTTGGATCGGCTGCCAGTATAGACTTGAGAATGTCGGTGGCCGCCGCTTCGTTTCCGGCAGTCCAGTATAAAGATGCCAGATTAAGTTTGTGTCGGACCTCACTCGGTTCCATCTCCACAATCTTCCGCATCAGGTCAACCGCCTCATCCATCCGTCCCTCAGTCCGGTAAAAATCTGCCATAGCCGTCATCAGTGGAACGTTCTGCGGATTGGAAGCAATACCGTTTTTCAGAGCCGTTTCCGCACCGTTTTTATCATTCAGGTTTTTGCAGGCCACAGACAGCAGCAGAAAGGCATCCGATCGGGCAAGCCCTTTCTGAATCAGCTCACTGAGATAATTTCTGGCCGATTCGTTGTTCTTGAGATTGACCCAGGCAGCCCCTTTCAGCATCTGTGCTTCCGCATTGTCGGGTTCATTTTTCAATACCAGGTCAGCCTTCTCCAGGGCACCATCTGGTTTCTGCCCCATCAGAAAGAGTTTTCCGATCTCGAGTTGGGCTGAAAATTGATTTGGATTCAAATCCACGGTTTTTGAAAAAAATCCGAAAGCTTTTTGTGGTTCCTTTTTTTGCAGCTCAACTTTTCCCAGCATAAAATATGCGTCAGCAAATTTCGGATCGATTTGAATCGCATTCTTGAACTCCAACCCGGCTTTGACGTAATCTCCTTTTTCAAATAAGGCCTTTCCCTTGTTATAAAACTTCATTTTTCTGGCTTCGGGTCCGCCGCAGCCGACCAGCAACAGGACAATTAACAGTGAAAGAAAATAATTACGTGAATACATGGACATATCCTTTTCTGTGGTTATTGAAAGATATGGGGATTCATCCTCTCAGGATCACGACAAGCAGGGCGGCAGCCGTCGCTGCCGACAAACGGCCGATCTTTCCACGAAGTTCGCCGATCAATACTTCATAACTGAAAAACAGCAGTAGTGTTTTGGCAGTCATTTCTGTCAAATCTTTTTCTTTAACCCATGTGCCTGCAATCATCGGAGCCATCAGGGCGATAAAGAGAATGAGAAAATCTAATGGAGAAAGTTTGAATCCGCTCCGACGTTTCGTTAGCTTCAGGGTGACAATGACAAAAACGATCAGCCCAGGGTATGCGATGAGATAAATGATTTCCAGTGGGGTACTGTCGATCCAGGTTACGGATGTTTCAACGGCTGCATACACAATGAAAGGAATGAATATATACAGGATCAGGATCAGGACAGGTTGCATCCAGTTTTTTTGAAAAAGCCAGACTGTCCCCAGAACGCAAAGCAGTGCTGCCGAGAAAACGCTCAGATAATTGGGAAATGATGCGGGTACGAAACAGGTGGCAATCAAAAACAAAGGAAGGCCAATTTCCAAGCCTTTGAAAGCAATTTTGATGAAAAAACCCTGTTCCTTGAGTGTACGAAGACGGTGCTTGACGGATGTATCCATGGGGCCAGTACGATGCAGCCTAAAATCAGTCCGATCCGCCATGAAAAATATCCATAACACCATCGTGAAAAACATCCCGTATCCGCTTAAGAGAAAAACATCCCCGTAAAAACGAAAAATTATGGCGGCCGATATTAGAATACCCTGCAGAATATATATCACCAAAACCGATTCCGTGTGATACAGTCCCATCCGCAGCAGCTTATGGTGAAAATGATTTTTGTCGGCTGCAAAGGGAGACCTGCCGCTGGCAATTCGCGAACACATGACGGCCGTTGTATCCATAATGGGCAATCCTACAATGAGAAGAGGCAGCCAAGGACTGAACGGTGATTCAGTCTGGCTTACGGCCAGAGATAGCGTTCCGACAGAGTATCCCAAAAATAAACTTCCGGCATCTCCCATAAATAGAGAGGCTGGAAAGGTGTTGAAACGCAAAAATCCGAAAATGGCTCCGGCCAACGATACTGCCAGAAAAATCAGCATAGAATTTTCGACGAGATGAGCCAAGTATGCGATACAACAAAGGCTGAGCAGGCAAAGACCCCCAGCCAGGCCGTCGAGACCGTCCGACAAATTGACAGCATTGGTAATAGCCACGATCACAACAAGGGAGATCGGCACAGATATCCATTCGGGAAGGAGCATGTCATCCGGGAGAAGAGAACCCAGTGAGGTGATCCGAATTCCTCCATAACCCACTACCAACGCTGCTGCCAAAAACTGACCTACGAATTTCACGCGGTAATTCAATCCTCGCCAATCATCGATCACCCCCATAATCACCAGAATTCCGGCTCCTGCCAAATATGCTCCGATAAATTCGCGAGTATGCCACCAGAAAACGATCGGAAGGATAGCTCCCACGGCTATTGCTATCCCCCCACAACGCGGAATCGGCGCTGTATGTACCTTTCTATCATCCGGCATGTCCACAAGGCGTAATCTCAGCGCCAATCGGATGAACATCGGTATCAGCGCGATCGTTACAAAAAGCGACATCAGTAATGTAGATAAGTAGATCACCTTCGCCTCTTCCAGCCCTCAAAAAAATGATAATAATCAATTATTGCTGACTAATAGATGTTGATTCCTGATATCTATGTTTTTACCGTGAAAATACACCCATCCGCTGGTTCCCAAGCTCCAGCTTGGGAACCAGCGGATAGCAATAAGGTAAATATCGGTATTTTGATTTCGAAGAAATAACCGTTGTTTAATCTTTATATAAAATGATAATTTCGTGTTATTATTCTGCTTCATTCTGGAATAAATCCCCGCAGCACATCCGCCATCTCCCGCGAAAACCCCTGAATCCGCGCATCGGCGGCATCGATTTTTTCATCGGGATACACCGGTGTAATGACCCGCACCAGCGCCGCATCTGTCCGCTGTCTGGTTAAAGAATCCCAAAAAGTATATATCTTGAGTTGATAAAGGGTGGTCAGCGTCCGGCCCATTTTGGCAAACCAGAAGTATGTCAGTTGCAGGGAACCGTCTTTTTCCATAACCGCCCGGCTGACGGTGATGGACTTGTCTGCACCCATGGGTATCTGCACATTCCCGGCCTGTTTAAAATCCCACCCCCCTCCCGGCAGACAGGTTTCGGGGGAATGGACGGCTTCCCCTTTACGCTGATCCTGGTAATAGGCTACATAAAAATTGACCAACCTGCCGGTGCTGTTTTGATAATCAGCCAGTAAATAATCGCTGAAATAAAGGGCCTTTAAATATTTTTCTTCCATGACTTCGCGTTTTCCGGTCCATCCGCCAAACTGCATCGGAAATTCCGAAAACGGCTTCGACACCGGCACTTTGTTCCGGAATTCGATGCCATGAGACAATCCGAATGTCAGTCCCAGCACCATCATCGCTGTGATGAAAACGGGCTGCATCAGCCCTTTTGTTCCGCGCTTCGCATCATCTTCAGTGACGCTTGCCGGGATTTCCGCCTTGCCGGGATTCGCATTGTCAACGTGGGGCATTTCCCGAGGCGGCAGCCACTTGAGTCCCCATAAGATCAGCACCAGGATAGGAATAGCCACCACAAACAGGAGCCATCCCGAAAACCCGTGAAAAAAACCTTCGGCCACCGCAGCACCGAACATGCTGTAGAGAATTCCGGTGGCGGCGATCCGGAAACTGTTCATGAAGATGGACAGGGGAATGCTGGATAAAAACAGGAATGCCTTTTTCCAGAGTGCGGCCCGATACCAGTAGGCCAGAATCAAACTGAGAATCATCATGGGGATGACATATCGCAGACCGCTGCAGGCTTCGACCACCTGTAGTTGGGTAAAGCCCAGATCGATGACATTGCCTTCCCGGTAGGCCGACATGCCATAAGCATGAAGCATCCAGACGCCGAGTTTGGTAGAAACCAGTTGCAAAAAAAGAGAGATTCGCACGTTGATGAAATTGGGAAAGGGAAATGCGGCCAGCATCAAGATCAGTGAAAAACCGATCGCTTTGATTTTTTTCCATCCGAGATGAAGCCAGCACAGACTGACGATGACCAGCCAGAGCGAAAAATACAGGGTGAAATATTCCCCGCCGAGCTCGCCGATCCAGAAGCACCCGATACCCAGCAAAAATGGCAGCATTCCCATCCAGGACGGCACCGACGGCAGGGCGGCGAGCTGCTCCCGTTTTTCCCAGATCAGATACGCCACGACCAGCGGAATCAGACTGCAATGCGAATAATCCTCCCGTCCCCAGTCATGCAGGACGAGCTGTGTCAGGGCCGAATAGTACACGATGAACAGCAGCACAGCGTATCCGGCAGCCTTCATCCAGCCTGTCGGACTGATTCGGACATCTTCAAGGATATTTTTCATGGCGATGGTTCCTGTTTTCCGGAAAAAAAGGGGGTGTCAATAACTCATGGATATCTAACTATGCCACCACCATGAGTCGGCTGGAACCTCCCGGTTCCTTTTCCAGCCGGATC